>NZ_JALNUX010000003.1:0-490128 GCF_026544185.1 Pseudomonas sp. GM_Psu_1
CGTCGTAGGATGGACAACGGCGCAGCCTTGTCCACCCGTCCTAGGCTCAGGGCTTCTTGCGCGCCTTGCCGAAACCCGGCGCCTTGCGCACCGACTTGACCTTGGGCTTGCCGTCTTCCACCCAGCGGCCCAGGGGCTTGTCGGATACCGGACCACCCACCTTGGGTTTCTTCGGCTTCTTGGGTTTCTTCATGACCAGGCCGCCCGGGCCGGTCTGGGGCACGCGATGGTCGGGGATGAAGTCCGGCTCGTCGCGGCGCATGAGGATCTGGCCGATCAGGGTCTCGATGGCCGCCAGCTGCTCGACCTCATCGGCGCATACCAGGGACACCGCCTGGCCTTGGTTGCCGGCGCGGCCGGTCCGGCCGATGCGGTGGACATAGTCTTCCGCCACGATGGGCAGGTCCAGGTTGACCACCAGCGGCAGGTCCTGGATGTCCAGGCCACGGGCGGCCACGTCGGTCGCGACCAGGATGTCGGCCTCGCCGGCCTTGAAGCGGGCGAGGGAACGCAGTCGCGCGGGCTGGGGCTTGTCGCCATGGATGGATTCCGCCGCCAGCCCCTCGGCCTGCAGCGCCTCCACCAGTTGCTCCACACCCTTGCGGGTCTTGGCGAACACCAGCACCTGGCCATGGCGACCGCTGCGATAGAGGTGCAGGAAGAGTTCGGTCTTGCGCTTCTTGTCGACCGGCACCACCCACTGCTTGACGGTGACCGCGGCGGTGTTGCGCGGACTGACGTCGATAGTCTGGGGATCGCGCAGTACCGGGGCGGCCAGCTGACGCACGGCGTCGGAGAAGGTCGCCGAGAACAGCAGGGTCTGGCGCTTGCGCGGCAACATGACGAACAGCTCGCCCAGTTGCCGGGAAAAGCCCAGGTCGAGCATGCGATCGGCTTCGTCCAGCACCAGCAGCTGTACCTGGTCGAAGCGCACGGCGTTCTGGTTGAACAGGTCGAGCAGGCGCCCGGGGGTCGCCACCAGCACGTCCACGCCCTTGCGCAGCTTCATCATCTGCGGATTGATGCTCACGCCACCGTAGGCCACGGCCGTGCGCAGGGGCAGGTGCTGGGCATAGTCGCGCAGACTGGCATGGACCTGCTCGGCCAGCTCGCGGGTGGGGGTGAGGATCAGGGCGCGAATATGGTTGGGCGCCACCGCCGGGCCTTCCTGCACCAGTCGCTGCAGGAGCGGCAGTCCAAAGGCGCCGGTCTTGCCGGTGCCGGTCTGGGCGGCGGCCAGCAGGTCGCGACCGGCCAGCACCGCCGGGATGGCCTGGCGCTGGATGGGCGTGGGGGAGCTGTGCTCCAGGGCGGTGAGCGCCTGCAGCAGCGGATCTATGAGGCCGAGGTCGGCAAAGGTCATGACAGGCCCGGATGGCGTCGAAAAGGGAGCGAATTCTAGGCCGACTGTGAAGCGCGCTCAAACTTTGTAGCCAGGCGGCGGCTGCAGCCGGAATCCCGGCACGGCATAGTGGTCAGTTGCGTGGCTACAGGAGACCCCATGAGCGCTACCCCTACCTTGCCCCCGGTGTTGGCCGGCCCGCTGCTGCGGCGCACCGAAGCGTCCCGGTTGCTGCTGTGGCTGGTGACCCGCTCGGCCGAGACGCCCGTGCCGCGACTGTGGCAAGGGGCGACCGAGCTCGGCGTGCAGGGGGAGACCCAGTGCCTGCGCCTGGGCGAGCAGGCCTACCTGCAGCTGATCGAGGTCCGGCCGGACACCGAGTTGCCCACGGACACCTTCCTCCGCTACGACCTGCAGCTGAGCGCCGGCGGAATCCGCGACTGGGCGCCGCATCTGCTCTCCGCCGAGGGCGAATTGCCGCGCTTCGTCCTGCGCGCGCGTTTCGATCATCTGCTGCATGGCTCCTGCCGCAAGCCCCACCATGCCTCGGCCGATGGCCTGATTGCCGTGGATCGCCTGCTGCAGGGCTGCACGACACCCGAGGAGTCGCCGGCGGCGCTGCTGCTCACGGGCGACCAGGTCTATGCCGATGACGTCGCCGGGCCGATGCTGCTGGCGGTGCAGGCGCTGATCCGCCGCCTCGGGCTCTATGGCGAGGACCTCGAAGGGGCGGTAGTGGCGGACAGCGAGGCGCTGATGGCCCATGCCGCCAACCTCTACCACCGCGAGGACCTGCTGCCGGCCTTCAAGTCCAACCGGGCGCTGCGCGAGAAATTCTTCGGTGGGGTGGAGAAACCCATCTTCACCTCCACCAATGCCCACAACCACCTGGTGACCCTGAGCGAGGTGCTGGCGCTCTATCTGCTCTGCTGGTCGCCGACACCCTGGACGCTGATCGAGGTGGTGCCACCGGCGCTCGACGCCAAGGACGATGAGCGCTACGCCGCCGAGTCGCGCTGCATCGAGGGCTTCGTCGCGACCCTGCCGCAGGCGGCGCGGGCCCTGGCCGGCGTGCCGACGCTGATGATCTTCGACGACCACGACGTCACCGACGACTGGAACCTCTCCGCCCGCTGGGAAGAGACCGCCTACGGCCATCCCTTTTCCCGGCGCATCCTCGGCAATGCGTTGCTGGCCTATCTGCTCTGCCAGGCCTGGGGCAACGCCCCGGAAGCCGTGGCCGAACCCCTGGCGGCCACGGCCCGGCTGCTGGACACGGCGGGTGACGACGGCAAGCTGGAGTGCCCGACGCAGAACGCCTGCATCGACGACCTGCTGCGCTTCCAGGGCTGGCACTACGTGCTCAAGACCAGCCCGCCGCTGATCGTGCTGGACACCCGGACCCGTCGCTGGCGCAGCGAGCGGCGCCTGGAGCACCCCTCGGGGCTGATGGACTGGGAAGCCCTCTGCGAATTGCAGCAGGACCTGCTGGACCATCCCTCGGCGGTGATCGTCTCGGCCGCGCCCATGTTCGGGGTCAAGCTGATCGAGGCGGTGCAGCGCATCTTTACCTGGTTCGGCCAGCCGCTGATGGTGGATGCCGAGAACTGGATGGCCCATCCCGGGGCGGCCAAGACCATGCTCAACATCTTTCGCCACCGCCGCACCCCGGGCAACTACGTGGTGCTCTCCGGCGACGTGCACTATTCCTTCGTCTACGACATCCGCATCCGAGACCGGCGCGGTGAGCCGCGGCTCTGGCAGATCACCAGCAGCGGCATCAAGAACGAATTCCCGCCGCGCCTGCTGGCCACCCTGGACCGACTCAATCGCTGGCTCTATGCGCCCTGGTCGCCGCTCAACGGCTTCACCAAGCGCCGCCGCTGGGAACTGCAGCCGCGCCTGCCGGATCGCCGCGAGGCCGGCGAGCGACTGTGGAACGGTGCCGGCATCGGCCAGGTGCTGCTGGACGGGGAAGGGCGGCCGGCGGTGATCCGCCAGCACAATGCCGATGGCTCGCCGGCCACCGAGTTCGTCGAGCGCCCGGCCTGAGGTCGGCGCCGCGGCGCCCTAGGGTCTTCCGGGTGACAGGCGCCTGATCAGCCAGGTCGAGAGCCAGTACACCGGCTCCAGCACCAGAAAACCCAGCAGGATGCCGCCCAGCCGGGCCAGGCCTGCCACCGGGTCGATATGGTCATAGTGGTCAGGCACCATCACCACCAGAAACGCCAGCGCGAACTGCATGCCGAGATAGCCGATACCGAGCGGACCATTCTCGAGGTGTCTGCCGATCAGCACACCGAGCGCAACGCCCGCCAGCGTCAGCCAGAGGCTTTCCTGGCTGACCAACAGCAGAAGGGCCGCCAGGCCACCCCCGAGCAGGCAGCCGAGCATTCGATGCAACAGCCTTCTGGAAACCGCCTTGCCGGCGCTGCTCAGGCCGTCGAAGGGAACCACCATGACCGCCAGGATGGTGATGGCCGCCTGGCTGACATCCACCCCGATCTCTGCCGTCGCGCCCAGGGACAGCAGGGCCAGGGCCAGACCTCCCTGCAGCGCATGGCGCAACGCCAGGGGCTGCCAGACCCCCAGGGTCCGCGGCGTCGAGGCCACCGTGGTCGGCACCTTGGGCCACAGGCGCACACGGACGCCGTAGGTGGAAAGGGCGCTCACCAGCACGCACGCCGAGGTGCCGAGCGCCACCTCCAACAGGCGTGACAAGGCGTATTGCTCGAGCTGCTCGGGCGCCTGGAGGCTCGCCAGGACCACCATGGCGTAGGTGAGGCCGCCCAGCAACCAGGCATAGCCATAGCGGCCCACCAGTGTCAGATAGAGGGTGATGCTGCCCACTGTGCCCAGCAGGACGGCCTGCTCGTAGGGGTTCAGCTGCAGGTGGCGCAGGACCAACAGGGCGCCTGCGGCGCCGATGCAGGTGCCCAGCACCCGCAGGCAGCCGCGCGAGAAACTGTCGCGGACATCTGACCTCATCACGATATAGCCGCTGAACGCGGCCCAACCGACATGCTGAACCCCGGCCAGGTGGCCGAGCAGGATCGCCAGCAGGACCGAGGTCAGGGTTTCCAGTTCGTCGACCAGGCGGCGCCGGTCGCGGCCGAACTGGCGGAGATCGCCTGCCAGATCGCGCAACAACTGCCTGAATTCCGACAACGCCTGAGAGGGGGACATGGATCCCTGATGAGTACCGTGATCGCTGCCTATGTTACCGCCGCTGATCGCCGTCTGGCAGCACAGGAGCCGGCCGCGAACGGTAGAGGCGCATCGCGACAAGACCGCTCAGGCCGAGCTGCCGCCAGCGGCCAGCCAGCGCAGCACCCCCTGGCCCGCCGCGCGGCCACTGGCGAAGCAGGCCGTGAGCAGATAGCCGCCGGTGGGCGCCTCCCAGTCGAGCATCTCGCCGGCGCAGAAGACGCCCGGCAGCTGCCGGAGCATCAGGCCGTCGTCCAGCGCTTCCAGGGGTACACCGCCGGCGCTGCTGATGGCTTCCGCCAGGGGCCGCGCTCTGACCACGGTGAGGGGCACGGCCTTGCAGGCCTGGGCCAATCGGCCCATGTCCTGGAAGGTTTCTGGCGGGGCCAGCTCGCGGAGCAGGGCGGCCCGGGCGCCGTCGATCCCGGCGTGGCGCCGCAGGTGGTTGGCCAGGGACTGGCTGCCGCGGGGTCTGGCCAGGGCCCGGCCGAGTTCCGCCAGGTCACGCTGCGGCGCCAGGTCAAGGCTCAGGGTCGCCTGGCCGTCCCGTTCGATGGCCTTGCGGATTTCGGCGGACAGCGCATAGACCAGGCTGCCCTCGATCCCGGTGTCGGTGAGCACGAATTCGCCCTGGCGTGGCGGCTGACCCGGCAGGGCCAGGGCAGACGGCTTGATCGGCGCGCCGGCATAGCGGGTCTTGAGGAAGTCGCTCCAGCCGGCCACCTCGAAACCGCAATTGGCCGGTTCCAGCGGGCGCAGTTCGACTCCTCGCGCGGCGAGCAGGGCCTGCCAGGCCCCATCCGAGCCCAGCCGCGGCCAGCTGCCACCGCCCAACGCCAGTACCGTAGCCTGGGGCTGCAGGAGCCGCTCGCCCTCCGGGATGGCCAGGCGCAGCCGGCCCTCGGCGTCCCAGCCCAGCCAGCGGCTGCGGGTATGGATGCGTACGCCCTGGTCGCGCAGGCGATGCAGCCAGGCACGCAGCAGGGGTGCGGCCTTCATGTCGGCGGGAAACACCCGGCCCGAGGTGCCGACAAAGGTCTCGATACCCAGCTCATGGATCCAGGCGCGCAGGGCGTTGCTATCGAAGCTATCGAGCCAGGGGCTGACGCCGCTCTCACGCTCGCGATAACGCTGACGAAAGGCAGACTGCTCCTCGGCATGGGTGATGTTCATGCCACCCACGCCGGCCAGCAAAAACTTGCGGCCTACCGAAGGCATGGCATCGAAGAGGTCCACAGGGACGCCTGCGGCGGCCAGGGTCTCGGCCGCCATCAGCCCGGCAGGGCCGCCCCCGATGACAGCGACGGCGGGCGTGGCGGAGAGGAGAGACATGGCGGCATCCAGGAGCTGAGGAAAACCGCCATTGTACGCGACGCGACTAGACCACGCCGGCCTGGCCCAGGGGCGCCGCCAGGGATTCTTCCAGTCGTTCGGGAATCAGCGGCTCGTTGCGCCCGGGCGTGAGAATCACCTTGCGGCAGTCCTCCTGCTTCTTGTCGAAGATTTTGTAGCCCTCGACCGCCTGCTCCAGGGACATCCGGTGGGTGATGATGGCCTCCGGCGCCAGGTCACCGCGCTCGATGTGTTCGAGCAGCTCCGGCAGATAGCGCTGCACGTGGGTCTGGCCCATCTTGAAGGTCAGGCCCTTGTCGAAGGCGTCACCGAACAGGAAGCCGTGGATGAAGCCGGCATAGACGCCCGGTACGCTCACGGTACCGCCACGGCGTACCGCGGCGATGCACTGGCGCAGGGCCTTGCCGCTGCTGCCTTCTAGCTTGAGGTTGGCGAGGATGGTTTCGGTGGTGCTGCCCTTGGCCTCGAAGCCCACCGCATCCACCACGCCGTCGACGCCGCGCTTGCCGGGCGTCTGCTCGATGATGGTGGCGGCCGGGTCGTCGTCTTCGTCGAAGTTGATCGGGATGACGCCATAGGTCTGCTGGGCATAGGCCAGCCGATAGGGGTGGTGATCGACCATGAAGATGCGCTCGGCGCCCAGCATCCGCGCACAGGCCGCGGACAGCAGGCCGACCGGGCCGGCGCCATAGATGGCGATGCTCGATCCCTGGCCGATGCCGGTGTTGAGCACGGCCTGCCAGGCGGTGGGCAGGATGTCGGACAGGAACAGCACCTTTTCGTCGGCCAGGGTGCCGGGCACCTTGAAGGGACCGGTGTTGGCCTTGGGCACCCGCACGTATTCGGCCTGGCCGCCCGGTACGCCGCCATAGAGGTGGCTGAAGCCGAACAGCGCCGCACCCGGCGGGATCTGTTTCTTGTTGAGGATGGCGCCGCGACCGGTATTGGTGGTCTCGCAGGCGGCGTAGAGATCCTGGTTGCAGAAGAAGCAGCTGCCACAGGCGATGACGAAGGGAATCACCACCCGGTCGCCTTTCTGCACGGCAGTGACGGCCGGGCCGGTTTCCTCGACGATGCCCATGAATTCGTGGCCGAAGATATCGCCGTGTTCGACGGTGGGAATCTTGCCGCGGTAGAGGTGCAGGTCCGAACCGCAGATGGCCGTGGCCGTCACCCGCAGGACGATGTCGTCGGCGTCCTGGATGGTCGGATCGGGGACGGTATCGACGCGGACATCGTGGGCACCGTGGTAGGTCAAGGCTCGCATGGCGGTCTCCGTAGGGCGGTAAGCACCTAGGGTGGAGGCCGCCGTAAGCCGAGCGGTTCCGCGAGGTCGGACCGGTGGTATGGCGATCTGATAGCGACAGTTCGCGACTTTTCGCCGCTATTGCCCGGGCCAGAGCCGGGCAGGCGCAGCGGCGTCAGCGGTTGCGGATATAGACGGCCTTGCCGGCGCTGCCGTCGGCGGGATCGCGTTCCTGGACTTCGAAACGATCGCCATGGGCCTTGACCAGGCCGCTGAATTTGCGGTGCCCATAGAGGCGGGCGTCGAAATCCGGACGCACCTTGCCGAGGTTGGCCCCGACCATGCCCAGATTGGCCCAGCCGCCTTCGTCGGAGGCGTCTTCCACCGCCTGCTCGATGAGCTTGAGGATGGTGCTCAGCTTGGGCTTGCCGCGATTGGTGGTGGCGGGCTTGTCGCTGGCGCCGGCGGCCTCGCGCGGCTCTTCCCGCGGCTTGGACCTGAGGATCTCGGTGTAGATGAATCTGTCGCAGGCCGAAACGAAGGGATCCGGCGTCTTCTCCTCGCCGAAGCCGTAGACCGTCAGTCCTTCCTCGCGCAGTCGCGCCGCCAGGCGGGTGAAGTCGCTGTCGCTGGAGACCAGGCAGAAACCGTCGAAGCGGCGGGTGTAGAGCAGGTCCATGGCGTCGATGATCAGGGCGCTGTCGGTGGCGTTCTTGCCCTTGGTGTAGCCGAATTGCTGCACCGGCTGAATGGAGTGGTCGAGCAGCACCTTCTTCCAGCTGTTGAGCTGGGGTTGGGTCCAGTCACCGTAGATGCGCTTGACGCTGGCCACGCCGAAGCGGGCGATCTCGGCCATGAGACCATCGACGATGGCCGCGGGGGCGTTGTCGGCGTCGATCAGCACGGCCAGGCGTGCCTGGCTGGATTCGGGTGTCTTGGCGGTCTTGCTCATGGAAACTCCTGTTCAATGCAGGCCGAGCTCGTGCCAGACCTGGGTCGCCGTGTGATGGAGGATGCCGTGACGACGGGCCAGGGCCAGGCGATCGGCCGAATAGCCGCCGCCGATCACTCCCACCACGGGTATATCTGCCGCCAGGCAGCGCCGCAAGACGAAACCGTCGCGCGCCGCGAGACCGGCATCGGTCAATTCGAGATAGCCCAGGGCGTCGTCGCGATGGACGTCCACCCCGGCGTCGTAGAGCACCACGTCGGGCTGGTGGAGCGGCAGCAGGTAACCCAGGGCGTCGTCGAGCACCCGCAGGTAGCCGGCGTCGTCCAGGCCGCGGGGCAGGGGGATGTCCCAGTCGCTTTGCGCCTTGCGCGCCGGATAGTTGGTGGCGCAGTGCAGGGAGACGGTGACGGCGTCGGGCACCTCGGCGAGGATGCGCGCCGTGCCGTCGCCCTGGTGGACGTCGCAGTCCAGGATCAGCACCCGTCCGGCGCGTCCGCTTTCCAGCAGCGACAGCGCCAGGATCGCCAGGTCGTTGAAGATGCAGAAGCCGGCCGGATAGTCGTGATGGGCATGATGGGTACCCCCGGCGAGGTGACAGGCCAGGCCATGACGCAGCGCCAGCTCCAGGGTGAGCAGGGAACCGCCCACGGCGCGGATGGTGCGGCGCACCAGGGCTTCGCTCCAAGGCAGGCCCAGCTGGCGTTGCAGCGGCGGCGGCAGTTCGCCGGCCTTGAACGCCTGGATGTAATCGGGGGCATGCGCCAGCGCCAGTAGCTCGTCCGGGCAGAGTTCGGGCCGTTGCCAGTTGTCCGCGCCCAGGATGCCGCTGGCACTCAGGTGTTCGTGCAGCAGCCGGAATTTCTCCATCGGAAAACGATGGCCAGCGGGGAAGGGCGGACTGTAGTCCTCGTGGTAGACCAGGGGCAGGCGTGTGCTCAAAACACCAGGAGCTCCAGGATGAACCAGAGGATACCGGTACAGAAACCCAGCGCCAGGAGAAACAGCAGGCCGTCGCGGGCGATCAGCGACAGGGCGAAGGAGGTCAGCGCCAGCCCCGCCGTGGTGTTGGCGAAGGGCACCAGATCCAGCACCGGCATGGTCGCGGCGATGAGGATGCAGAGCAGGGCGGTGACGAAGTGCGCCGGGCGCGAGGTGAGTACCCGCAGCCGCGACTTGACCACCTTGTCGACCCAGCGCGCCGGCTTCTGCAGCAGCCGCAGCGACTTGCGCAGCTTGCCGCGGGAGACGGAGCGCTGCAGCACCCAGCGCGGCAGCCAGAAGTGATCGCGCCCCAGTAGCAGCTGACCGCTCACCAGCATCACGAAGACGGCGATGGCGGTGGCGATACCGGGAATGCCGGTGAGCGGCGAGATCGCCAGCACGCCCGGCAGGAGGATCATGGGGCCGAAGGAGCGACTGCCGATGGCGTCGATCAGGTGCTGCACCGAGACCTGGCTGGGGCTGTTGCCCACCCGCTCCAGGCAGGCCAGAAAGCTCTGGAGGTCCACTGGGCCATCCTGCCCGGTGTCGCAGCTGGCGGGCTCGCGCTCCAGGGCCTCCTCTTTCATGGCTGGGCGCTGTCCAGCATGCGGCGGATCCAGCGGGTCAGGTCCTGGCGGCCATAGGGCTTGTTGAGGATGGGGAAACGCTCGCCGTTGCCTTCCTCCAATTCCAGGGCGTTGTTGGCGTAGCCGGTGGTGAGCAGGATGCGCAACTCGGGCTGCCGCCGCTGGGCCTCCTTGGCCAGCATCACGCCATTCATGCCGCCAGGCATGATCAGATCGCTGAACAGCAGGTCGATGGTGGGTTCGCGCGCGAGAATGTCCAGCGCCTGCTGGCCATTGTGGGCGACCAGCACCTGATAGCCGGTCTCTTCCAGGATGGCCTGGGCCAGGGCCGCCACGTCCGGGCGATCGTCCACCACCAGGATGGTCTCGGAACCGCCGCTGTCCTCGTGCGGGGTCGGCAGGGGCGCCGGGTGTTCGCGCGCCTCCTCTTCGGAAACGGGGAAGTAGAGACGCACCGAGGTGCCTATGCCGACCTCGGAATAGAGCCTGACCAGGCCGCCCGACTGCTTGAGGAAACCATAGACCATGGACAGGCCCAGGCCGCTGCCCTGGCCTTCGTCGCGGGTGGTGAAGAAGGGGTCCAGGGCGCGCCCGAGCACGTCGGTCGACATGCCGCAGCCGGTGTCGGTCAAGGCTATGCAGACATAATGCCCCTGGGCCAGGCCGCCATGGGCCAGGTCCTGGCCATTGACCTCGACGTTGAGGGTTTCCAGGGTCAGGGTGCCGGTGCCGCGCTCCTGCATGGCCAGGCGGGCGTTGTCGACGATGTTGAGCAGCGCCGTCTCCAGCTGGATCGGATCGAGCCGGCAATTCCACAGCGCCGGTGCCGGGCGGAAGATGAAGCGGAAGGGGCCGCCCAGGGCCTGGGCCAGGCGACTCTGGCGGGCATTGATGAGCTTGTTCAGGTCCACCGCGCGCCCGGTCAGGCGCTGCTTGCGGGCGAAGGCCAGCAGCTGCTGGGTGAGGGTCGCCGCCCGGTTCACCGCGTCGCGGGTGTTGTCGACATGGCGCTTGGCTTTGTCCCTGTCCAGTTCCGGGCGGTCCAGGTTGATCCTCAGGATATCCAGGTAGCCGACCATCACCTGCAGCAGGTTGTTGAAATCGTGGGCGATGCCGCCGGTGAGCTGACCCAGGGCTTCCATCTTCTGCGCCTGGCGCAGGGCGTCTTCGGCGTCGCGGCGGCGGGAGACGTCGAGCTGCGAGGCGAAGAAATAGCGCAGCTGACCCGCGGGATCGAGCACCGGCGAGATGAACAGCGCATTCCAGAAGGTCGAGCCGTCCTTGCGGTAGTTCAGCAACTCGATGTCGCAGTCGCGCTGCTCGCGGATGGCGTTGCGGATCTCGGCGATGTGCTCCTGGCGGGTGTCGGGTCCCTGCAGAAAGCGGCAATTGCGACCCAGCACCTCGTCCAGGGCATAACCTGTGGTACGCAGGAAGGACTCGTTGGCAAAGATGATCGGGTTATCCGGCTGGTGCGGATCCGTCACGATCATCGGCATCCGGGTCTTCTTCACGGCGGCAAAGAAGATGTCGTCGTGGCCGAGACCCTTGCCCAGCTCCGCGATCTGGGCCGCGGCGGGGTGGAAAGACGAAGCGTTTGCGGTTTCGGTCATGGAGAGGAAGCCTGCGAGCGGACAGCGATACCTTTATTGTGACCCTTTATACGGCCACAAGCTCCACCAGTTATCGTCATACGATGAGCAATGTGTCTGGAAGCACGGCGAACGCACAGGATTTGACCGGTTTTGCGTATGATGATCGCTCTCTGTCAAGGAACCCTACCCATGAGCAAGGTGCTGGACAACCTGGTCGATCTACTGACCCTCGAATCTCTGGCCCCCGATCTGTATCGGGGCGGCAGCCAGGATCTGGGCTTTCCCCAGCTCTTTGGTGGTCAGGTCCTGGGGCAGGCGCTGTCGGCGGCCAGCCAGACCGTGCCGGTGGAGCGCCGGGTGCACTCGCTGCACGGTTACTTCCTGCGCGCCGGGTCGGCGGTTGAGGCGGTGACCTACCAGGTGGATCGCATTCGCGACGGCGGAAGCTTTTCCACGCGCCGGGTCACCGCCTTCCAGGGCGAGCAGCCGATCTTCTTCTGCAGCGCCTCCTTCCATATCGAGGAGCCGGGTTTCGAGCATCAGACGACCATGCCGGAGGTACCGGCACCCGAGACCCTGCAATCGGAAATCGCCCACGCCCAGCGCTATGCCGAGCTGATTCCTGCGCCGCTGCGCGACAAGCTGCTCGGCCCGCGCCCGATCGAGATGCGCCCGGTGGTCTTTACCGACCCCTTCCAGCCGCAGCCCACCGAACCGGTCCGCCACGTCTGGTTCCGCGCCACCGGCGACCTGCCGGACCAGCCGGCCCTGCATCGCTATCTGCTGGCCTACGCCTCGGATTTCAATCTGCTGCCCAGTTCGCTGCTGCCCCATGGCACCAGCTTCTGGGATCGCTCGCTGCAGATCGCCAGTCTCGACCATGCGGTCTGGTTCCACCGCGATTTCCGCCTGGACGACTGGCTGCTGTACGCCATCGACAGCCCCTGGGCCGGTGGTGCCCGCGGTCTGTGCCGCGGCAGCATCTACAACCGCGCGGGTCAGCTGGTGGCCTCGGTGGCCCAGGAAGGACTGATTCGCAAACGCGGCTGAGATCCAGCCGTCCGGCTGGCTATTTGGTTATCACCCTTATAGGCTCTTGCCTGCGAAGGACTGGATGCCCGCGGCTAGGCGTCCCAGGCACAACATTAGTTTGAGGCATCGTTCTTGAATCGACTCGCGCGCGTCGTAACCGGTATCCAGGGGCTGGATGAGATCTTGAAGGGAGGCCTGGTTGCAGGTGCGTCCTATGTCATCCAGGGGCGTCCGGGTTCCGGCAAATCGATCATGGCCAACCAGATCGCCTTCAACCATGTGCGCGGCGGTGGGCGGGTTCTGTTCGCCACCATGCTGTCGGAAACCCACGAGCGGATGTTCCAGTTCTTTTCCACGCTGGATTTCTTCGACCGCTCCTGCATCGGCGACCAGGTCCAGTACCTGAGTGCCTTCGACACCATGGAAGGTGAGGGGCTGGACGAGGTGGTCCGCCTGCTGCGTCGCGAGATCAGCCGGCAGAAGGCCAGTCTGCTGGTGGTCGATGGCCTGCTCAATGCCCGGTCGCGCGCGGAAACGCCGATCGACACCAAGAAATTCATCGCCGAGTTGCAGGGGCATGCGGCCTTTGCCGGTTGCACGGTCATCTTTCTCACCAGCGCGCGTCTCGAGGACGGCAGCCCGGAACACACCATGGTCGATGGTGTGCTGGATCTGCACGAGGAAGAAATCGGCAGTCGCACCATCCGCCGCCTGGCGTTGCGCAAGACCCGTGGCAGCGGCGCGCTGCCGGGCTTTCACGAATTCACCATCTCCGATGCCGGCATCACCGTGTTTCCGCGCCTCGAGGCGCTGTATCGCGATCCTTCTGCCGGCGCGACCTATCGCGTCAGTCACCAGCGCGTGCCCAGTGGCATGGCGTCGCTGGATGCGATGATCGAAAACGGCCTGCCGGAGAGTTCGACCACCCTGCTCATGGGGCCATCGGGTGCCGGCAAGACCTCCATCAGTCTCAACTTCCTGGCGGCCTCGACGCCGGAAGCGCCCGCGCTGATGTTCGGCTTCTACGAGCCCCCGGAGCGACTGCTGCTCAAGGCGAGTGCCCTGGGCCTCGATCTGGCCAGCCGGGTCGACGAGGGCGCCTTGCATCTGCACTGGCAACCGACCACCGAGATGCGCCTCGACGAGGTCGGTCTCGAACTGCTGGCCATGGTCAGACGGCACGGCATCAAGCGGCTGGTGATCGACAGCCTGGGCGCCATCGCCCGCTTCGCCCTGCCGCAAGGACGGCTCATCGAATACTTCAGCGCGCTACTGAACGAGCTGCGTACCCAGGGCGTCACAGTTCTAGCCACCTGGGAATTGCGCGACGTCTTTGGCGCGGACATCGCCGCGCCGGCGCCCGAACTTTCCAGCATGGCGGACAATCTGATTTTGCTGCGATTCGTCGAGGCCGAGGCCGAGATCAAGCGGGTGCTGTCGATCCTCAAGGTCAGGGACAGCATCTACGATCCAGCGCTGTGCGAACTGATCATCGACGACTCGGGAATCGAACTGAAAAAGGCATTCAAAGACATGGTGAAGGTACTTTCAGGTTCAGCCATGCCCTCCACACAACCATGATCGCGTCGGGTGGGAGAATCTCCAGATGACGACGATACTGGTAGTCGATGACGAATTCCTGATAGCGGACATCCTGGCCTTCGCCCTCGAAGACGAAGGCTACATGGTGGTCAAGGCGAGCAATGGTCGCCGAGCGCTTGACGTCTTCGATCGCGAACTACCGTCCTTGGTCATCACCGATTTCATGATGCCGGTGATGAACGGCCGCGAGCTGGCAGAGGCCCTGCGTGAACGTCAGGGCTTGCAGCATCTGCCCATTATCCTCATGAGCGGCGCCCAGGCGCATCTGGCTCAGGAGAGTTCGGAGCTGTTCGATTCCGTGTTTCAGAAGCCGTTCAACATCAGCGACATCGTCGATGCGGTGCACAAGCACCTGGTGACCCTGGAGCAATGACGAACCCATAGCAAAAAGGCCTGTCTAGACAGGCCTTTTTGCTATGGGGCTGGCGCAGCGGCCAGCCCCGCGTCTCCGATCAGGAGCGCGAAAGCAGTACGCCCAGCACGAAGCCGACGCCGCCGGCGATGGCCAGGGCAGTGAAGGGCTTGTCGGCGGTCACGTTGCGCGCGCAGTCGATGGCCTGGCCATACTGCTCCTGCAGCTTGCCTTCCAGCTGACGGGCCTTGCCCTGGGCTTGCCAGTCGGCATTGCCGGTCGCCGCGCCAAAGCTATCCTGGACCTTGCCGGTAGCGTCCTTGGCATTGCCTATGATCTGATCGGTATTCATAAATGCACCTCGTGTGGGGAAACGGGGGAGGTCATGCCAAGCGGCATGCTTCCTTTATTGATCCGCGCCAGACGCATTTCGTTCAGGTCAATTTGCTGTTCGCGACGTGTATCGCGGTTCCCTGCCGAGAGGATCCATGATCTCCAGCCGTTTTTCCGCCCTTTGCCTGCTGTCGCTCCTGGCGGGCTGCAGCACTCAGCAGCCGCCGGCCGAAGCCCCGACCGGGGCCGACGACCTCTTCGCCCGTCCTATCATCGCCGAGAGCGTTCTGCGCGAGGGTTCGCGTCTGCAGCTGGCGCTCGCCCTGGCCGATGGCGGCTCCGCTCTGGTCTCCCTGGATTGCGCGGCTGACCAGGCCGAATTGCTCTACCTGGATGGCGCTCAGCGGGTCTATCCGGGGCGGGTGAATGCCTATGCCGCGCCCTTGCCGCTGAGCGCGGCCAAGGTCGCGGCGCTCAAGCAGCGTCCCGATGTGGCGGCGCTCTGCTCCCGGCCCGCCAACGCCGACTGGCGCGCCCTCGCCAGGGGCCCCGGCGGCGACACCCTGGTGATCGATCGCAACAGCCTGGTGGACGATAACGGCGTGCGCCGTTTCTGGGCGGGTCAGCAACTGCCCGTCGCCCTGCAGACGCCACGCTACGGTGCTCCGGTGCGCCAGTGGCGCGAATCCCTGGCGGCCGACTGCACGGCGCGCCGTTACCTGCTGCTGGCGCGCTACGGCCTGGACGATGCGGGGCGGGTGACCGACAGCCAGCCTAGCGCCCAGGGCCAGGAAGCCTTCACGGCGGCGCCGGCCGAACGGCGTACCCTGCTGGAAGCCGCCTGTGATCGGCGAGACGCCTTGTTGGCTACGCCGCGCATGGAAGAGGTCAGGGCCGCCGCCACACCGCCGGCTGCTCCGCCGCCTCCCGGCGAACTACCCGCGGCCCAGGCGCAGCCCCTGCAGGCACTTAAGGCGTTGGCGCTGCCCGCGCCGCGGGTGGTTGTGCAGCGCTTCGTGGAGGAGGGCGAGAGCCGCTACGAAGGCCAGACCCATGCCTATCGCGAAGAGGTGCAGGTCAGCCCTGGCGCCCAGCCCGGACTGCTGCGCTTCAGTGCCCAGGGCAAGGCGGCCCGGGTCGATTCGCTCACCTGGCGCGGGCTGATCGACCTGGTACGCCGTACCCGTATCGACAACGGCAACCTGCCGGTGGAAGAAGTCGCCAGCCTGGATCAGCTGACCTTCAGCGGCGACTGGCGCGCTCTCGCCGTTGGCAGCCAGGTCGGTTACCAGGCGCGGCAGACCCTGACCGGCAATCTCAAGGGCGCCGAGCAGCGCGAGATCAGGCTGTCCTGCAAGGTGGTTGGCGACGGCGAGGCGCGCCGGGTATTGGCCAGCCTCAGCGGCCGGGCCAAGACCCTGGAGTGCCGGCATGGCGAGGCGGGCCATGGCCCCCTGAGTCGCTGGACCTACCTGGAGGACTACGGCTTCTTCCACCTGACCAGTGTCGGAGCCGGACGCGCCATGGGCCTGGAAAAGCACCTTAGCGACCTGCGATAGCCGGCCCAGAGCCCCTGGTCAGGCCGGGGGCTGCTGCATGAGGTCTGGAAGTTCCCAGGTGATATTTTCCTCAGAGGTAAATATCACTCTCTAAAAGGACTCTTTTTGGCGAATTAGTACTGGGAGTACGCTGTGTCTATCGAAACAGCACAACCAAGAGGTATTCGCTATGAAAGTCCTGGGTGTCCAAGCCATCGTCGCCGTCCTGTTCATGGGTCTGCTGTCGGGCACGGCGTCCGCCGCCAGCCGCGATATGTCGAGCAAGTCGATTCGCGCCAATGCTCAAGCCCAATTCCAGTCGGAGCATCCCAACCGGGTCTCCGCGCTCTACCAGAACAACGCCAACTAATCTGGCGGCTGTCTCGACGCCCCGGCGACCCACTCATCGCCGGGGCGTCGTCCTGTCTGGCCCCTCGTCAGCCGGACTATCCATGTCTTCCCCCTCCGGTAACGTCGCTCCCTCAACCCCCTGACCGTCTTCCGTCCTTGCTGCAGCGGCTCCGGCACGGCAGGCTGTGCACCTCAGCTCAACGAGACAGGATGATGAAGATCGGCGAATTGGCCAGGCGCACCGATTGCGCCGTCGAGACCATCAGGTACTACGAGCGCGAAGGGCTGCTGAGTCCGGCGGCGCGCAGCAGCAGCAACTACCGCAGCTATGACGAAAGCCAGGTCGAGCGCCTGGTCTTCGTTCGCCATTGCCGGTCGCTGGACATGACGCTGGAAGAGATTCGCGCCCTGCTGGCCCTGCGCGATACCCGCGAACCCGGCTGCGCCCAGGTGGACGCCCTGATCGGCGCCCATCTGCACCACGTCGAGGTGCGTATCCGCGAGTTGAATCAGCTGCGTGAACAGCTGGTGACCCTGAGGCGCCACTGCCAGGGAGAGGGCGAAGGGGACCGTTGCGGCATCCTGCGCGAACTCGGTCAGCCGGCGGCGCCGTCGGCGACCACCGCCAGCTGCAGTGCGGCCGGGCACGCCCATGTGCCCGGCACCCACCGCCTGCATGACTAGCTAGGAATCAGAGCGCCTCTGCCCAGAGGTCGTACTCGTCGGCGTCGGTGACCCGCACCCAGACCTTGTCACCCGGCTTCAGCGGGTTGGCGCTGTCGACATAGACGTTGCCGTCGATTTCCGGGGCATCGGCATAGGAACGGCCGATGGCGCCCTGGTCGTCCACCTCGTCGATCAGCACCTCGATCTCGCGACCGATCTTGAGCTGCAGGCGCGCGGCGGAGATGGCCTGCTGGTGAGCCATGAAGCGCTCCCAGCGCTCCTGCTTGACCTCGTCCGCCACCGGCTCCAGGCCCAGCTCGTTGGCGGGTGCGCCCTCGACCGGCGAGTACTGGAAGCAGCCGACGCGATCGAGTTGGGCCTCGGTGAGCCAGTCCAGCAGGTACTGGAAGTCTTCCTCGGTCTCGCCGGGAAAGCCGACGATGAAGGTGGAGCGGATGGTCAGCTCCGGGCAGATCTCGCGCCAGCGCTTGATGCGCGCCAGCGTCTTGTCCTCGAACGCCGGGCGCTTCATGGACTTGAGTACCTTGGGGCTGGCGTGCTGGAAGGGGATGTCCAGGTAGGGCAGCAGCTTGCCGGCGGCCATCAGCGGAATGACGTCGTCGACATTGGGGTAGGGGTAGACATAGTGCAGGCGCACCCAGACGCCCATGCCCGACAGCGCCTCGCAGAGCTCCAGCATGCGCGTCTTGACCGGCTGGCCGTTCCAGAAGTCCAGCTTGTACTTAAGGTCGACGCCGTAGGCGCTGGTGTCCTGGGAGATCACCAGCAGCTCCTTGACACCGGCCTTGACCAGGCGCTCGGCCTCGGACAGCACGTCGCCCACCGGGCGGCTGACCAGCTTGCCGCGCATGGAGGGGATGATGCAGAAGCTGCAGCTGTGGTTGCAGCCTTCGGAAATCTTCAGGTAGGCGTAGTGGCGCGGGGTCAGCTTGATGCCCTGGGGCGGCACCAGGTCGATCAGCGGATTGTGCTCCAGCTGCGGCGGCACCACCTCGTGCACGGCGCTGACCACCTGCTCGTACTGCTGCGGACCGGTCACCGCCAGCACGCTGGGATGCACGCCGCGGATGTTGCCCTCGTCCACACCCATGCACCCGGTGACGATCACCTTGCCGTTCTCGGCGATGGCCTCGCCGATGGCGTCCAGCGACTCCGCCTTGGCGCTGTCGATGAAGCCGCAGGTGTTGACCACCACCACGTCGGCGTCTTCATAGGTCGGCACGATCTCGTAGCCTTCCATGCGCAGCTGGGTGAGGATGCGTTCGGAGTCGACGGTGGCCTTGGGACAGCCGAGGCTGACGAAACCGACCTTGGGGGCGGACGTTTGGATGGACATGGGCTAACCTCGGCGGGGCGCTCAGGAGGCGCCTTGATCAAAAAACGCGCGATTCTAGCCATCTCTGCCGCTGCTTGGAAGGGGCAGGCAGGTCCTGGCGACCGCGCAGAGCTTTTTGCCGACCAAGGAGTCTATGGTGCTGGAAGCGCTGCGCTGAGAGGTTGCGCGCGCCACGCTACCGGCCTTTTCAACTTGATCCTGACGCCGCTTCGGCGCAGGATGCGCCGATTTTAGACTCTAGGAGCCCTGCATGAGCCGTCCGGAACACGAGCACGGTGGTAAAGCCCCTTCGGCCTTGGGAATGATCGTGCTCGCCACCGGTGTGGTATACGGCGACATCGGCACCAGTCCTCTCTATACCCTCAAGGAAGTCTTTTCGCCGCACTACGGCTTGCCGCTGAATCACGACAGTGTGCTCGGCATCCTGTCGCTGATCTTCTGGTCGCTCATCTGGGTCGTCACCCTCAAATACATCACCTTCGTCATGCGTGCCGACAACCAGGGCGAGGGCGGCATCATGGCGCTCACCGCCCTGGCCCGGCGTGCCGCCCAGGGCTCGCCGCGCCTGGCCACCACCCTGGTGCTGCTGGGGCTGTTCGGCGCCGCACTCTTCTATGGCGACAGCATGATCACCCCGGCGGTCTCGGTGCTGTCGGCGGTGGAGGGCCTGGAACTGGCCTTCGATGGTCTGGAAGCCTGGGTGGTGCCCATCGCGCTGGTGATCCTGGTCGGCATCTTCGCCATCCAGAAGCGCGGTACCGCCACCATCGGCAAGTTCTTCGGGCCGGTGATGGTGCTCTGGTTCACCACCCTGGGCGCCCTGGGTGTCTATGGCATCGTCCAGCAGCCCGAGGTGCTCAAGGCCTTCAATCCCTACTGGGCGGTGCAATTCTTCGCCGATAACCCGGTGAAGGGCTTCATCGTGCTGGGCGCGGCGGTGCTGGCGCTGACCGGCGCCGAGGCGCTCTACGCCGACATGGGGCACTTCGGCCGCAAGCCCATCGCCCGAGCCTGGCTGCTGCTGGTGCTGCCGGGGCTGGTGCTCAACTACTTCGGTCAGGGCGCGCTGCTGCTCGCCGATCCCGCGGCGGTGCGCAATCCCTTCTATCTGCTGGCCCCGGAATGGCTGCTGCTGCCGATGATCGGCCTGGCGACCCTGGCCACCGTCATCGCCTCCCAGGCGGTGATCACCGGCGCCTTCTCCATGACCCGCCAGGCCATCCAGCTGGGCTACATCCCGCGCATGCAGATCCAGCACACCTCCAGCCAGGAGCAGGGGCAGATCTACATTCCGCTGATGAACTGGGCGCTGATGCTGGGGGTGATCTTCCTGATCCTGACCTTCCAGTCCTCGGCCAACCTGGCCGAAGCCTACGGCGTGGCGGTGACCGGCACCATGCTGATCACCAGCTGCCTGGTGTCGGCGGTGATCCTGCTGCTGTGGAAATGGCCGCGCTGGATCATGGTGCCGCTGCTGATCGGCTTCCTGCTGGTGGACGTGCTGTACTTCTCCGCCAATGCGCCGAAGATCTTTTCCGGCGGCTCCTTCCCGGTGATCGCCGGTATCGTCATCTTCATCCTGTTGACCACCTGGAAGCGGGGCCGGCAACTGGTGGTGGAGCGCCTGGACGACGGCGCGCTGCCGCTACCGATCTTCATCAGCAGCATCCGCGCCCAACCGCCGTTCCGCGCCAAGGGCACCGCGGTGTTCCTGACCGCCCGTACCGACGTAGTCCCCCACGCCATGCTGCACAACCTGCTGCACAACCAGGTGCTGCACGAGCAGGTGGTGCTGCTCACGGTGCGCTACGAGGATCGTCCGCGGGTGTCGCGCGGCGAGCGCATGGAGGTCGAGGACTTCGGTGATGGCTTCTATCGGGTGGTGCTGCACTACGGCTTCATGGACGAACCAGACATTCCCCTGGCGCTCAGCCATTGCCCCTATCCGGGACTGGATTTCACGCCGATGCGTACCACCTACTTCCTCAGCCGGGAGACGGTCATCGCCTCCAAGCGCCTGGGCATGGCGCCCTGGCGCGAGAATCTCTTCGTCTTCCTGATGAAGAACGCCAACGGCAACCTGAGATTCTTCAAGCTGCCGGTGAATCGGGTGATCGAACTGGGTACCCAGGTGGAGATCTAGCCGAGCGCGAAAAGCACAAAGGCCCCAGCAGGGGCCTTTTCTTTGCCTAGTTGAACACTGGCGGGGGGAGGGCGTCGGGATCGGTGATGAAGGGCATCTGCCAGCTGTCGAGGGTCTGGCCCCGGCTCTCCAGCTCGCTGCGTACCGTGCCGATGTAGCCGGCCAGGCGCAGGGGATCGGCGTAGTCCGCTTCGCCGAGCTGTTCTTCGGTATAGAGCGTCTTGCCCTGGGCATCCACCACGCCCAGTGCCAGGTCATGGCCATCCGCACCGGACGACACCACGCAGCCAAGGGGTTGGAAGGCATCCACCAGGATCTTGCTGGCGGCATCGGCGGAAAGCGGTGTGCTCATGTCGGGGGTCTCCGTGGCTGTTGCAGCCATAGACCGCGGGAGACCGGCTCCTTGTTCCGGCCGTTCGTCCGGGCCCGCAGGCCCGGACGGGATACGCTATTGCGGCGTACGGGCCTCGATGGCCTTGACCATGAAGTCGGCCAGCTTGTCGTAGTTCTCGTCGAAGTGGTGACCGCCCGGACGCCCCAGCTTCTCACCCGGCTGGCCCGGCTGGGTGCAACCGCTGTCGTCCTTCTCTTCCTCGCCATAGACGCAGAACAGCTTGGCGGCGGGGATCTTGCTGGTTTCCGGCAGGGTGTCGGCTTCGTCACCCGGCTTGCCCAGCCAGCCTTCCACGGCGATCTCGAAGTTGCTCTTGCGGCTGAAGGCCAGCAGCAGTAGCGAGGTCACCTGGTCCTGATCCGCCTTGGGCAGGCGGTTGTAGACCGCCGGCAGGATATCGGCGCCAAAGGAGTAACCAGCCAGCACGAAGTGCTTGGCGTTCCACTTCTCGCGGTATTCCTGCATCAGGTTGGCCAGGTCGGCGGCCACCTGTTCCGGGCTCTTGTGCTGCCAGAAGTAGCGCAGCGCATCCACACCAACCACCGGATAGCCCGCTTCGTTCATGGCCTGGGCGGAGAGCCGGTCGATGTCGCGCCAGCCGCCGTCACCGGAGTAGAAGATGGTCACCACGTCGGGATGGCCGGGCTTGACGTCGGGATCGGCCGGCATCTCGATGGTCGGGATGTCGTTGTGCTGACCCAGCAGGCGGTTCTTGAGCTGGGTACGCAGCACCACCGGCAGGGCGGTGCCGTAGTCGGCGATGGTCAGGTCGGCATTGCTCTGCTGACGCACGAAGATCGCCGAATCATCGGTCGGATGATCGTTCCAGGCGATGTGCCACTGGCCGGCTGCCGCCTTGGCGGGCAGGGCGTCCGGGCAATCCAGGGTTTCCAGGTTGAAGCCAACGCTCAGGGCGGCGGCCTTCGGGTTGTCCTGGGTGGCCAGCCAGCGCCAGGCGCGGGCAGCGCCCGGGCCGATGCCGCCGACAAAGGTCGGCGCGCCGCTCAGCTGCTTGGCGGCGTTGGCGAAGTCGTCGTTCTGCGCCTGGCAGTTGTTGGAGACCTGGACCTCGTACTGGACGATCTCGGCGCCGGTGTTGGTCGCCAGCCCCAGCAGATCGGCGTCCGCCAGCTGCAGATCCGCAGGTGTGGCCAGAACCACGCGAGCGTGTGGCTCGCCCTTGGGCGCGGCCATGGTCAGCAGGCGACCGTCCGGCTGCGCCATGACCTTGACCTGGGGCGCCGAGGGCCAGCGATGGAGCCACCACCAGCCGAGGCCCCCCGCGATCAGCAGGATGACGAGCAGTACTGCGAGTGCACGTTTCAGCATAGGAGTCTCAACGTTTGACCAGGCCGGTATAACCCCCGGCGATTAGGGCGGCGGTATCGGCGAAGGCGACCAAGGGATCCAGGCCGGCGGGGACCGCCATGTAGCGCGGTTCCCATTCCGGATCGAACTTGTCCTTGAAGCGGCGCAACCCCTGGAAGTTATAGAACTGTTCGCCACGTCTGAACACCATGGCGCCCAGACGCTGGGTGATGGGGGCGCCGCGGCGGGGATGCAGGCCGGCCAGCGGGACCATGCCCAGCGAGAAGCGCGCGAAGCCGGCGGCCTTGAAGTGCAGGATCAGCCCGAGCATGAGGAATTCCATGGTCTGCTTGGGCGCATCCGCGGTGACCCGCATCAGGTCGATGCTGGCCAGATCCGGGCGTTCGGTCTCCAGGAGGTTGGCGAAGGCCACCGCCTTGCCCTGGAAGCGCACCACGGCGATGCGGAAGTGCCTGAGATAGGTCGGATCGAAGCGACCCAGGGAAAAGCCCTTCTCGCGCACCTGCTTGCTTTCCAGCCAGACGTCGGAGATGGCCTTGAGCTCGTCCAGGGGCGCCTCGCCCGGGGCGTGGAATTCGATGGCCAGGCCATCGCGCTGACCACGATTCCAGGTGTATCTGAGGTCCTTCTTGCCCTTGCTGTCGAGATCGAAGGCATGCAAGTCGACCCGCGCCTCTTCGCCGAGCTTGAGCGCGGTGAGACCGATGTCCATGTAGAAGGGCAGGTTCTCCGCCCGTACCTGGTAGAACACCGGGCGTGCATGGTGCAGGTCGCAGAGGTCGCGGAATTTCCAGATCAGCTCGGCGCGGGGCTGGGAGCGGCCGATGGGATCGAACAGGGCGATCAGGCTGCGGCCCCGCCGTCCGTACATCAGGAAGGCATCGTCGCTTTCGTGGAAGAGCAGGGCCTTGTCCCCGGTCATCACCAGGCCGCCATCCGGCTGGCTGGACTTGCGCACGATGCCGAAGGCGCGCTCGAGCTCGGCGCCGGTGGGCGCTTCGATGGGCGGCGGCGCGGCGCGCAGCAGCCAGCCCAGGGCGATGATCAGCAGCAGGACGGAGCTGCCCAGGGCGGCCCGCAGGCCGCGCGGGGCATCGGCGTCCAGCGCGAATTGCCACCACAGACGCGTTTCGTAGGGGACATCCTGGTAGGCGAACAGCAGCAGCCACACCGAGGCGGCGACCACGCAGATGCTGGCGGTCACGTACAGCGGCGAGAAGGGCTGCTCCATCAGCCGGCTGCGGCGATAGAAGGATTTACGAAAGATGGCGAGCAGCGCGGCCGTCATCGCCAGAATGGAGGCTTCCTCCCAGTCGAAACCTTTCAACAGGGACAGCAGGCAGCCCAGCAGCAGCAAAACCAAGGTCACCGCCCAAGCCGCGGAGAGGCGCCGGCGCAATCCCTGCGCCAGCAATAGACAGACGACGCCGATCAGGCTCGCGCCCAGGTGGGAGGCATCGATCAGCCGCTGGGGGAGCAGGAAGTCCATGCCCTCCAGGCGGGTGTCTATTTCAGGGGTGACCCCAGAAAAAAGCAGCACCACCCCAGAAAAAAAAACCAGGATGGCGAGGATGGGTGCGGCTAGGCCGGAGGCGACCCGTACGGCCGGGCTGTTCGACAGCAGGCGCCGGCCTTCGCTGAACAGCAGCACCAGGCAGGCGATCACGAACGGCAGCAGTACATAGAAGAGGCGGTAGACCACCAGCGCCGCGGCCAGCTGCGCGGCGCCCAGCTCATTGGCGAAAGCGGCCAGCAGTACCGCTTCGAACACGCCGACACCGCCCGGAACATGGCTGAGCACCCCGGCGGCCAGGGCCAGCAGGTAGACCAGCAGGAAGGCACCGAAGGGCGGCGCCGTGGGCAGCAATAGATAGAGCACCATCGAGGCGGCGGTCACGTCGAGGATGGTGATCACCAGCTGCAGCACGGACAGCCGCAGGGTCGGCAGGCGCAGGGCGCGCTTGCCGATGCGGAAGTGCAGGGCATGGGCGCACGGCTGCTCGGGCGCGCGCCAGCGACGCAGCGCCAGGATGCCCACGGCATAGCCGATCAGGATCAGGGCAGCCACCGTGACGATGACAGCTTCCGGCACGCGCAAGGCCTGGGTGGAGGCCGGCAGGTTGGTCAGGGCGGCGATGGCGGCCAGCGGCGGCAGGGCGGTGCCCAGCGCCAGACTGGAGAATACCGTCATCTGCGCCACTTCCAGGGCACTGAGCCCCTGACGGGCATAGAGGCGATAGCGCACCGAGCCGCCGGACAGCATGGACAGGCCGATCGCGTTGCCGATGGCGAAGGCGGTAAGACCACCCATGGTCCAGGTTCGGGCCGGTAACTTGACGTCGGCGAAGCGCATGGCCGACCACTCGTAACCGAGCAGGATGGTGAAACCGGCGGCCGCGGCGATGAGGGCGCCGATCAGCGAGGAATGGGGGATATCGTGGAGGGCATCGTGAAGGGCTTCGCCATCGATGCTGCTGAGCAGGTGCCAGCAGACCACCAAGGCGGCGGCGAACAGTACCAGGGTGACGCCCAGTTCGATGGGTTGTCGATAGGCCGTCAACCGCTCCAAAAGGCGCCAGGGTAGCGCTTGAGGGGGCGCTACGGGGTGGTCCGCAGGGGATGCCGGCTTCGAGGAGACCTCTTTGGCTGGATCAGGTGCAGTCATGCAAACTCCTCTAGACAGGAACGCGCGTCAGATTACTGGTCGCGCGCGGTTTGCCAAGCCTTGTACAGATAAAAAAGCTCTATACCAACCTTTGTAGCTCTTGCAGCTGCCAAGTTCGCACCGCTTGGATCTGACCTGGGTCAAATTCAGCGCAAAAAAAAACCACTCAAGAGAGTGGTTTTTTCGAATTTGGTTGCGGGAGCTGGATTTGAACCAACGACCTTCGGGTTATGAGCCCGACGAGCTACCAGACTGCTCCATCCCGCGTCCGATGGGGCTCAGTATAGGGCCAAGGAAAAATTCGTCAAGAAAAATTTAATAGCGATCAAAGGCTTATTTACCAAGCAGGGGTGGGCCTACTTGTCGCCATCGCTTTTCTGCATCTGCACGGATGCCTTTTCACCGCTCGAGCGATTCTGTTGATCCGACTGGTCGCGATCGAAGCAGCCACCCAGCATGAGGCTGAGGAGCAGGGCGGAGGACAGGAGTAGAGGGCGTTTCATGAGGGTTCTCCTAGAGGTACGTCCTCAGTCGACCTGTCCTGGCGGCAAAGAGTCCGGAAACCCGATGAGAGTGCCTCTTCGATCAAGTGAGAAGGTGATAGCAAAACGCCGCTAAGCGGTTAAGGCGGGTGGTGGCCATGTGCTATCCTCGATGAGTGTTATGGAGAACCTCATGCAGCCTTCCCAGGATTCGAGTTGTCTGGATCAGCGCATCATGCGCGTGATGGATCACGATATAGCGACACTGGTCGCCCAGTTGTGCAATCTTTCCCTGGCGCTGACCGGCAGCAGTGCCAAAGGCGCGGCGGAGATGGCACTTCAGGTCGTGGAGAAAGTCGAATTGCTCGTCGACGACATGCAGACGCTCCGCGCCGCTGCGCAGGAATTGCTGGACACCACGTCCCGCCATGTTCGCTCCGGCCATATAGAAGATCGGACCGCCATCGCCGGCGACGAGAGTGCACCTTTCGACGATGGGCAGCGCGACCGGACCGTTTGACCAGGAAAGTCCAAGGGGCCGCCATGAATCTCCTGCTGGAAACCTTGCTCCACCATCTCCAGGGCCTGGGTCGCATCGAGTTCTTCGAGCGCAGCGAGCATTTCGCACGATTGATGATCACCACACCCGACGGCGTGATCGCCGAACGCCACCTTTATTACGATCAGCTGCACCATGCCCACGATCTCAAGGCGGTGGTCGATGAGCTGCGCGAAGAGGTCGTGCACCGGCAACGCCTGCTGCAAGACGTCGGTTGACGGGTGATTCGTCGTTCGCCATGGACAAATCCGGGCGGTCTTGGCTTACTGTACGGATAATCAGCCGTCATGCCCGGCCCGGCATCTGCTCCCATGGCTCCGGACAATTCTCTCGCCCAGCTCCCACCCAAGCGCCAGCGCAAGATCATTCATGTCGACTGTGACTGCTTCTATGCGTCCATCGAGATGCGTGACGATCCGCGCCTGGGCGGCAAGCCGCTGGCGGTAGGCGGGACCCCCGATCGCCGCGGGGTGGTCGCCACCTGCAACTACGAAGCCCGGGCCTTCGGGGTGCGTTCGGCCATGTCCTCCCATCAGGCGCAGAAACTCTGTCCCGACCTGGTGTTCGTCAAGCCGCGCTTCGAGGTCTACAAGGAGGTGTCGCGGCAGATCCACGGGATCTTCCAGGACTACACCGAGCTGATCGAGCCGCTGTCCCTCGACGAAGCCTACCTGGATGTCACCCAGTGCGAGCTGTTCAATGGCAGCGCTACCCTGATCGCCCGCGATATCCGCCGTCGGGTGTGGCAGGAGCTCAACATCACGGTGTCCGCCGGCGTCGCGCCTAACAAGTTTCTCGCCAAGATCGCCAGCGACTGGAAAAAGCCCAACGGGCTGTTCGTCATCGCTCCCCACGAGGTGGCTGACTTCGTCGCCGCGCTGCCGGTGGCCAAGCTGCACGGCGTCGGCAAGGTCACCGCCGACAAGCTCAAGCGTCGCGGCATCGTCCTCTGCAGCGATCTGCAGACCTGGTCGCGCTTCGATCTGCTGCGCGAATTCGGCAGCTTCGGCGAGCGCCTCTGGTCGCTGGCCCATGGCATTGACGAGCGCCAGGTCAAGGTGGACAGCCAGCGGCAGTCGGCCAGCGTGGAACGCACCTATGACCGCGACCTGCCCGACGCTGCCGCCTGTGCACAGGAATTGCCCGACTTGCTGGCCAAGCTCGAAGAGCGCCTGACGCGCCTGGCGGACCGCTATCGCCCGGAGCGGCCCTTCATCAAGGTCAAATTCCACGACTTCACCCAGACCACCCTGGAGCAGCAGGGTGCCGGTCGCGATCTCGACAGTTATCGGCGCCTGCTGGAGCAGGCCTACCGCCGGGGCAATCGGCCGGTACGGCTGCTGGGCGTGGGCGTGCGCCTGACCGATCTGCGCGAGGCGGCGCTGCAGCTGAGGCTGTTCGAGGACTAGCCCGCTAGAGCGGGCTCTTGGCCTGGGTCGACAGGTTGACGATGGCCGCGTCCAGTTCTTCCAGCGCCGGGCTGGAGGTGGGAGCGCCCTGCTTGAGCAGGGTTTCGCTGTGCTGGCAGGCCGCGCGCAGCTGGGGTACGCCACAATAGCGGGTGGCGCCATGCAGGCGGTGAACACGCTCGATGAGGGCGATCCGATCGCCGTCTTCACGGGCCTGGCGGATGGCCTGGCGATCCGCGGCCAGGGAGGCGAGCAGCATGCTCAGGAGATCCTTGGCCAGATCCGGCTTGTTGGCGGCCAGCCGCAGGCCTTCGTCGGCATCCATTACCGGCAGGGTGGAGATGTCCTGGCCACCGCTGTTGAGGCTGGTGACCTCGGGCGCCGAGCTGTGCAGCAGGCGCAGGCCGGTCCACTTGAGGATGACCTGGGCCAGTTGCCGATCGCTGATGGGCTTGGTGAGGTAGTCGTCCATGCCGCTCTGCAGCAGGGCGCGTTTCTCGTTGGCCATGGCGTGGGCGGTGAGGGCGACGATGGGCACCGGGGTGCCGCCCTCGCTGGCTTCCCAGTCGCGGATCGCCTCGGTGGCCTGGCGTCCGTCCATGCCGGGCATCTGCACGTCCATGAACACCAGGTCGAAGCGCTCCTGCTGCACCGCTTCCACCGCGGCATAGCCGCTTTCCACCGCCGTGACCTGGGCGCCCAGGTCGGTCAGCAGGGTCTCCACCAGCAGCAGGTTGGCCGGATTGTCGTCCACGCAGAGCAGTCGCGGCGGGCGGTCGGTGATGCCCAGGCCACCGCTTTCGTTGCGCTGCGGCCGCTGGTTTAGCAATTCGGCCACCGCCTGCTCCAGCTTGCGACTGCAGGCCGGCTTGGAATGCAGCTGGCAATGGACATCGGGCAGCGAGGCATGGAAGACCGCCTGGTCGGTGGTCGGGCAATAGACCAGGGTGTTGCAGTCCTGGCGGCCCAGTTCCCAGATGCGCTCGGTGAGCAGATCCGGCGGAATGCTGCGGGCGCTGACACCGAGTACCGCCAGGCTGACCGGCAACTTGCCGGAGGCCGGATGGGCGACGGCTTCGCTGAGCTGCTCGAGGGTCTCGAACGGCTCCACGCTCAGGCCGCATTCTTCCAGCTGGTGCTGCAGCGCCTGGCGGGTGAGGGGGTGGGGCTCCACCAGGCCGACGCGGCGACCGGCCAGGGCGATGCGCTTGTGGCTCTCGACGCTGCCATGGGCTTTGGGCAGGTTGAGGGTGATCCAGAATTCCGAGCCCTCGCCGGGGATGCTTTCCAGGCCGATCTCGCCGCCCATCTGCTCGATCAGGCGCTTGGAGATGACCAGGCCAAGGCCGGTGCCGCCGGCCTGGCGGGTCAGGGAATTGTCGGCCTGGGAGAAGGCCTGGAACAGCATCTGCCGGTCTTCGTCGGTGAGGCCGACGCCGGTGTCCTGGACGCTGATGCGCAGCTGGGCGTGGTCGTCGGTCTCTTCCTCAACCATGGCACGCACGGCGATGGTGCCGGAGTGGGTGAACTTGATGGCATTGCTCACCAGGTTGGTGAGCACCTGGCGCAGGCGCTGCGGATCGCCGACCAGGTGGGTCGGGGTGTCGCGATAGACCAGGCAGACCAGTTCCAGGTGCTTTTCATGGGCCGAGGGCGCCAGGATGGTCAGGGTGTCCTGGATCATGTCACGCAGGTTGAACGGCAGATTCTCCAGCACCAGCTTGCCGGCTTCGATCTTCGAGAAGTCGAGGATCTCGTTGATGATGCCCAGCAGGCTCTCGGCGGAATTCTGGATGGTGCTCAGGTAATCCTGCTGGCGCGGGGTCAGTTCGCTCTTCTGCATCAGGTTGGTGAAGCCGATGATGCCGTTGAGCGGGGTGCGGATCTCGTGGCTCATGTTGGCCAGGAATTCCGACTTGATGCGGCTGGCCTCCAGCGCCGCCTTGCGCGCCAGATCCAGCTCGATGTTCTGGATCTCGATGGTCTCCAGATTCTGGCGCACGTCCTCGGTGGCCTGGTCGATGTTGTTCTGCATCTCGAACTGGGCGTTTTCCATGGCTTCGGCCATGCGATTGATGCCGGTGGCCAGTTCGTCGAATTCGGGACTGCCGAGCTGGGTCGGCAGGCGGGTCTCCAGGCGACCTTCCTGCAGCTGGCTGACGCCCTGGGCGATCACCTGCAGCGGTCGGTTGATGCGCCGACCCATGCGCACCGCGATGAAGGCAGTGAAGGCCAGGCCGAGCAGGATCAGCAGGAGGCCGGCCACCAGGTTGCGATAGCCGCGCAGCAGGGTGGCGTGATGGGAGAGTTCGAGCTGGATCCAGCCCAGCGTCTGGGGGGTGGCCGGGCTGCCGTCGCTGCGGGTCAGGCGCAGGTCGTGGGTCTGCACCGGCAGGTTGAAGTGGGTGATGTCCAGACCGGATCTCATGCTGATGGTCTGGTAGTCGCGCCCGGTGAGCTCCACCGTCATCGAGGGACCGGCGTGGGCGAGGACGTTGCCGTCGGCATCCAGGAAGGTGATGGCGCGGACATCGGCCTGGTCGAGGGCACGCTGGGCGATGCGGTTGAGCTGGTCGTTGTCGCCGGTGCGCATGGCCGGGGCGATGAGCGGCGCCATCTGCTGGGCCACCAGCTGGCCGTGCTCGATGAGCTGGCTGCGCATGTCGGACAGCTGCACCCAGCTGAAGTAGACCCCCAGCAGGGCCGCCATGCAGCAGGTCGGGAGGACGCTCAACAGCAGGATGCGCCCCTTGAGTCCCAATTCGTCCAGCACTGCACGTCCCCCAAAGGAAATTTGGCCAGTCTAACCCCTTTACCAAATGTAAAGAGAGTCTTTGCGAAAGGGGTCGCACCCCCTGGCGCTCTGATTCGAGAAAATCCGCGAAGGCTGCCACGGTCCCTGGCCGCGGTGCACAACCATTGACCCCATCGGCGGTCTGGTAGGGACTGCCGGTCGTTCCGGTGCGGTTGCGTTCGAGGAGATCCTTTGAAGAAGAGTTGCAGTCTGATGCTGGCGGGGGCCCTGTTGCTGGGGACCGGCTGGCTGGCGCCGACCCAGGCCCAGGAGCCGAAGAAGACCACCCTGGTGGAGCGGGGGTCGATGTACTACAGCTTCGAGACGCACCTGCTCGACTCGGCGGATGGCAAGCGCCGCTATCGGGTCTATATCGGTATTCCCAAGCAGCCGGCGCCGATGATGGGCTATCCCGCGCTGTTCCTGCTCGATGGCGATGCCGCCCTGGCGCAACTCCAGGATGTCTGGCTGTCGCCCCATAAGCTGAAGAGTGCCCCGGTGCTGGTGGCGATCGGCTACGCCGATGCCGCGGACGCCATGCAGGAGCGCACCTACGACTACACCCCGGCGGTGGGCAATGGCCGCGCCCGCGATGACGTGCGCAAGGACTGGCCGGCAGGAGGCTCGCGGGCCTTTCTCGACCTGATCGAGCAGCGCATCAAGCCGCTGCTGACCCAGAGCGTGCCGGTGGATCCCAATCGCCAGACGCTGTGGGGCCATGGCTACGGCGGCCTCTTCGTGCTCGACACCCTTTATAGACAGCCGCAGGCGTTCCAGCGCTATGTGGCGAGCGATGTCGCCTTCGGCTGGCAGCAGGGCTTCATTCTCAAGCGGGCGCAGGAATTCCAGGGCGTGGGCGGGGCCCGGCCGGTGCAGCTCTGGCTGTATTCCGGTACCGAGGACCTGACCCGCAAGGTGGCGCCCGATGCCGCCAAGCGACTGGCCGAGCGTCTGGCCGGACTGCCGGGGATGCAGGTGACGCCCGAGATACGTCCCAACCTGGGTCCGGAGGGGGTGCTGTCAGTGAGCCTGCCCGCGGCCCTGGAAGTGGCCAGCGACGGTGCCGCCACGCGCCGACCCTAGCCAGGCGCCGGACGGGTAGGGTCGGCGGGGCTTTGGGAGTATCATGGAAGGCTTTCACCCTTGGCGGAACGAGCTGATTCATGAGTCTGCACTATCCCACCATCGCCGATTGCATCGGTAACACACCGCTGGTGCGCCTGCAGCGCCTGGCCGGCGACACCCGCAGTACCGTGCTGCTCAAGCTGGAAGGCAACAATCCGGCGGGCTCGGTCAAGGACCGCCCGGCGCTGTCGATGATCCGCCAGGCCGAGGCCCGCGGCGACATCCAGCCCGGGGATACCCTGATCGAGGCCACCTCCGGCAATACCGGGATCGCCCTGGCCATGGCGGCGGCCATCATGGGTTACCGCATGATCCTGATCATGCCCGACAACTCCAGTGCCGAGCGCAAGGCGGCCATGACCGCCTATGGCGCCGAGTTGATCCTGGTGAGCAGGGAAGACGGCATGGAAGGGGCGCGGGATCTGGCCACCCGGATGCAGGCCGAAGGTCGCGGCAAGGTGCTCGACCAGTTCGGCAATGGCGACAATCCGGTGGCCCACTACCTGGGGACCGGTCCGGAAATCTGGCGCCAGACCCATGGCAGCATCACCCATTTCGTCAGCTCCATGGGCACCACCGGGACCATCATGGGCACCTCGCGCTACCTCAAGGAGCAGAATCCCAAGGTGCAGATCGTCGGTCTGCAGCCGGAGGAGGGCGCGGCCATCCCCGGCATCCGTCGCTGGCCGGAGGCCTATCTGCCAAAGATCTACGAGGCCAGCCGCGTGGATCGCATCATCGACATGGGCCAGCAGGAAGCCGAGGACACCATGCGCCGCCTGGCGCGGGAAGAAGGCATCTTCTGCGGCGTGTCGTCCGGCGGTTCGGTGGCGGGCGCCCTGCGCATCGCCCGGGAAGTGGACAATGCGGTGATCGTCGCGATCATCTGTGACCGAGGCGATCGCTACCTGTCGACCGGCGTCTATGACGCGCGCTAAGCGGGGCGGTGGCGGACTGCGCTTCCAGCCGGCCGGTGGCGCCCGGGCGACCGGGGTACCGACCGGCAAACGGCAGCTGCTGGGCATCGAGCGGCTGTCCCATGACGGGCGCGGCATCGCTCACGAAGGCGGGCGGACCTGGTTCGTCGCCGGCGCCCTGCCGGGCGAACGGGTCGAGGCGCGGGTGCTCGGTGCCCGCAGCCAGGTGGTCGAAGCCCGTACCCTTAGAGTGCTGGAGGCCAGTCCGCTGCGGCGTACGCCGCCCTGCAGCGTGGCCGACCGCTGCGGCGGTTGCACCCTGCAGCACCTGCCCCATGCCGATCAGCTGACCCTCAAGCAGGAGGCCCTGGCCGAGCAGTTCCGCCGGCTGGCCGGGGTGCAGCCGCTGGCCTGGGCCGCGCCCATGGTCGGACCCGAATTCGGCTATCGCCGTCGCGCCCGCATCGCGGTGCGCTGGGACGAACGCCAGGGCCGCCTGGAGGTGGGCTTTCGCGCCGAAGCCAGCCAGGACATCGTCACCCCCGACGACTGCCTGGTGCTGGTGCCGGAACTGCAGCCCCTGCTGCGGGCGCTGCCGGAGCTGCTGAGCGGGCTGGAACGGCCCCAGGCGATCGGACATGTCGAACTCTTCCAGGGGACGGCAACCGCCTTGCTGGTGCGCCATACCCAGGCGCTGCTGCCGGGTGACCAGGCGCGCCTGCGCGACTTCTGCGCGGCGGCCGGCGTCCAGCTCTGGTGGCAGGGCAAGGGCGAGCCGCAACCGGACCAGGCCGCCGCCAGGCTGGGCTATCGGCTGGCGCCCTGGGACCTGACGCTGGCCTATCAGCCGGGCGACTTCGTCCAGGTCAATGCCGCCATCAACGAAGCCATGGTCGCCCAGGCGCTGGACTGGCTGGCGCCCAAGGCCGACGACCGGGTCCTCGATCTCTTCTCCGGCCTCGGCAACTTCGCCTTGCCGCTGGCGCGGCAGGCGGCGGCCGTCACCGGGATCGAAGGGGTCGCGGCGATGACATCCCGGGCAATACAAAATGCGCGTGACAACGGCATCGGCAACGCGCACTTTCTACAGGTGGACCTGTCGAACCCGCTACCCGCCGATCTGGGCAGCCATTCGCTGGCGCTGCTGGATCCGCCGCGCGACGGTGCGCTGGAAGTGGTCCGGCAACTCAGCGGCCTGGGTATCGGGCGACTGGTCTATGTCTCCTGCAATCCGGCCACCCTGGCGCGGGACGCGGGAGAGCTGGTCCGACAGGGCTATCGCATGACAAGAGCGGGCATTCTCGACATGTTCCCGCAGACCGCCCATGTGGAAGCCATGGTGTTGTTCGAAGCGGGCGGGATGCCCGGGTAACGACGGCTCGCCAACCGATGCGAGCCAATCCGGCGAAGGCACCGCCGTGAGGAAGGGGTAGATGGTACAGGTCAGAGCGCATCAGCCAGTCAACGTCGATGGCAGCATCAACCTTCACGCCTGGCTGGATCACATCCAGAGCGTGGATCCGAATCTCGATCGCGAGACCTTGCTGGATGCCTGCGGCTTCGCCCGCACGGCGGAGGAGAATTCCGGCCAGGTCGAGCACACCTGGGCGGAGGGCACCTCCAGTTTCCATACCGGGCTGGAGATGGCCGAGATCCTGGCCGATCTCAAGCTGGATCAGGACAGCCTGATCGCGGCCATCGTCTACCGGGCGGTGCGCGAGGGCAAGGCGACCCTGGAGTCGGCCGCGGAGCATTTCGGGCCGGTGGTGGCCAAGCTGATCGAAGGCGTGCTGCGCATGGCGGCGATCAGCGAGAGTCTCAATCCGCGCAAGTCCATGGTGCTGGGCAGCCAGACCCAGGTCGACAACCTGCGGCGCATGCTGGTGGCCATGGTCGACGACGTGCGCGTGGCCCTGATCAAGCTGGCCGAGCGCACCTGCGCCATCCGTGCGGTCAAGAACGCCACCGAAGAGCGCCGCAACCGGGTGGCTCGCGAAGTGGCCGACATCTATGCGCCCCTGGCCCACCGCCTGGGCATCGGTCATATCAAGTGGGAGCTGGAGGACCTGTCCTTCCGTTACCTGGAGCCCCAGCAGTACAAGCAGATCGCGACCCTGCTGCACGAGCGGCGGCTGGATCGCGAGCAGTACATCGCCGATGTCATGCAGCAGCTGCGCGACGAACTCACCGCCACCGGTATCAAGTCCGACATCAGTGGCCGGGCCAAGCACATCTATTCCATCTGGCGGAAGATGCAGCGCAAGGGCCTGGAATTCAGCCAGATCTACGACGTCCGCGCGGTGCGGGTGCTGGTGCCCGAGGTGCGTGACTGCTACACCGCGCTGGGTATCGTGCATACCCTGTGGCGGCACATTCCCCGCGAGTTCGACGACTATATCGCCAATCCGAAGGAGAACGGCTACCGTTCCCTGCACACTGCGGTGATCGGTCCGGAGGGCAAGGTGCTGGAGGTGCAGATCCGTACCCACGCCATGCACGAAGAGGCCGAACTGGGGGTCTGCGCCCACTGGCGCTACAAGGGCACCGATGTCAAGTCGGCCTCCAACCACTACGAAGAGAAGATCTCCTGGTTGCGCCAGGTGCTGGAATGGCACGAGGAGCTGGGCGACATCGGCGGCCTGGCCGACCAGTTGCGCGTCGACATCGAGCCGGACCGGGTCTATGTCTTCACCCCCGACGGCCACGCCATCGACCTGCCCAAGGGCGCGACGCCGCTGGACTTCGCCTACCGGGTGCACACCGAGATCGGCCACAACTGCCGTGGCGCCAAGATCAACGGCCGCATCGTGCCGCTGAACTACCAGCTGCAGACCGGCGAGCAGGTGGAGATCATCACCGGCAAGCAGGGCTCGCCCAGCCGCGACTGGCTCAACCCCAACCTCGGCTACGTCAACACCTCGCGGGCCCGGGCCAAGATCGTCCACTGGTTCAAGTTCCAGGCGCGTGACCAGAACGTTGCCGCCGGCAAGGCCATGGTCGAGCGCGAGTTGTCGCGCCTGGCGCTGCCGCCGGTGGACTTCAATACGCTGGCCGAGAAGGTCAACTACAAGGGTGCCGAGGACATGCTGGCGGCCCTGGGCGCCGGTGACCTGCGCCTGGCCCATGTGATGCACGCCGCCCAGCAGCTGGTGGAGCCGGACAAGGGCGTCGATACCCTCGATCTCCTGCCGCGCAAGCCGACCAACAAGCCAGGCAAGCGCGGCGATGTGCAGATCCAGGGGGTGGGCAACCTGCTCACCCAGATCGCCGGGTGCTGCCAGCCGGTGCCGGGCGACGCCATCGTCGGCTACATCACCCTGGGGCGCGGCGTGACCATCCACCGGCAGGACTGCGCCAACGCCCTGCAGCTGGCCAGTCGCGAGCCGGAACGGACCATCCAGGTGAGCTGGGGCCCGGTGCCGGTGCAGACCTATCCGGTCGATATCGTCATCAAGGCCTTCGACCGCTCCGGTCTGTTGCGCGATGTCTCGCAGATCCTGCTCAACGAGCGGATCAACGTGCTGGCGGTGAACACCCGCTCCAATCGCGAGGAAAACACCGCCAACATGCTGCTGACCATCGAGATCCCCGGCCTGGACGCCCTCGGTCGTCTGCTCGGACGGATCTCCCAGCTGCCCAACATCATCGAAGCCCGGCGCAATCGCGCCGCCTGAGCCGGTGACGATGCCCCCACGAGGCGCCTCCTGGCGCCTCGTTCTTTTCCAGTGACAGGATTCACCCAATGTACAAGCTCGACGACCTGCTGCACCTCATGGCCCGGTTGCGCGACCCCCAACACGGCTGCCCCTGGGACCTGCGCCAGGATTACGCCAGCATCGTGCCCCACACCCTGGAAGAGGCCTACGAGGTCGCCGACGCCATCGCCCGGCGGGATTTTCCGCAGCTGCGCGACGAGCTGGGCGATCTGTTGTTCCAAGTCGTCTACTACAGCCAGCTGGGGCGCGAGGATGGCCATTTCGACTTTGCCCAGGTGGTGGATGGCATCACCCGCAAGCTGGTGCGACGCCACCCCCATGTCTTTCCCGATGGCGACCTGCATGGCCCGCTGGACCTGCCGCGGCTGGACGAGCCGACCATCAAGCGCCGCTGGGAAGAGATCAAGGCCGAGGAGCGGGCGGAAAAGGCCGCGGCGCCCGAGCAGCTGTCGCTGCTGGATGACGTGCCGGCGGCGCTGCCGGCCCTGAGTCGCGCGGCCAAGCTGCAGAAGCGTGCGGCCAATGTCGGCTTCGACTGGGCCGATGCCACGCCGGTGGTGGCCAAGATCCAGGAGGAACTGGACGAGGTGCGCGAGGCCATGGCCAACGGCCAGGCGGCCCAGGTGGCGGAAGAGGTCGGCGATCTGCTGTTCGTGATGGTCAACCTGGCGCGGCACCTGCAGGTCGACGCCGAAGACGCCCTGCGCCAGGCCAACGCCAAGTTCGAGCGGCGCTTCCGGTTCATCGAAGAGGCGCTGAAAGCCCAGGACCGCTCGCCCCAGGAGGCCAGTCTGGAGGAGATGGATGCCCTGTGGGACGCGGCCAAGGTGGAAGAGAAGGGCGCCGTCGGGCACTCGTTGCGGCGGGGGTAAGGCAGGTTTTTGCGGGTTTTGTCGCGGTCATGCCGGTGCGCCGTAGCAACCGCTCTGACGTGGACTATCGCGGCCCTGGGCCGCTCCTACAAAAAGCATCACTCCCTGTAGGAGCGGCCCATGGCCCCAATAAGAGAATTGAGCTGGATATCTACGGCATCCGCTCCCAACCGTACGACAGATCCGGTTGGTCGGCCAAATGCGCCGGGCACTTGCCCTTGAGGTGCCAGGCGAAGGCGATGATCTCGGCCAGGGTGCGATAGAGCGCCTCGGGGATTTCCGCGCCCAGCTCCAGGCGCGCCAGGATGCGCACCAGATCGGCGTTCTCGTAGATGGGCACCTCATGCTCCCGGGCGGTGGCCAGGATGAGTTCCGCCAGTTCGGCGTCGCCCTTGGCGGAGAGGATGGGGGCGCTGCTGCCGTCATAGGACAGCGCGATGGCCTGGCGGGCGGCGGTCGTGCTCATGCGGTGTCGTCGATCCAGCGTTGTTCGAGGGAGGTGCGCGGATGGCGTGCGGGACGGCCCTGGCGGCTGCTGAGGTCGCCGACCACGAAGCCGGCGGCCAGCAGGCGCTCGCGCAGATGGGGCAATTCGGTATCGATCAGGGTGGCGGTGGCGCCTTTTTCCGCCCAGAACTCGCTCGACAGCCGGCCGCTGGCCAGTTGGGCGCGTACCTGCAGCGGGCCGAGCGGCGCCAGATCGAAGGCCAGTTCCACCTTCCACAGGCTGTCGCGGGCTTCACCGCGGCTGTCTGGCGGCGGTCGCTCCTCCTGGAAGCGCACCTGCACCGCGCCGAGGCGCTCGCCATCGCGCCAGGGGATCTCGGTCTGCCAGGTGGAGAGGTAATAGCCGTCCGGCAAGACCTGGGTCTGCGCCAGGCTGGCGAGCTGGTGGGTCTGCAGCCGGGCGATGACGCCGGTGGCCAGTTGCAGCAATTCGTCGAGTTCGGCGTTGGCGGCACTGAGGACGCGACCATCGCGCTCACCCAGGGGAAAGTCCAGGGCGGTGGGCTGGCGACTGGCGGTGGCGGCGTCGCCCAGCGCCCGGCGCAAGGCATCGGGCAGATTCTGCTGGGCGGTCTGGATCGCGACCTGGGGATTGCGCAGGGCGTCGCCCGGCAGGCTCGCCAGTAGCCGATCCACCAGGCGCAGCAGGTTGGCCTTGAAGTCTTCCTGAAGCTCGGGACCGCCGCGATCCAGCAGTTGCTGCTCCAGTTGCAGACCGCTGCGCGCCAGGGCGCGCGCCCAGCCCTGCGGGGTGGTCAGGGCCTCGGTGTGTTCCAGATTGGCCAGCAGGGACTTGAGCGCCGCACCCACCGACGGTGGCAGGTCCGCCTCGGAGACGTCCTCCAGCCATTGCAGCAGGGCATTCATCGACAGCTGGCGCTGTCCCTGGCCCTGCAGCTGGCGGTCGATGTCGAGCTGGTCGAGGCGCTGCGCCATGGGCAGCACCGTGACCTCCTGGCTGTCCTTGATTACCACGGTCAGCAGGCTGCCCACCGGCACCGGGCGGGGCGATTCCAGCTTGAGCTGGCGACCTTCGAGACTGGAGCTCAGGGCCTTGGCGATCACCTCGTAGGTAGGCGCCGCACCGGGTGGCTGCTGCAGCAGGCTGCTCAGCACCCGCAATTGCAGGGTGGTGCCTACCGGCAACTGGCGCAGATCCAGTTGCTGCAGCGGCGGTGGTGGCGCGTCGCCCTCCAGGCTCTGCAGCAGTACGGCCAGTTGGGTGGAGCCGAGGGTGCTCACCAGCAGCTGGCTGCCCACCGGCAGGTTGTTGGTCGGACTCTGGGTGGTGAGCAGGACGCTGCCGCCCTCGGCCAGCTGCAGTTGCAGCAGGAACTGGAAGCTCTGGCCGGCCGGACGGGTGGCCAGCACCTCGGCGGTGGCCGTGCTGCCGGGCGGAATCAGGTCGTCGAGGGATTGCAGGGCCTGCAGGATCTGCGCCCCTGCGTCCGACGCCTGCGCCGCCGCGGCCCGGACGGGCAGGGCGGGCGTGACGCCAGCGCTGGGTTGGATCGCGGAGATGGAAGTCATCGGGCAGGTCCGGTGGAATCGCCTGTGTATAATGGCGCGCCTTCAAGGGCGTGTGCCGGGTTAACGGCCAGCGCCCGACCGACTTTAGTGCCGTGAGAACCCCTGTCTTGAATCAGCCCCTGCTCGACGCCGTCGCGCTCCGTTGCGAACGGGGCGGTCGCCTGCTGTTCGACGACCTGAGTCTGAGCGTGGCGGCGGGCGAATCGCTGCAGATCGGGGGCGTCAACGGCAGTGGCAAGACCAGCCTGCTGCGCATCCTGGCGGGACTGCTGCCGGCGGATGCCGGTACGGTACGCCGGCCCGCCGCCGGCGAACTGCTCTGGCTGGGTCATGCGCCCGGCATCGCCGAGGGGCTGACCGCGGCGGAAAATCTCCATAGCCTGGCCAATCTGTGGCGCCCGACGACCCGGGAGGCCTGCCGGGCCGCCCTGGCGGCGGAGGGGCTGGCCGACTGGACGGACGAGCCCTGCCGGCAGCTCTCGGCCGGCCAGCGTCGCCGCGTCGCCCTGGCCCGTCTCCAGCTGCCCGAACCGCCGCGGCTCTGGTTGCTGGACGAACCCTTCACCGCCCTCGACTCCAGCACCTGCGCGCGGCTGGAAGCGCGCCTGCAGGCGCATTGCGCCGCGGGTGGTGCCCTGGTGCTGACCAGTCACCGCGAGCTGGAAGCCGCCCCGGCCGCCCATCGGCTGCTCTGGCTGGACGCTGGTCGATGAGCGGCGCCTGGCTGGCCATCCTCGGGCGCGAAGGGCGCCTGGCCTGGCGCCGACCGGCGCTGTGGCTCACGCCCCTGGCCTTCCATGCCTTGGTGGTGACCCTCTTTCCCCTGGCCCTGGGGCCCGATAGCCAGCAGCTGGCCGCTCTGGCGCCGGGACTCTTGTGGATCGCGCTGTTGCTGGCCCTGCTGCTCGGTCAGGAAGCCCTGTTTCGCAGCGAGTGGCAGGACGGCTCCCTGGAACTCTGGCTGCTGGCGCCCCAGCCCTTGCCGCTGCTGGTCCTGCTCAAGCTGCTGGTGCACTGGTGCTTCGCCGGCCTCGGCCTGGTGGCCCTGACGCCGGTACTGGCGCTGATGCTGGGGCTGCCCGCCGCGGCCCTGCCGGCGACCCTGGCGGCCCTGACCCTGGGCAGTCTGGCCCTGACCCTGATCGGCGCCATCGGCGCGGCCCTCACCGTGGGCCTGGCCCGTGGCGGGCTGCTGCTGGCCCTGCTCAATCTGCCGCTGCAGATCCCGGTGCTGATCCTTGGCGCCAGCACCCTGGACGCGGCGCGGCTGGGCCTGCCGGTAGCGGGGCTGCTGCTCTGGCTGGGCTGCCTAACCCTGCTGGCCCTGACCCTGGCCCCCCTGGCGATCGCCGCCGGCCTGCGCATCGGCGCGGCCCAATGACGAGGACGACATGAACTGGACCTGGCTGCATCGCCTGGGCTCTCCCGCCATCTTCTATCGCCTGGCCGGCCGGCTGCAGGGGCCCTGCCTGGCGCTGGCCGGACTGCTGCTGGCCGTGGGTCTGGTGTGGGGCCTCTTCCTGGCGCCGCCGGACTATCAGCAGGGCGACAGCTTTCGCATCATCTATGTGCATGTGCCGGCGGCCTTTCTGGCGCAATCCTGCTATCTGCTGCTGGCGGTCGCCGGAGCCATCGGCCTGGTCTGGCGCCTCAAGCTGGCCGATGTGGCCCTGCGCGCGGCCGCGCCGATCGGCGCCTGGATGACGGTGATCGCCCTGGCCACGGGGTCGCTGTGGGGCATTCCCACCTGGGGCACCTGGTGGATCTGGGACGCCCGGCTCACCTCGATGCTGGTGCTGCTGTTTCTCTATCTGGGCGTGATCGCCCTGGGGCAGGCCATCGACCATCGCGAGAGCGCCGCCCGGGCCTGCGCCATCCTGGCGCTGGTGGGCTCGGTCAATCTGCCGATCATCAAGTATTCGGTGGAGTGGTGGAGCACCCTGCACCAGCCGGCCACCTTCAGCTTGGTGGAGCGTCCCCCGATGCCGGCGGCCATGTGGCTGCCGCTGCTGGTGATGGTGCTGGCGTTCTACCTGTTCTTTGCCGGCGTGCTGCTGCAGCGCATGCGTCTGGAAGTGCTCAGGCGCGAATGGCGCAGTCGCTGGGTACGCCTGGAACTGGGCGAGGAGGGCGCGTGAGCGGCGTGGACTGGGCGCAAGCCCTTGGCATGGGGCGTCATGGCCTCTATGTCTGGCCGGCCTTCGGCCTGACCCTGATCGTCCTCGGCGGCCTGCTGCTGCACGGCTGGCAGGCGCGTCGCCAGCTGCAGCGGGAGTTGCGCCAGCGCTGGCGACGGGAGCGGCGGCCATGAATCCGGTTCGTCGTCGTCGACTGCTGTGGATCCTGCTGCTGTTGCTGGGCGTGGGCGGCGCAGCGGCGCTGGCCCTCAGCGCCCTGCAGCAGAACATCAACCTCTTCTATACCCCGAGCCAGATCGCCCGAGGCGAGGCGCCGCGCGATACCCGCATCCGCGCCGGCGGCATGGTGGAGCAGGGCAGCCTGGTGCGCGCCGCGGACTCCCTGGCGGTGAGTTTCGTCATCACCGATTTCCAGCGGGAGGTGCGGGTGAGCTATGCCGGCATCCTGCCGGATCTGTTCCGTGAGGGGCAGGGGGTGGTGGCCCTGGGTCGACTCGACGACCAGGGGCGCCTGGTGGCCGATCAGATCCTCGCCAAGCACGACGAGAAATACATGCCCCCCGAAGTGAGCCAGGCGCTGCGCCAGGCCGGACGGCCGCTCGACGGCGCGAGGCCGGCGCCATGATCCCGGAACTCGGACAACTCTGCCTGCTGCTGGGGCTGGCCATGGCTCTGGTGCAGGGCACCCTGCCGCTGCTGGGCGCCTGGCGCGGTCAGGCCGACTGGATGCGTCTGGCGCGCCCGGCCGCCTTCGGTCAATGGCTGTTCCTGGCGCTGGCCTTTGCCGCCCTGACCTGGGCCTTTCTGCAGGACGACTTCTCGGTGGCCTATGTGGCGGCCAACTCCAACAGTCGCCTGCCCTGGTACTACAAGGTCAGCGCCACCTGGGGCGCCCACGAGGGCTCCCTGCTGCTCTGGGCGCTGATCCTGGCGGGCTGGAGTCTGGCGGTGGCGTGCTGTTCGCGGGCCTTGCCCCAGGCGCTACTGGCGCGGGTGCTGGGCATCCTCGGGCTGGTGGCCACGGGATTCCTGACCTTTCTGGTCGCCACCTCCAATCCTTTTGCCCGCCTGCTGCCGCAATTTCCGCGGGAGGGCAACGACCTCAATCCGCTGCTGCAGGACCCCGGGCTGATCCTGCATCCACCCATGCTCTACATGGGCTACGTCGGCTTTTCGGTGGCCTTCGCCTTCGCCCTGGCGGCGCTGCTGGAAGGCCGGCTGGACGCGGCCTGGGCGCGCTGGGCCCGGCCCTGGACCCTGCTCGCCTGGGCCTTTCTCGGCTGCGGCATCGTGCTCGGTTCCTGGTGGGCCTACTACGAACTGGGCTGGGGTGGCTGGTGGTTCTGGGATCCGGTGGAAAACGCGTCCTTCATGCCCTGGCTGGTGGGCACGGCGCTCCTGCACTCCCTGGCGGTGACCGAGAAACGCGGCCTGTTCAAGGGCTGGACGGTGTTGCTGGCCATCGCCGCCTTTTCCCTCAGCCTGCTGGGGACCTTTCTGGTGCGCTCGGGGGTGCTGACCTCGGTGCATGCCTTCGCCAGCGATCCCACCCGCGGCGTCTTCATCCTGGCCTTCCTGCTGCTGGTGGTCGGCGGCTCCCTGGCGCTGTTCGCCTGGCGCGCGCCGGCGCTCAGCGGCTCGGCGTCCTTTGGCCTGGCGTCGCGCGAGGCGCTGCTGCTGATCAACAACCTGATCCTGGTGACCGCCGCCGCCACGGTCCTGCTCGGCACCCTCTATCCGCTGGTGATCGACAGCCTGACCGGCGCCAAGCTGTCGGTGGGCCCGCCGTATTTCGACCTGCTGTTCGTGCCGCTGATGGCGCTGCTGATGCTGGCCCTGGGCGTCGGGGTGCTGGTGCGCTGGAAAAGCAGCCCGGGTCGCTGGCTGGCGCGCCTGCTGGCACCCATCCTGCTGGGCTGCGCGGCCTTGGCCGGTCTGCTTGGCTGGTGGCTGGATCAGCCCAGGGCGGCGATCCTGGCGGTGCTCGCGTTGGCGGCCTGGATTCTGCTGACCGCGCTGCGCGACGCGCTGGGCAAGGTGGCGGCGCTGGGCTGGCGCCGCGGCCTGCGCAGTCAGCCCCGCAGCTACTGGGGCATGCACCTGGCCCACCTGGGGCTGGCGGTGCTGGCCCTGGGCGTGGTGCTGGCCAGCCAGCTGGATGTGCAGCGCGATCTGCGCCTGGCGCCAGGCGAGCACGTCGAACTCCAGGGCTATCGCTTCGGCTTCGCCGGTACCCAGCACTACGAAGGGCCCAACTTCACCGCCGAGCGCGCCCTGCTGCAGGTCGAGCGCGAGGGCCGGGTGGTCGCCCTGCTGACCCCGGAAAAACGCCGCTATCTGGCCAGTGGCGCGGTGATGACCGAAGCCGCCATCGACGCCGGCCTGACCCGCGATCTCTATGTGGCCCTCGGCGAGCCGCTGGGGCAGGGCGCCTGGGCCGTGCGCCTGCAGATCAAGCCCTTCGTCCGGCTGATCTGGCTTGGTGGCCTGCTCACCGCCCTGGGCGGCCTGCTGGCCCTGGCCGATCCGCGCTATCGCCGCCGGCGGTCGTCTTCCCCTGCCTCTGCCGCGGAGTCCCGCTGATGCGCCGTCGCCTGTTGCTCTGCCTGCCACTGCTGGCCTTTCTCGTGCTGGCCGGCTTTCTCTTTCGCGGGCTCTATCGCGATCCCCAGGCCCTGCCGTCGGCGCTGGTCGGCCAGCCGTTCCCGGCGTTTTCGCTGCCAGGCGTGCAGGACGACCGCCTGTTCACCCGGCAGGACCTGCTCGGCCGCCCGGCGCTGGTCAATGTCTGGGGCACCTGGTGCGTGGCCTGCCGGGAAGAGCACCCGCTGCTCACTCGACTCAAGGCCGAGGGCGTGGTGATCCACGGCATCAACTACAAGGATGACAACGCCAGCGCCCGCCGCTGGCTGGCGGAGTTCCACGATCCCTACCAGCTCGATATTCGCGACGACGAAGGCCGGCTGGGGCTGGACCTGGGCGTCTATGGCGCGCCGGAGACCTTTCTCGTCGATGCCCGGGGCGTGGTGCGCTATCGCCATGTCGGGGTGATCGATCAGCGCGTCTGGGACGCAGACCTCGGGCCGCGCTATCGCGCCCTGGTGGCGACGCCATGAGGGCCGGCTGGCTGCTGCTGTTGCTGCTCTGGTCGATCCTGAGCCAGGCGGCCATCGACCCCTATGGCTTTCGCGACGACGCTGAGCGTGCGCGCTTCCAGGCGCTGACCCGCGAACTGCGCTGCCCCAAGTGCCAGAACCAGGACCTGGCCGATTCCAATGCGCCCATCGCCGGCGATCTGCGCCGCGAGATCCAGCGCCTGATGGCGGCCGGGCAGAGCGATGCCGAGATCATCGCCCACCTGGAGCAGCGCTACGGTGAATTCATCCGCTATCGACCGCCTTTCGAGGGGCGCACCCTGCTGCTGTGGCTGCTGCCGGGCCTGGGCCTGCTGGGCGGTGCCGGCCTGCTGCTGGTCCTGACGCGGCGGCGCCGGCCGGAGCAGGCCTTGAGCGAGGCCGAACGCCAGCGCCTGGCCGCGCTGCAGGCGGAGGAGGAGCCATGATGCCGACCTTCTGGGGATTGGCGGGGCTGCTGCTGATCCTGGCGCTGCTGATCCTGCTGGTACCGCTCCTGCGCGGCGGACCCGCCATGGCGGACCAGCGCGCGGTGCTCAATCGCACCCTCTATCAGGAGCGCCTGGCCGAAGCCCGGGCGCGGGCGGCCCGGGGCGAGCTGGACGACCAGGCCCTGGCGCTGGCCGAAGCCGAGGCCGGCCGCAGCCTGCTCGCCGACAGTCCTGCCGAGGAGGCTTCGCCCCAGCGCCGCGGCCGTCGCCTGGGGGTCGCGGTCGCCTTGGGCGGCCCGGCCCTGGCCCTGGGGCTCTACCTGCTGCTGGGCGGCTGGCCGGCCTGGCAACTGAGTCAGCGTCTCGCCGCGCCGCCGGCCTCGCCCCAGGCGCTGCTGGCCGATCTGGAGGCAGCGACGCGACTGCAACCCCAGGCGGCCGACAACTGGTACCTGCTGGCACGCGCCTATGCCGGCCTGGGTCGCTACCGGGATGCCGTGGCCGCCTTCGAACAGGTCATTCCTCGTGATGGCCGGCGCGCGGAGGTCCTTGGGCAACTGGCCCAGGCCCGCTTCTTCGCCGCCGGGCGCCAGCTGGATGCCCAGGCCCGGGCGCTGGCCGACGAAGCCCTGGCCGCCAATCCCGGGGAGCCCACCACCCTGGGGCTGTTGGGCATGGCTGCCTACGAACGGGGGGGCTACGCCGAGGCGGCAGGCTACTGGCAGCGGCTGGTCGCCGTGCTGCCAGCGGGCGATCCCCTGCGCGCCACCCTCGCCCAGGGGATCGCCCGGGCGGAGACGGCGGCGCGGGCGGCCGGTCAGGCGCTGGCCAAGCCGGGGCTCGAAGTGGAGGTCCGCCTGGCGCCCGCGGTGGCGCAGCGGGTACGGCCCGAGGACAGCGTCTTCGTGCTGGCCCTGGCGGTGGATCAGCCCGGCCCACCGCTGGCGGTACGGCGATTGCGGGTTGCCGATCTGCCCCTCCGGGTGCGCCTGGACGATCGCGACGCCATGCTGCCGCAGCGCAAGCTGTCCGACCACCGGCGGGTAAGACCCGTGGTGGTGATCGCCCGGGGCGGCGATCCGCTCAGGGGCGACTGGCGGCATGAGGGACAGCCACTGGAGCTCCCTTCTAGTGCGTTCAGCCTATTGCGCGTGGAGGCCGGTGATGCCATTGCGCCATGATCGGCCAGGACTCCAACACGCAGGGCAGGGAAGGCATGTACACCTATGAAGACGCCGTCGCGGCGACCCGCGAACTCTGTCGCCAGATCGAGAACGTGCCTGTCCGGCGGCGGGCGGTCCGCGAGGACTTCTACAGGAGCTTTGGCGACGCCGACAACGATGGCCTGAGCTATGGCGATTCGGAGCTGGCCTTTCTCGACTGGGAAATCCAGGCCGGTGTCCTGGATCCGGTGACCGGCAGCGCCTGGTGGCGCAACGTCAATCTGCACTGCATCTATCTGTCCGAGCTGGCCGGTTGCCTGGCGCAGCATGGACTGGCCGGTGACCAGGCGCCCTATCCGACGCGCTGCTGGCTGACCTTCATCGCCGATCCCACCCCGCGTCACTGGTACCGGGCGCACAACGCCTCCATCCTCGCCGGCTTCGCCCTGCATCAGGAAGAGGCTCGCGCGGAGAACGCGGTAGGTCAGCTGTTCCTCAACATCACCCTCTATCGGCTGATGTTCGCCCAGGCGCTGGTGGAGGAGGCGACGCTGTTCGCCGAGCTGGGTGCGCTGCTGGCCGATCCGCGCGGCTTCTCGGTCAAGTTGCTGGTCAGCCTCGCCGAGTTCTATCCCCCGCATTATCCCCTCACCGAGGCGGATCGCGAGGTCATCGAGGGGCACGGGCTGGGTATCGAGGAACTGGGCGTGCGCCTCATGGACGGCTGGATCCGCTTCGAATTACACAAGCTCTACAGCGAGGCCGCCGTCTGGAACCAGGCGCCCGAGTTGCTGGCTTATTTGGACGGCGTCGAGCCGTGCTATCCCCCAGCCGTGGACCACCGCGCCGAGCGCGCAGCGGCCCAGACGGTGGCGCTACTGGAAGGCGTCCTCGCCGGGCAGGACCTCTCGGTGGCCGAGCAGGGCGCGAGCGGTCTGCAGGCCGGATAGGGTCGCCGACTCCACGCAGCCCATGTTGAAGCCGTTGTCGATCCAGTCGCCGGTCAGGTAGAGGTTGCGGCAGACGCTGCCGTCGGTGGTCAGCCGATGGCAGCTGCTGCCGGCCACACTCTGCACATAGCGCTCGCTGGGATCGACGTTGGCGCGCCAATATTGATAGTCGAAGCGCGCCTGGCCCTGGACCTCGGCGGGTGCCAGCAGGAAGTCCCAGCGATAGCCCGCCGGGGTCACGGCTTCCGGCCAATAGGCACCCAGCTTGCCGTTCATGAGGTCGAGGAAGGCCTGCTTCACCTTGGCGGCTTCCTGCTGCGGGTAGTCATCCTTTTTGCCGATGGGCGGAGCGGCCGCGGCGGCGAGCACCCCGCAGAAATAGCTGATGTCCGCCGGCGGCGTGCCGCTCGACCAGTCCTCTCGGTCCACCAGGTAGCTGACATCGGCCCAGGAGTCCATCGCCTGGGCGGCGAAGCCCAGCAGCTCGGGGGCCTGGCCGCCCTCGGGCGAGCCGCTCCAGCCCAGTTGCCAGGCGTCGCGGTTCTGCCAGAGTTGCACGGCCTGGGTGGCGACGGTAGCCACCTGCCGGGTCATGCGCGCGAACGCCGGGTCCAGGGCGCACAGGCTGGGGGCCAGATCGGCCAGGCCGGCCACGGAGATCCCCAGCACCACCTCGTCGAAGTCGCGGTCGACCTGCAGTTCCAGCCGCTCGACGCCTTGCCAGCCGCTCCAGTTGGATTCCAGGTTGATCTGGCCCTCCTGCAGGTCCCGGGCGATCTGGTCGTCGAGCTGCTCGTACAGCGGCGCCGAGGGCCAGCAGGGCAGGCCCTTGACGTCCACCAGCGGCTGGTAGGCGGCGCCCTTGAGCCTGACCTGGCGCTGGATCTGGAGGCGCGTCACCCGCGGCCCCTGGCCGTCGTCGGCGGCTTCGATGGCGGTCACCTGGTGGAAGAAGCGGAAGTCCACCCCGCGGCGCGCGAGCACCTCGTAGTAGGGCGCGAAGACCACGTCGCCCATGCCGGCCTGCATGCGCCAGATAAAGGAGCCCTTGGCCGTGGTCAGGGCCAGCAGGGCGGCGCGCAACACGGTGCCGGCCTCGACGTCGGGCTGGGCGAGATCGCCGTCGCGATAGGCGAAGATGCCGCCGTGCAGGGACTTGAGCACCGCGCCGTCCAGGGTCGCGGCGCTGGCGCCATGACGGCTCAGCCAGGCCTGGAAGGTTTCTGCGTTGAGCGCCGCGAAGCCTTTGGCATAGACCTCGTCGGCGAGCATGCCGATCAGCACGGTCAGGCCGAAGTCCATCAGCAGCCACAGCCGGTGGGCCTTGACGTGGGTCTGACTGCGGTCGTGCAGGATGTCGCCGAGCAGGCCGCGGAGCTTGCGCAGCAGCGCCAGCAGCACGGGATGGTCGACGCCGTCGGACAGCGCCGTGCGGGCCTGCTGCAGCTGGCGCTCCGCCTCGTTCAGGAGTCGCTCTTGCAGCTCCTCGCGGCAATGTGCGCGCAGCCGGGCGAACAGGCCACCTGGCGCAGCGGCGGTCGGGGTCTCGTCCACCTCGCCCAGCCGCAGCAGCCACTCCAGCAGATCGCCGAGGGCGGCCATGAAGGGCTTGGGATTCCAGCCCTCGCCGGGCTTGCCGGGCAACGCCAGGGTGTCGATGGGCCAGGTGGTCCACTGCGCCTGGAAGTCGTCGGCGAAGGCGGTGTGGGAATGTGGGAAGAAGGCCTCGTCGAGGGTCGCCAGCGGCGCGCCGGCGGGCCGGTCCAGTTCCTCGTAGCACTGCCTCAGGTTATGGAAGGCATTGTAGTAGAAGCCGAACCAGACATGGATGCCGTGTTCCTCGATGCGCTGGTGGTCGGTGGCATTGCGTCCGCTGGCCCCCTTGCCGCCGAGACGCCAGCCCTGCTGGTACAGGGTGATCTGGTAACGCTCTTGCCAGTTGGGCTCATTAGTAAGACGAAAGGCGGTGGTGACGGCGGACACGCCGCCGCCCAAGATGGCGATCTTGCGGACAGAAGGTACAGCGTCCATGCCTATTGCTCCGAAGTGTGCAAATTGTTGCACCAGTGGACGAATGCCAGATGATGGCTAGGGTAATATCACTTTATCGAAAAGTTCCCTTGAGACTTTAGCAAGGCAACGGAAATAGTTGAGGCGCTGGCGCGGCGTAGACCGGTCGGCCGAGGATCGAGGCGAACGCGGTGTTGAGGATTCCAGGCTACAGCTGCAAGACGCGGGTGAGCGAAAGCCGCCATGCCCTGATCTACCGCGGCACGCGCCTGGTCGATGGCCAGCCGGTGATCCTCAAGCAGCTGGCCGCCGACTATCCCACGCCCCAGGCCCAGGCCGGGCTGCGCCATGAATTCGAGCTGACCCGCCGCGCCAGTGCCAGCGGGGCGGTGAGCGCCGCCCTGGAACTGCTGGAATACCAGGGTCGCCAGGTGCTGGTGCTCGAAGACATCGGCGGTAGCGACCTGGCCGAGTTGCTCGCCGCCGGGCCGCTGGCGCTGGACGACTTCTTCGACTGGGCGCTGGCCATCGTCCGCGCCCTGGCGCGGCTGCACCGGCTGCGCATCGCCCACAACGACCTCAATCCGCGCAACATCGTCTGCAACTGCACCACCGGCAGCCTGAGACTCACCGATCTGGGCATCGCCACGGCCTTTGGCGCCGTCCAGGGCAGCGACAGCCGCCTGGAGGGCTCGCTGACCTATCTCGCCCCGGAACAGAGCGGGCGGACCGGGCGGCACCAGGACTACCGCAGCGACTTCTATGCGCTGGGCGTGACCTTCTACGAGATGCTCGCGGGCGAGCCGCCGTTCCGCGCCCAGGATCCGCTGGAGCTGGTGCATGCGCACCTGGCGATGCGCGCCCCCTCGCTGGTCGAGCGGGTGCCGACGGTACCGCCGATGCTGGCGGCGCTGGTGGACAAGCTCATGGCCAAGGCCGCCGAAGAGCGCTACCAGGGCTGCTTCGGCATCCTGCGGGACCTGCAGCGCTGCCAGGCGGCCCATCAGGCCGGTGAGCGGATGTCCTTCGCCCTCGGCGACCAGGATCCGCCCGCGCGACTGGTGCCGGTGCGTACCCTGCAGGGGCGCGGCGCGCCGCTGCGCTTGCTGGAAGAGGCACTGGCCCGGGCGACCCTGGGTCGGAGCGAAGCCGTCTTTGTCAGCGGCCAGTCCGGGGTGGGCAAATCGGCGCTGGTGCAGGCCTTCGTCCGCCGCCAGGGCGATCGGGTGCTGCTCGCCCACGGCAAGTTCGAGACCCTTGGCAAGGAGGTGCCCTATGGCGCCCTGCGCCAGGCCGTGCGCGAACTGGTGGAGATCGGCCAGACCCTGGGCGAGGCCTTTGCCGACCGCCTGGTGGAGGGCCTGGGGGGCAATGCCGGGGTGCTGACCGAGGTCTCGCCCGAGCTGGCCAGCTGGCTCGGGCCCCAGGCACCGGTGGCCGAATTGCCGCCGCTGCAGGCCGAGCAACGTTTCGACGAAGCCGTGATCGCGCTGCTGCTGGCCTTTGCCGCGGACTCCCGGCCGCTGCTGCTGTGGCTGGACGATCTACAGTGGGCCGACAGCCCGTCGCTGCGGCTGATCGAGCGCCTGCTGGCCCGCGGTGATCAGGGGCCGCTGCTGCTGGTGGCGACCCATCGTGAAGAGCAGCTGGCGGGCAGTGCCCTGGAACGGTTGCTGGGTGCGGCGCTGATCCGCAATGTGTCGCTGGGACCGCTGTCGCGGGTGGAGATCGAGCGACTGATCGCCGAGCTGCTGCCGGCACCGGCGGAAGACCAGGCGGCCCTGGCCGGCCTCTGCCTGGACAAGACCCTTGGCAATCCCTTCTTCATCGAGCAGCTGCTGCGCAGCCTGCAGCAGGAAGGCCTGCTGGAATTCGACGGCGAGACCGGCCAGTGGCACTGGGAGCTGGCCCGGCTCCAGGCGCTGGACGTCTACGACAACGTCGTCGACTTCATGGTGGGCAAGCTCAAGGACCTGCCGGCCGCCACCTCGCAGCTGCTGCAATGGGCAGCCTGCCTGGGCACCCATTTCTCCAGCGACCGCCTGGCCGCGCTGATGGCGGAATCGCCCGCGGACATCCGCCGGCGCTGCCAGTCGCTGGTGCAGGAAGGCCTGCTCACCGAGCCCGAGGGTGGCCAGGCGGGTGAGCAGACGCCCACCCACTACAGCTTCCTGCACGATCAGGTGCGCCATGCCGCCCATTCGCTGCTGGCGCCCGCCGAGCGCGAACGTGTCCATCTGCGCGCCGGGCAGCTGTATCTGGCCGAAGGCAGCGCCACGCGACTGGACGCGGTCAGTCACCTCAACCTTGCCGTCGCCCTGATCGAGACGCCCGCCGAGCGGCTGCAGCTGCTGGAGCTAAACCTGGACGCCGCCCGCAAGGCGCGCCAGGCCAATGCCTATCCGGCCGCCCAGGATTTCCTGCGCACGGCCGTCGCGCTGATCGACGCCGCCGCCTGGGAGAGCCGCCACGCGCTGCTGTTCCAGCTGCATCGGGAATGGGCCGAGGTCGCGCACCTCTGTGGCGATGCCACCGAAGCCCTGCGCATCTGCGAACTGCTGTTGCCGCGCGCGCGCAGCACCTTCGAGGAAGCCGGGGTGCGGGCCCTGCAGATCGATCTCTACAGCGGCCTCGGGCGCTTTACCGAAGCCCTGACCGTGGCCAAGGCCGGTATCCAGGCACTGGACGAGCCCTGGCCGGAGGCACCGGACGCCATCAATCAGGCCATTGGCGCCGACAGCGCCGAGGTCGAGGCCTGGCTGGCCACGCGCAACCCGGCGGCGCTGCTCGACCTGCCGCGCATGGAAGACCCGCGCGCCCAGTTGCTGATCCGCCTGCTGGGCCTGCTCTGGGGGCCGGCGATCAACGTCGACCTGCCAATGAGCCTGCTGGCGGTCATGCGCATCGTCAAGCTGTCGATCCAGTACGGCAACGGCGATCTCTCGCCCTTCGGCTATGCCAACTACGGCTCGCTGCTGTCGGCCTTCCACGGTCGCTACGAGCTGGGTTATCAGGTCGGGCGGCTGGCCGTCGACCTGGTCGACCGCACCGGCAATCTGCCGCTCAAGTGCAAGGTCTACACCATGTTCGCGGTGACCAACAGCCCCTGGTCGAGCCCCATAGCGGACAACGTCGCCCTGCTGCGCGAGGCCCTGGCGGCCGGTCAGCGCACCGGCGAGATCATCTTCACCGCCTACAGCGCCTTCCACATCCTCAAGCACCTGCAGCACGCCGGCGCGCCGCTGGACGACATCCTCGGCGAAACCGCGGAGATCGAGCGGATCCTGCTAGGGATCGGCGATCCCAACACCCTGGAGATCTTCACCATCCTGCGCCAGTCGCTGCGCCTGCTGCAGGGCCTCACCCCGAGCCAGGAGACTTGGGACGAGGAGGGCCAGGACGAAGCGGCACTGGTGCGGCAGATGCAGGACAGCGGCCATGTCCTCTGCCTGAACTACTACGACTTCAACAAGATGCAGGCGGCGCTGCTGTTCCGCCGACTGCCCCAGGCCCGGCAGCACGCCGAAGCCATGGAGGCCTCGCTGGCGGCCAGCTTCGGCTGGTTCAGCATCGCCGAGCACGCCTTCTATCAGGCGCTGATCCTGCTCGCCGAGGGCGAGCTGGCGGGCGAGACCCTGGCCAAGATCGAGACCGCCCAGGATCGGTTGAGTGGTTGGGCGGCGCACTGCCCGGAAAACTTCGCCCACAAGCGCGACCTGGTGGCCGCTGAACGGGCGCGCCGCGAGGGCCGCGCCGACGCCGCCATGGACCTCTATGAGCAGGCCCTGGAATCCGCGCGGCTGCATGGCTTCCGCCAGGGTGCGGCGCTGGCCGAGGAACTCTATGGGCGTTTCTGGCTGGAACAGCAGCGTCCGCGCATCGCCCGGTCCTACCTGCAGGACGCCCAGCGCAGCTATCTGCACTGGGGCGCCGCAGCCAAGGCCCAGGCGCTGGAAAACGAATTTCCCCACTGGTTGCGCGTGGCCGAGGCCACTCCCCTGACGGTGCAGCGCACCCAGGCCCAGTCCACCAGCGACATCATGCGCCTGGACTGGCTGTCGGTGCTCAAGTCGCTGCAGACCATCTCCAACGAACTGGCGCTGGATCAGCTGCTGGCGCGGATGATGCGCATCATCCTGGAGGAGGGCGGCGCTCAGCATGGCTTGCTGCTGTTGCCCGAGGGCGGGCGCTGGCTGGTGCAGGCCTCGGTCTGCAGTGGCGCCGCCGAGCCCAAGGTGCTGCAGGGACTGCCGCTGGCGCTGAACGAGCAGGATGCCGGCGAGGGTCTGGTGCCCCTGACCCTGGTGTCCCATGTGATTCGCCATCGCGAGCCGGTGATTCTCGACGACGCCGCCCGTGCCGGTCGGTTCGTCCGCGACGCCTACATGCGCGCGCGCCGTCCGCGGTCGGTCTGCTGCCTGCCGGTGCTGCGCCAGAATCGCCTGATCGGCATCCTCTATCTGGAAAACAACCTGCTGGCCCAGGCCTTCACCCCGGGGCGGTTGCAGGTGCTGAGCATCCTGGCCACCCAGGCGGCGATCTCCCTGGAACACGCGCAGATTTACGAGACCCTGGAGCAGCGCGTCGGCGAGCGCACCCTCGAACTGGACCAGGCGCGCATTCGCGCCGAAGAGGCGGCCGCGGCCAAGTCGCTGTTCCTGGCGACCATGAGCCACGAGATCCGCACCCCGCTCAATGCGGTGATCGGCCTCAGCCGCCTGACCCTGGGTACCAGGCTGTCCGGCGAACAGCGCGGCCATGTCGGCAAGATCCTCGATTCCGGCGAGACCCTGCTGAGCGTGATCAACGACGTGCTCGACTATTCGCGCAACGAAGCCGGCGGTACCCAGCTCGAACAGCTGGGCTTCAACCTGGCCAAGGTGCTCGAACGAACCCTCAATCTCTGCGCCCTCAAGGCCCATGAGAAGGGTGTCGAACTGGTGCTGGATTGCGGTCCGGACATTCCCCTGGCGCTGGAAGGCGATCCGCTGCGCCTGCAGCAGGTGCTGGTCAATCTGCTGAGCAATGCGGTCAAGTTCACCGAGCGGGGCCATGTGCTGATCCGGGTCGGCGCGGTCTGCGAAGCCGGTCGTGCCCATTTCAGTCTGGCGGTGGAAGACACCGGCATCGGCCTGACCGAGGCCCAGCAGGCACAACTCTTCCAGCCCTTCACCCAGGCGGACGGTTCCATCAGCCGCCGCTATGGCGGGACTGGCCTGGGCCTGGCGATCTCCCGCCAGCTCACCGAACTCATGGGCGGCACCCTCGACGTCCACAGCGAAGCCGGGCGCGGCTCCTGCTTTACCCTGCGGCTGACCCTGCCCGTGGTGGGCGAGCCCGAGCGGCTGCCCAGCCAGACCCCGCGCCAGGTCCTGCTGGTGAACGACCACGGCCTGGCCCGGCGCACCCTGGGGCAACGGCTACGCGAACTGGGCATGCAGGTGGTGGAAGCCGAATCCACCGAGCAGGCCCTGTCGGCCATGGCCACGTCGGTCTTCGAACTGGCCATCGTCGACTGGCGCCTGGGCGGCGAAGACGGCCTGGCCCTGGCGCGCCAGCTGCGCGCCCGGCAGCCGGAGTTGGCAGTGACCCTGCTGGCCTCGCCCTACGAGGCGGAAGAGGTGCGCAGCCTGGGCGAGGATCTGCCGGGTCTGGAGCTTCTCGACAAACCGGTTACCGGTCCCGCCGTGCAGCGACTGCTGTCCGGACTGGGCCTGGCGCCGGTCGCCGCGCCGACGGTGGGCCAGAGTGTGGTGGATCTGCAGGGCATCCGCCTGCTGCTGGTGGACGACAACGCCATCAACCGCCAGGTGGTCATCGGCTTCCTGCAGGGCAGCGGCATCCTGATCGACGTGGCCGAAGACGGCCAGGCCGCGCTGGACCAGCTGGAACAGCAGCGCTACGACCTGGTGCTGATGGACGTCCATATGCCACGCCTGGACGGCCTGTCGGCCACCCGCGAATTGCGTACCCGACCGGCGCTGGCCGGGTTGCCGGTCATCGCCATGACCGCCAACGGCCTGCCGGGCGATCGCGAGCGCTGCCTGGATGCCGGCATGAACGATCATCTGGTCAAGCCGCTCGATCCCGCCGAACTGTTCCGCATCATCGCCGCCTGGGCCAATCTCGAGCAGCTGCAACGGGCCGAGCGCAAGGCGGTGGAAGAGGTCGTGGAGGTCAAGGAGATCGGCGTGCTGGCGCGGGCGCGTGCCAGTGCGGTGCTCGAACCCGAGTCGGCGCTGCGCCTGCTGCGCGGCAGCGCCGAACTCTATGAACAGCTGATCCGCGATTTCCGCGTGCAACAGGCCGAATTGCCGGGGCGGATCTCCGCCTGGCGTGCGGCGGACGATGTCACCGCGCTGTTTGAGTGCGCCCACGGCCTGCAGGCCACCGCCGCCTATGTCGGCGCCATCGACCTGCAGGAAGCGGCGCAACGCCTGACCAACAGGATCCGCCTGGCCCAGCCCATCGGCGAGGACGTGCGCCGCCTGCACGCCGAGGCTGAGCGCTGCCTGGCGTCTCTCGACGAGATCCTGGTCGAGGTGGCCGGTGGCGAGGAGGGCACGGTCGAGGAGCTGGAGGCCCTGCTCGAACGCCTGGTCGGGCTCCTGCAAACGTCGGATTTCGCTGCCGAGGAGGTCCTCGACACCCTGTTGCGCGCCTGCGTGAGCACGCCCCACAGCGCCGACGTGGTGCGCATCCGCGAATGGGTGAACGAGGTGGAGTTCGAGCATGCCGCCGATGCCACCGCGGATCTGCTGCGACGGGTGCGGCAGGCCGGATCACGGTCGAGATAATTGCCCATGGAGGGGCGCCGTCCGGACCTGCCGTTGATCCTCATCGTCGACGATCAGAAGAGCAATCTGCGCGTCCTCGGCGACCTGCTGCGCGACGAGGCGCGCATCATGCTGGCCAAGAGCGGGGTGCAGGCCCTGACCAAGGCCGCCCGCGAGCACCCCGACCTCATCCTGCTGGACGTGGTGATGCCCGGCATCGACGGCCTGCAACTGATCCAGCTGTTCAAGCGCCGCGCCGAGACCAGTGCCATCCCGGTGATCTTCATCACCGCGGCCAATGACCTGCACCGCGAGGTGGAGTGTTTCGAACTGGGCGCCAGCGACTTCATCCAGAAGCCCTTCAATCCTCTGGCCGTGCTGGCGCGGGTGCGGCTGCACCTGCAACTGGCCCGCCAGCGGCGGCTGCTCGAAGAGCTGGCGCACATGGATCCGCTGACCGCAGTGGGCAATCGCCGCCGCTTCGACGAGCAGCTGGCGATCGAGTGGCAGCTGGCGGTCAGCCGGCGGGGCTCGCTGGCCATCGCCATGCTCGATATCGACTACTTCAAGCAGTACAACGATACCCACGGCCATGGCGCCGGGGATCAGGCGCTGGCGCGGGTCGCTCAGGTGCTGGAACAGCGCATCCGCGAGCGGGATTGCCTGGCGCGTTATGGGGGGGAGGAGTTCGTGCTGCTGCTACCGGGCGCTTCGCGCACGGCCGCCGAGGCGGTGCTGGAACGCTGTCGGCAGGGCATCGCCGAATTGCGCATCGCTCATCCGCTGGCCGAGGACCGGCTCTGGCTGACCATGAGCATGGGCCTGGCCTGCTGTAATCCGACCCCCGAGCAGACCCCGGAGGGCCTGCTCAAGGCCGCCGACAACCTGCTCTACCAGGCCAAGGCCGAAGGGCGTAATCGCCTGGTCAGTCGCAGCTTCTAGGTTGCAGCCGCCGCGTCCCTAGGCCGGGAGGTCCTTGCCGCTGCCCTTGACCAGGTGCACCCGGTTGCGGCCTTCGGCCTTGGCCTGGTACAGCGCCTGGTCGGTGCGCTCGATGAAGGCTTCGTGGTCGTCACCGCTCTGCGGCTGGATGCTGCCGACGCCGATGGAGATGGTGACGAAGCCCAGGTCGCTGCCGGAGTGGGCCACCTGCAACCGCTCGACACCGGCCCGGCAGGCCTCGGCGACCTTGAGCGCGCCCTCGGCGTCGGTCTCCGGCAGCACCATGGCGAATTCCTCGCCCCCGTAGCGCGCCACCAGGTCGGCCGGTCGCTTGAGTTGCTCGGTGAGCACCGCCGCCACCTTCTTCAGGCAGAGATCGCCGCTGAGGTGGCCATAGGTGTCGTTGTAGCGCTTGAAGTGGTCGACGTCGCACAGCAGCAGGGCCAGCGGCTGGCGATTGCGCCGGGCTCGCAGCCATTCGCCTTCGTAGGTCTGGTCGAAATGGCGGCGGTTGTTGATGCCGGTGAGGCTGTCGATGGCCACCAGCTTCTGCAGCTGGATATTGGCCTCGGCGAGCTGGCGCTGGCTTTCGCGCAGGAAGCGAAAGGCCTCGTCGCGCTGGGCGCGCAGCACATGGGCCTCGGAGTGGTAGCGCACCCGCGCCAGCAGTTCCAGCTTGTCGGGCAACTTGACCAGATAGTCGTTGGCGCCGGTGGCGAAGCTCTGCGCCTTGACCTGGGGGTCCTCCTTGGAGGAGAGCACCACGATGGGCACGTCGCGCAGCGCTGGTTCGGCACGGAAACGCTTGACCGTTTCCAGGCCGTCGATCTCCGGCATGATCAGGTCCTGCAGGACCACCGTGGGCTTGAGTTGCAGGGCCATGCTGACCGCCTGGTGGGCGTCCAGGCAGTAATGCAGCTCGATGTCGGGCTGATCGGCGATCATCCGCCGCAGGGCTTCGATGATGATCAGCTGATCGTCCACAAGCAGCAGGCGCACCTTGGGTGCGGTCAGGCTGTCCAGGGTATTACCCTCGTGCGTGGCCATTACTGCGAGTCCTTGTGCGGGCGGGGTCAAACGTCCCGCGTCTCTTCTTGGCCAGTCCCTGCCACTGCGTCGTCCAACGCTCCTGTTGGCGACCTGTCATATGCTGTTCCGCGAGCCGTTGCCGAAGCGTCGTTGCAGCCAGGCACCGATCTGCGTGGGGCTGAGTACGCGCTCCGCGGCGCCCATTCTAACCGCAGCCGCGGGCATGCCGTATACGGCACAACTGGCCTCATCCTGGGCCAGGGTCGGACAACCGCTCTGGCGCAGGGCATAGAGGCCGCTGGCGCCATCACGGCCCATGCCGGTCAGCAGGATCCCCAGGGCCTTGGCGGCCCGCAGCGGGTGGCTGGCGAGGTTGTCGAAGAACACATCCACCGAGGGACGATAGGGGTAATCCACCGGTTCGGCGGTGTAGGCGAAGCGACCGCGCTCGTCCAGCAGCAGATGGTCGTCACCCAGGGCGACGGACACCTGACCGGGGGCGGGCAGGGCGCCGGGCAGGGCGGCGGTGACCGGCCAGGCGATCTGGGTGCCGAGCCAACCGATGAAGCTGGGGGCGAAGCGCCGATCGATGTGCTGCACCAGCACCACGCTGGCCTGGGGCGTGGGCGCCCAGGCCTCGAACAGACTGACCAGGGCTGCCGGGCCACCGGTGGAGGCGCCGATGGCCACCAGGGTGTCCGGCGTCGCCTGGGCGCGATCGGCGGGGGCGGCAGCGCTGACCGGTTGCGGGCGGGCGGCGCGTTCCGGCAGGCGCACCAGGGGTTCGATACGGGCGATCTTGCGCAGCAGGGCGCCGCCGTCGGCGCCGCCGCTCAGGGCCGGGGTGGCGGTCACGTCGAGGGCGCCGGCGCCCATGGCGCGAAACACGCCTTCGCAGTCGTCGGGGGTGGCGGTGACCATGAGGATGGCGCAGGGCGACTGGGCCATGATCCGGCGGGTGGCCTCGATGCCGTCCAGACGGGGCATCTGCAGATCCATGAGGATCAGATCCGGGCGGTCCTCGGCGCAGCGCGCCACCGCTTCCTCGCCATCGTGGGCGATCCAGGCGACCGTATGGCGACCGTCGCCCGTCAGCAGGCGGCGCAGGGCTTCGGTGGCCAGCAGCAGATCGTTGACGATGGCGATTCTCATGGCGCTCCGATGAGGTCCTGCACGGCGGTGATCAGGGCATCGTCGTGGAAGCTGCCCTTGGTCAGGTAGTAGTCGGCACCGGCCTGCATGCCCTTGAGCCGGTCTTCCGGGCGATCCTTGTAGGACACGATCATCACCGGCAGCGCATGCAGACGCGGATCGCGGCGCACCAGTTCCACCAGTTCGATACCGTTCATGCGGGGCATGTCGATGTCCGACAGCAGCATGTCGAATTCGCCGGCGCGGACGGCGTTCCAGCCATCCATGCCATCCACCGCGACCTCCACCTGGTAGCCCTGGCCTTCCAGCAGCTTGCGCTCCATCTCGCGCACCGTGAGGGAGTCGTCCACCACCAGAATACGCTTGACCCGCCGGCTGTCCAGGATGGCGCCGCTCTGCACCTGGCGCAGGCGGCCTTCGCCGAGCAGGCGCTCGATGCCGGTGAGCAGATCGGCGACGTCCAGCAGGAGCACCGGACTGCCGTCGTCGAGCAGCGCCCCGGCGGTGACCGAGCGCAACTTGCCAAAGATCTCGTCCAGCGGCTTGAGCGCCAGGCCCTGCTCGCCCCGCAGGCGATCCACCACCAGCCCGTAGCGCCGGTCGCCGCTGCCGATCACCAGCACGGCGAGATCGCCGCTGGGTGGCGCGCCGTCCAGCTCCAGCAGCTGATGGGCGGCGACCAGGCCCAGGCGATCCTCGCCGAGCAGGAAGAAGGCCTTGCCCTCCAGCGAGTGCACCGCGGCCGGATCCAGACGCAGCACCCGTTCGATCCGGTTGACCGGCAGGGCATAGGCCTCGCCGGCGATGTCGACGATGAGGGCGCGGACGATGGAGCGGCTGACCGGAACCAGCAGGTGGGTGCTGAAGCCCAGCCCCGGGCGGGTTTCCAGGCGGACCTCGCCATCCAGGGCGCGAATGGCGTCAGCCACCACGTCCAGGCCCACGCCGCGCCCGGACAGCTCGGTCACCGTCTCCTTGAGACTGAAGCCGGGCAGCAGCAGGAATTCCAGTAACTCCGCCGGGCTCAGCTCGGCGGCCACTGGCGGCGGACTGAGGCGGCGGGCGATCACCGCGGCGCGGATGCGCTCCAAGTCCAGGCCACGACCGTCGTCGTGCAGACTGACCTGCAGGCGGCCGGCGACATGCCGCGCCTCGAGGCGAATCTGGCCGCACTCGGGCTTGCCCAGAGCGCGGCGTTCGGCCGGGGTTTCCAGGCCGTGGTCGACGGCGTTGCGCAGGAGGTGATTGAGCGGGCTTTCCAGCCGCGCCAGCACCTCGCGATCGATCAGGGTGTCGGCGCCGTCCACCTGCAGCACGGCGTCCTTGTCCAGCCCCCGGGCCAGGTCGCGCACCAGTCGCGGAAAGCCCTGGACGGCATCGCGCAGCGGGCGCATGCGCACCCCCAGCACCTCGTCCAGCAGCCCCTGGCAGACCCCGAGCAGGCGCCGCTCATAGGCTTCCAGGGCCTGCAGCTGCTGCTGATAGCGATCGAGCAGGCCTTCCTGGCGCTGACGCAACTCGCTGCTGACCGCCTGGGCCTGGCCGAACAGTCCCTGCAATTCGGCGCGATAGCCCTGGAAGCCCTGGACCAGGCCATGCAGGCCGAGGCCCATGACCCGCGCCTCGCTAGTGAGGGCGAGAATCTGGTTGAAGCGACCACTGTCCACCCGCAGCGGATCCCGACTGCGCTCGGCGTCGGGTGCCGGTTCGTCCTGGACCGCCGGGGCAGGCATCGGCTCCTGGGGGGCGGCCACGACAGGCGGGGGCGCTTCGCTGTCAGTGGCGCTGAGCGCCTGCGCCAGTGCCCGCTGGGCATCACGCTGCTCGCGCTGCCAGCGCTGGCTGGCGGCTTCGTCCAGGCGACTGACCTCGCCGAGAACATCGACGCAGCGAAACAGCTGGTCGATATCCGCCGGTCCGAGCCTGCGGCGCCCGGCCTGAACGGCGACCAGGCAGTCCTCCATGGCATGGGCCAACTCCACCAGGCCGTCGAGATCGACGATGCGCGCCGCACCCTTGATGGAATGGGCCGCGCGCATCATCGGCTCGATCACCCCCGTGTCTGAGGGATCGCGCTCCAGACGCAGCAGGCCGGCATCCAGCGGCTGCAGATGACTCTGCACTTCGCTGGCGAAGAGATCATAGAGGGACATCTCGCGCACATCGCGCGGTGGCTGGCTCATCGCAGCGCCTCCTCCAGGGCTCGCTCCAGCCGTGGCAGATCGAGCAGACCGACCTGGTACTCGCCTTCGCGATAGACACCGCCCAGATAGCTGAGCAAGTCGCCGCCCAGGGTCGCGGGGGGCGGCTGCACCTCGCCGGGGGCATAGCGCTGCAGCCCCAGCACCTCGTCCACCTGCACGGCCCAGTCGCGGCGGCCGACATGCAACAGCAGCAGGCGCGGAAAGCCGCGGGTCTGGGCACCCGGTGCCACCGCCAGCAGCAGCTCCAGGGCAATGCAGGGCTGCAGCTGGCCGCGTACCGGGACGATGCCGCGCAGCAGCGGCGAACGCCGGTGAGGAACGCGGTGCACGGCGGTGGGTTCGGTGGCGGTCACCAGGCAACTGCCCGGCAGCCCCAGCCATTCGGCGCCCAGACGAAAGACCAGGGCGCTGGCCGAGCGCGCCTGGCGGTCGTCCAGGGGTTCGGCATAGTGCTCGGCCCAGGCGGCGCGCTCCAGGGCGCTGAGTTCACGATTCAGGCTCATGCGTCGTCACCGGCGCGGGTCTGGATGCGCGCGGCGCGCTCGCGCAGGCGTCCGGCTTCGTCGAGGCGGCCGGCTCTTTCGCAGATTAGCGCCAGGCGACAGAGGGCGGGATAGTGCCCCGGCTCCAGATAGAGGGCCTGGCGCAGCGCCCGCTCGGCTTCGGCGGCGCGGTCGTCGGGCAGGATCAGCGCCAGCAGGAAGTGGGCACCGGCCTGGCTGCGATCCGCCTCGAGCAGGTTGCGCAGCAGCGCCTCGGCTTCGGCGCCACGCCCGGCGTCGGCCAGGCGCTGGGCTTCATCGAGCGGCTGAGCGCTGCTGGCGACCGGTGTTATCGGAGCGGGTGCGGGTGTGCTTCTGGCGCGCAGGCGGGCGGGCAGCGGCGGCGCCGGGGGCGGCGGTCGCACCGCGGCCTTGCGCCGTGGCGACGCCGGCTGTGGGTGCGGACGCGCGGGTTCGGCGCCTGCGGCCTGGCGTTTGACCAGTGCCGAGGCGTGGGCCACGCCCAGGCTGGCGAAGCCATGCCGCATGGCGCTGACCATTTCCGAACTGCCGACGCAGAGCAGGCCGTCGTCGTGCATCAGGGCGGCCAGGTGGCTTAGAGCACGGCCCTGGGTCTGGTCGTCGAAATAGATCAGCAGATTGCGGCAGAGCACCACGTCGAAGGGCGCGCCGTCGCGCAGACTGCCCAGCTGCAGGATGTTGCCCTGGCGAAAGCGCACCTGGTTGCGCACCCGTTCGGCCAGGCGCTGGCGATCGCCCTCGGCTTCGAAATAGCGATCGCGAAAGCCGAGGTCGCGGGCGCGAAAAGAGTTGCGCCCATAGAGGCCGCGGCGGGCGCGCTCCAGGGACGGCTCGTTGATGTCCACCGCGGTGACCTGGAAGGCCTGTGCGGGCAGGCCGGTATCGAACAGCGCCATGGCCAGGGTATAGGGTTCTTCGCCGGTGGAGCAGGGCAGACTGAGCAGCCGCACCGGCGCGCCGCTGCGGGCGTGGCGCTCCTGGGCGAAGCGGGCGGCGTGGGCGATCGCCTGGGGATCGCGAAAGAACCAGGTCTCGGGGATGACCAGCAGGTCCAGCAGATCGGCGAATTCGCCTTCGTCGTCGAGGATGCGCGCCATATAGGCCTCCGCATCGCCCTCCTGGCGCTCGCGCAGGCGCTGGCGGATGGCGCGACCGAGCATGTCGTCGGCGATGGCCAGACCGGTGCGCGCCCGCACCAGGGGCGCCAGCCGGGGATCGAGCTTCACGCGGCCTCCTGGAACAGCAGGGCGGCCAGGGTTGGCGAGAGCAGCCGGTCGGGTTCCAGCCACAGCCAGAGGCCCTCGGGCGTCTCCAGCACTTCGCCGAGCCAGGGGTAGTCGGGCAGGCGGACGCCGGCCGGTCGCGGCGCGCGGGCGGTGACCCGGCGCACGCCGGCGACACCCTCCACCACCAGGCCGAGCGGATGGCTATCGCCCTCGGGCAGGGTGAAGTCCACCAGCAGGATGCGGGTATCCTGGCGCGCCCGGGCCGCCGGGCCGCCGCTCATGGCGGTGACGTCGACCACCGGGATCGCCGCGCCGTGCAGATTCATCAGGCCGGCGACGCCCGTGGGCGCCGCAGGAAAGCGGGTGAGCTGCAGCAGGGGCAGCACCTGGCGGATCGCCGTCGTCGGCAGGGCCGCCGCGGCCTCGGCCAGCTGGAAGACCAGGATCTGCATGCTCAACGAGTGACCGAGAAGGTGGCGACGCTGCTCTGCAGGTCCTGGGCTGCCTGCTGCAGGTACTGGACCGCCTCGCTGGTAGCCTTGAGCGCCTCGGTGGTCTGCTGGGTGCTGTCGTTGAGCTGGGTGATGGTCTCGGCGATCTGGCCGGCGCCCACGGCCTGAGACTGCATGCCCTCCAGGACGATATCGAAGCGCGCCGGCAGCTTCTGTACGTCCTCGATCACCTCGGCCAACTGATCGCTGACGCTGGCCACCTCCTGCACGCTGCGGCGGATTTCCTCGGAAAACTTGTCCATGCCCATGACGCTGGCGGAGACCGCGGAATTCATGTCCTTGAGCATCTGCTCGATGTCGTCGGTGGCGGCGGTGGTCTGGTCGGACAGCCGGCGGATCTCGGTGGCCACCACCGAAAAACCCCGCCCGGCCTCGCCGGCCTTTTCCGCTTCGATGGCGGCGTTGAGCGACAGCAGGTTGGTCTGGTCGGCGACCTTGGTGATGGTGGTCAGCACCTTGTTGATGTGGCTGGACTTTTCCGACAGGGCGGCGAGCTTGGCGTTGATGGAATCGGTGGCGGCCACCATGCGCTGCATGGTGCCGTCCATGCTCGCCAGGCTGCTCCGCGCCTGCTCCGCGCCCTGGGTGGTCTCGTCGGCGACCTGCACGGCTTCTTCCATGGTGCGTACCAGGGCGTTGGCGTTGGCAGCGATCTCCCGCGTGGTGCTCAGCACTTCCACGCTGGTCTGCGCCTGCTCGATGCTGGTGGCCTCCTGCTGGCGGGAGGAGGCGGCGATCTCGGTGGTGGAAGAGGTCACCTGGATACCGGCGCGCTGCACCTTGGCGATCATGCCGCGCAGGTCCTCGATCATCTTGCTCAGGCCGCGAGCCAGTTGGCCGATGGCGTCGTCGCCGGTGACGCTGGTGCGCCCGGTGAGGTCGCCCGCGGCAGCCCGGTTGACCACCCCGAGCAGGTCGTCCACATCGGCGCGCAGGCGGTGCATCAGCGCCTGTTCGCGCGCGTGGTCGTCCTGGATCTGCTGCGCCATCTGATTGAAGGCCAGGCCCACCTGGGCGAGTTCGTCACGGCCTAGCACCTGCACCCGAGCGCCGCTGTCACCGGCGGAGATGCGCGCCACGGTGTCGGTCAGGCGCCGAATCGAGCGCAACAGGTGATGGGACAGCAACCAGGCGATGAGGGCGGCCAGCAGGACGCAGAAGGTGCCGCCGGCCACCAGGGTCCAGGTCAGCTGGTCACGCACTTCCTCGGTATGGCCCGCCCGTTGCGCGGACAGCCGGCGCTCTTCGTCGCCTATGCCCTGGATCTGCTGGCGCAGGTTGGTGACCTGGGTGGACAGGGCGGTGACCAGCGGTTCGTTGGCCAGTTGAGCCGGACTGAGGTTGCCCGTCTCGCGCAGGCGCAGGAGGGGCTCGAAGGTGTTCTGCCGCCAGTTGTCGAGATCGGCGCTCAGGCGCGCGAAGCGCTGCTGCTGGCTGGCGTTGTCCTGGGTCAGTTGCTGGGGCACACGGACGGCCGCGGTCAGGGACGTCAGCGCCTGGCGCGCGGTATCGGCATCGGCGCTAGCGCCTGAGTACCAGAAGGTGCGCAATCTGGCGCGGGTTTCCAGCAGGTTGTTGTCCAGCGCCGTAACCGACAGCAGCACCTCGGCGGTGTGCCTGTCCCAGCGGTTGGCGTCGACCAGGCTCTGCAAGGCGGCATAGGTCAGCCAGAGCAGCAGGACCACCAGGGCGATGATGGCGGCGAAGCCGGCGAAGAGTTTGTTCTGGATGCGAATGTTGTTGAGCATGGGCACCGGCGCAGACGGACAGAAGCAGGGAGAGCGAGCCCTGGGGACCACTCGGGTTGTCCGATAAAAGTAGCACGGTCATGCATTTGTGTGAGTTGGAACTCACTGGAGGAGCAGGATAGGCGGCGGGCGGCGGGGCAGGAGGGTAAGCGAGAAGCAAAGGTAGCAGCCGGCCCGGAGTCTCTGATCCGAGGCGGCTGCCATGGGGGCAGAATGCCTCAGGTCGCCGCGGCGTCGTTCGCGGCCTCGGGACGGCGGGTGCCATGGCTGTTCTGGCCACCCTTGCGCCCGGCTTCGGACGCCCGGGCCGGGTTGTTGGCGAAGTTGCCGCCGCTCGCCCGTCCGCCCTTGCGACCCGCCTCGGCGGCGCGCTCGCGATTGTTGGCGAAGTTACCTGGATTGCTACTTTTGTTGGCCATAAGAACTTCTCCCACTTTCAATTATTGAACAGTTGAATGCGTGCCCCCAAAGGCTAAGCGATTCGGATATTGAGAGTAGGGGTTCATAAAGCGAGTTCGAGCGGGCTGATGGAGGGATATATTGTTATACGAGGTGCAACTTCGATACAGACTTAAACTTGAACTTTGTCCTGCTAGAGCCGTTTCCGGAAAAGTTGTACAGGAGCTGTAAAAGAATTCGGCCAAGGTCGGAATAACTTTCCGGTTGGAACCCCTGTCTGGCGCTGAAAATTCTTGAAACATCTTGCTGTAGGGAGCGTTTTCGCTGGGGTTTGGTGCCCTCAGGCATTCAGACGCCTTTATCGAAGTCGCGTTCTGGAGTCGCCTGAAAATTATCATCTTCGTCGCGCGTACCTGCTTGTTCGATGTTACAGAGTAGCGCTCTTTCGATGCCGGTGGAAGAATGCGGACGGCTTGGATAGAGCCTCTCGTTGCTGAATGGTCCGGAAAGGCATCTGGATATAACGACGTGCCCGGTAAAGAGTTTCTCCGATAAGGTTTAACGCGATATCAACTTTGGCAGCGGCCTGATGCTACAGGGGTAGCACAGCAGTAACCTTGCACTTTTCTCTCTTATGTGAGAAAAATTCCCTGAATCGGGAGGTGGTCATGCTGGATCAACAACTGGCGGTAAGGCTCAAGGCGCTGCGCCTGGAGCGTGAATGGTCCCTGGAGCAATTGGCGTCCTTGAGTGGGGTCAGTCGCGCGACGCTGTCTCGCCTGGAGAACGCCGAGGTCAGCCCGACCACGGCGGTGCTCGGGCAACTCTGTTCAGCCTACGGCCTGACCCTGACGCGCTTGCTGCACAGCGTGGAAAGCCGCTATCCGGCCCAGGTCCAGCGCCAGGCGCAGCAGATCTGGAGCGATCCCGCGCAGGCGTTCACCCGCCGTTCGGTGTCGCCGCCGGCCCAGGCCCTGGCGGGTGAGGTCATCGAAAGCGCGCTTGGGCCGGGCGTGGACATCCGCTACGAGGCATCGCCCCGCCCAGGCCTCGAACACCATCTGCTGCTGCTCGAAGGCGAGTTGCAGCTGTGGATCGAAGACCAGTCCTACCGCCTGGGCGTCGGCGATTGCCTGCGCTATCGCCTCTGGGGCAGCAGCCGCTTCCTCAGTGGTCCGGCGGGCGCCCGTTATCTCCTGTTCATGATCTGAGGTGTGTCCATGAGTGCGTCCCTGCGTATCGAGCAGCTCGAGGCTGCCGCCTTCACCCGTCACCTGGATGACTTTCAGCGCCTGCTGGCCGCCTGTGTCGAGCAGGGCGCCAGCATCGGCTTCATCCTGCCGCTCGCCGACAGCGTGAATCGCCGTTTCTGGACCGAAGCCGTGGCGCCGGGCCTGGCCCGGGGCACCCGGGTGCTGTTTGCCGCGCTGCAGGACGACCGGGTGGTCGGCAGCGTGCAGCTGGTGCTGGATACCCCGGCCAACCAGCCGCACCGCGCGGACGTGGTCAAGTTGCTGGTGCATCCGGACTACCGGCGCCAGGGACTCGCGCGCCGGCTGATGCAGGCGGTGGAAGCGGCTGCGCGGGCCGAAGGACGGGAATTGCTGACCCTGGACACCCGCAGCGACGACCATGCCGAGCCGCTCTATCTGTCCCTCGGCTATCAGGTGGTCGGCAGGATTCCCGGCTATTCCCTGGATGCCCGCCAACCGGAACGCCGCGACAGCACCACCCTGATGTACAAGACGCTGAACGCCGTGCCCGTTAAGCTGGGCGCCTTCAGTTAAGGACGCCTATCCGCCATGCCGCCTCGCTCCGCTCCCGAACTCTGGCAACTCCTGCGCGCCCAGGCCGAGGCCGGGCGTCGCGATGCCCCGGCCCTGGCCGCGGGGCTGACGCGCGCGCTGCTGCAGCCGGTGGATCTGACAGCAGCCCTGGTCCGGCGCTGCGCCGAGGCCCTGGCGGAGGATCCAGGGCAGGCCGAGGCCCTCGCCGAGCGCTTCGCCGCCCTGCATGCCGAGTGGCCGGCATTGACCGCAGCGGCCTGCGCGGACCTGGAAGCGGTGCTGGCGCGGGATCCGGCCTATGCCAGCCTGCTGGAGATCTTCCTGTTCTCCAAGGGCTTCCTGGCGCTGCAGACCCAGCGCCTGAGCCATGCCCTCTGGTGCAACGACGAGCGGCTGCTGGCCCTGCACCTGCAGGCGCGTTGCAATCGGCTGCTGGCCATCGACATCCACCCGGCCGCCCGGCTGGGGCGCGGCATCATGCTCGACCACGGCACCGGTATCGTCATCGGCGAAACCGCGGTGGTGGAAGACGACGTCTCCATCCTGCAGCAGGTGACCCTGGGCGGCACCGGCAAGGAGCAGGGCGATCGGCATCCCAAGGTGCGTCGCGGGGTGATGATCGGTGCCGGGGTCAAGATCCTCGGCAATCTGGAGATCGGCGAAGGCGCCAAGATCGGCGCCAACAGCGTGGTCCTGCACCCGGTGGCGCCCCATACTACGGTGGTGGGCATTCCCGCCCGTCCGGTGGGGCGTCCGCGCGACGCTCATCCGGCCGAGAGCATGGATCAGTCCTTCGACGGCTGAGCGAGAAAGACCTCGGCCTTGGGATAGCGCTCGCTGTTCAGCGCACTCGTCTGCAGGCCCTCGGCCTGCGCCAGGCTGCGCACTAGTTCGCGATTGAAGGCGCTGTTGCCCGGATCCGCCAGGTACTCGGGCAGCGCCAGCCAGCGGGCGTCCTCGATCTCCTCCGGATCCTGGATGGCGATCTCGGCACTCAGCGGATCGAGGCGGCAGACCACATAGAGATTGGACTTGCCGAAGCGGTAGGGATGGGTGGTCACCAGGCCGACCACGCTGCGAAAGGCGCTGCGGATGCCGGTTTCCTCCCAGACTTCGCGGACCACCGCCGGCGCCAGGTCTTCGCCCAGTTCGACATGGCCGCCCGGCAGCTTGTAACCCTGGCTGCCGCGCTCGCGGATCGCCAGCAATTCGCCGCGGTCGTTGAGTACCAGGCCGCCCACGCCCAGGCTGTGGGTCGGCACGAAGGGCGCGAAGGCCGTGGGTGTGCCGCGCCAGACCAGGGTCAGCTCCTGCTCCAGGCAGTTGTGAAAGACGAAGCCGGCGGCGGTGGCGACCCCCACCAGATCGCCGAGGGCCAGGGGCAGGGTCAGCCAGATCAGGTTGCGTCCCTCGCGCCGAGCGCTGGTGAGCAACTCCGCTAGCGCCGGGGCAAAGGCCTCGCGGTCGGTGGGCAGCGAGGCGGCATCGATGATCAGGCCGTTGAAGGCGTCTTGGCGGTACTGCACGGGGTTTACTCCGCAGGGCGTGACGGGATGGGCGTGGAGGGTACGATACCGGCTTCGCTGGGCAGCAGCAGACTGGCGCGCGGATTGGCGATCTCGATGCCGCGCTCGCGGAAGCGTTCGAGGATGCGGCGATTGAGTTCGCGCTGCACGCCCCAGCGGCCCTTGTCGAGGCATCTCATCTGGCCGGCGATGGTCACCATGGAGCCGTCGACGGCGTCCACGCCCCAGATCTCCAGATCGGCGAGGATCAGGTCCTTGAAGGCATCGTCGGCGCGCATGCCGGCGCCGATGTCCTTGAGTTCGGCGATGACGCGCTCGATGTCTTCCTCGTAGCCCACGCTGATGCGCAGGGCCGCGTTGCCCAGACCGCGGTTGATGTTGTTGACCGCGGACACCGAGCTGAAAGGCACGATGTGCAGGGAGCCGTCGCCGGCGCGCAGGCGCACGGTGCGGATCGACAGGTATTCCACGGTGCCCGAGACCCCGGCCACGGTGACCCAGTCGCCCACCTGCATGGCGTTTTCCAGCAGCAGGAAGATGCCGGTGATGAAATCCTGCACCAGCTTTTGCGAGCCGAAGCCCAGCGCCACCCCGATGATGCTGGCGCTGGCCAGCAGCGGCGTGGTGTTGATGCCCAGCTCGCTCAGGGCGGTGAGGCCGACGATCAGCGCGACCAGGATGAACAGGCCGGTGCGCAGCATGGGCAGCAGGGTGCGCAGCCGGGCGGCGCGCACCGTATCGCCGCGTTCGCTCCAGCTGCTCAGTCGCCGGTTCACCGCGGCGTTGGCCCCTTCCCAGATCGCCACGGCGATGATGGCGGCGATGAGGATGGTGAGGAAGGCGGACAGCAGGTTGCGACCGATGCTGCCCTCGCCGAACCAGTCCAGCACGCTCCAGCCCCAGGACTGGAACAGCGCCAGGGCGGTGATCAGGGTGACGATCACCCCCACCAGCCAGCGCGCCATCGGATAGTAGCGCTGCAGGTGCAGATCGCTGCCGCTGGCGCCTTCGCTCGCCGCCGGCTGGAACAGCCGACCCAGCAGGCCGAGCAGGAACACCGCCGCCAGCCGCCCGAGGATGACGATGCCGGCGGACAGCGCGACGAAGTTCATCAGCCGCGGCAGACCGTTCTCAATGTCCAGCGCCCACATGGTCCAGCCGCCCATGACGAACACCGCGGCGAACACCGCCCAGACCTGGCCCAGCCAGGCGCGCAGCACGGCCAGGGCACCACTGCCATCCTGACGCCCGGCGATGCGCGCGGCCACCGGCCGGCGCACGTGGAAGATCAGCCCCACCACCAGCAGGTGGGCCAGCAGCGAGACCAGCTTGACGATGGCCTCGCGGCCTTCTTCGTTGGCGCCGAGGATGTCCGCGGCCTGGGCCAGCGCCAGGCCGAAGGTGATCAGGGCGACGAAGGCGTGCAGCCAGCGCAGCAGGGTGCAGGCGAGGGGCGCCTTGACCTTGAGCAGGCGGATGCCGTGGGCGGCGGGGTCGATCAGGAGGCGAATGACGATCAGCGCCAGGCGAGTGGTGAGGTAGGCGCCGAGGAAGCCGCCGACCAGCTCGCGCAGGTTGGCATCCGAGCCCACCAGATAGTGGATGAGCAGCGCCGCCATGGCCCAGAAGGCCAGCAGCGGCAGTACTTCCAGCACCAGCAGCCCGAGCGCGAAGGGCAGATGCCGCAGGGTGGTCCAGTGCTCTTCGCCGCTGCGTCGAGCGGGGCTGGCGGGAGCGGGGTCGGCCGGGATGGAGCTGGGCGCGGGCTCATCCGGCACCGGTGCGGCGCTATCGGACGGGGCGATGGGCACCTCTTCGAGCTGATCCACGCCGTCGCGCTGGGTCATGACCAGGGCCACCGCGGGTTCGGCCGGGCGGGTGGCGGCCTCTTCGGCCGCGGGTGCCGCGGCCGCAGGCGGTGACGGCTGGGCCGCCTGCTGCTGGGCCTGGCGGCGGGCGCGGCTGTCGGCGTGATCGGCCTGGCGCTGCAGCCGTTGCCGAGGGCGCTGGAGTGCTCGACGGATCAGCCACTCGACGAGCAGGCCGGCGGCAAAGAGGGTGGCCAGGGTCAGCAGGGCCTGCAACAGGGCCCGGCGACCCGCTTCGGAGGTGAAGCTGGCGCGCGACCAGTCCGGCAGGCTGCGTACCGCCCGCTGTACCTGATTCAGTTCGCTGCCCAGGTTGTCGGCCCAGCGCCCGACGCGACTGAGCGTCTGGGCGATCAGGCCATTGGCTTCCAGGGGCACCAGCGTCTTTTCTTCGCCTGCTGCCGAGGTGGCGGCCGTGGCCGGCGCAGCGGCGGTTGTCGTGCTCGCCGGCGCCGGCGCCGGGTTGGTCGCGGCCGCGCTGGCCGGCTGGCTGGCAATGGCCTGCAGGGTCAGGATCAGCTCCTGGCGCCGCTGCGGATCCTGCAACAGGGCCGCGACCTGGCGCGCCTGTTGGGGATCGAGGCCGGTCGCGGCCTGGGCGGGGGTTTCGGCGGCGCGCAGCGGCAGCGCCAGGCACAGCAGTAGCAGGGCAAACAGGAAATTGGGCATGGGGCGAGCGCAGTCCTGGTGAAGGATCAGGCAGTTAGGACCCACGATCGGCGCCTATGCTCCCTTCAGCCGGCCACGCCCTGCCGCTGCAGGCGCCGCCAGTCGCCGGGGGTCTGGTCGGTCCAGCGCTTGAAGGCGCGCTGAAAGGCGGCGGGGGAGGCGAAACCGAGCAGGTAGGCGATCTCGCCGAAACTGGCCTCGGTGTCGCGGATATAGGCCAGGGCCAGGTCGCGGCGGGTCAGGTTGAGCAGGGCGCGGTACTGGGTGCCTTCCTCGGCCAGCTTGCGCCTGAGCGTCCAGGAGGGCAGGCGCAGCCGGCTGGCGATCTGTTCCAAGGTCGGCTCGCCATGCCGCAACAGCGGCCCCATGACCTCGACCACCCGCTCGGTGAGTCCGCGGGTGCGGGTCAGCCGGCCGTGCTCGGCGTCGCTCAGCGCCAGCAACTGGCGCCAGGTGGCCGGGCAATGTTCGGGACCGGACCGGCTCAGGGTCGCGGCATCGAGCAACAGGGCATTCTCCGCGGCGCCGAATTCCACCGGGCAACCAAAGGCGGTCGCGTAGGGCGCGAGGTCCGCCGGGGCAGGGTATTCGATGAGCACGCGGCGCGGTTGCAGCGCCTGGCCGGCCACCGTGCCCAGCAACGCCAGCCAGGCGCTCAGCACCGCGTCCACCACGAAGCGGTTGTAGGCGTTGTAGGGGCTGATGCTATAGAAGTGCAGCCAGGCGTCGCGACCCTGGGCGGCATAGCGCGACCGACCCCGGTAGTTGCGGCCATAGAGCGGCTCCAGCCTGAGCAGCGTCTCGGCGGCGTGGCGCACGTCCGGCGCCTGGCCCACGGTTACGCCGGCGAGACCGAGAAAGGCCGGGCGCATCGTCCGACCCATGGCCAAGCCCAGTGCCGGATCGCCGGTCAGCTCCAGGGCGGCGTGGCCCAGGCGCATGTAATGGGGAATCGACAGCCGTCCGCCGGGTTCGGCCAGCCGCGCCGCGCTCAGGCCGAAGCGCGCCAGCAGGCCGGCGGCATCGGCGCCCCGCTGGTCGACGGCCGCCGCCAGCGCCAGCACGAAGCCGGTGGAGAGATCGCCAAGGCGCAGCGCCGGCGCGCTCATAGCCGCAGGTTGATCAGCTTGCTGCCGGCCCGGGCAGGATCGGTGGCGGCTTCAGCGTCTGGGGTGAAGGCCCGGCTGCCGCCGCCGGCGTGCCATTCCCAGAGCCGTCCGCGCAACTGCACTTCCAGCGCGGCGCGAATGCCGGCGGCGCGCAGACGCTGCACATCGAAGGGCGCCGGTGCCGGGGTGGCGCCCGAGGCGAGGGCGGGGATCGCCAGCAGTTCCACCTGGGGATCGTCGAGCACCCCGGCGCGACCGGTGTCGCTGCCCTGGATGACGCCCAGACGGCCCAGCGGCGTCTGCAGCCGCAGCAGGGGCGGACTGAGATCGTCGCCGCGTTCCCGGGCTGTCAGGGGCCGCACCAGCGGCTGGCCGAGCACCTTGCCATCGGGTCCGAAGACCAGGGTGACATTGCGCAGCGGTCCCGTGCCCACCTGCAATTCGCCGTCGACCAGGGTCGGACCTGGCAGCACGATGGAGCCGGCCACCAGGGTGACACCGTACTGGCGGGCGAGTCCGCCGAAGAGTTGCTGATAGGCGCTGGCCATGTCCCAGGCCTTCATGCGCAACAGGCTGTCGGCCAGGCGCCGGTCACCCTCGGCCTGGAACCAGGCGCGGGCCACGCGCAGCGGATTGCCCAGCAGCAGCCACTGGATGGCGTCTTCGCTGCGGGCGGCGGCATAGACCTCGGGTTTCTCGCCCATCAGCGCCAGCGGAGTGCCCAGGTGTTCGGGCAGTACCACGATGGTCTGGGCGCCGATCAGGCCCAGGCGCCGCGCATTGGCCAGATAGGCATCGAGCTTGAGGCGCAGTCGCTCGGGATTGCCGTAGTCCAGGGCGATCAGCTCGGGCTCGATCCCCAGCAGGTTGCCGGTGGTGGCGGCCGCCGGCGTGGTGGTCAGGTCCACGGCCAGGCTGCTGCGCAGATCCGACAGGTAATGGAAGGCTGGCCGCTGGGCCACCCAGCCCGCCAGTACGGCGAACAGGGCGATCAGCACCAGGAACACGAGCTTGCGCATCGGCACTCCAGAGCGGTCCGGCCTCCTGGGCCGGGCGGGATAAAGGTGCTCAGGGTAGGAGACCAGACAGCCACTGCCAAGGGGCGGCTGTGCATTTGGGTAAAGAGGTTGTCATTTCCGGTGATTGAGACGGGGGCGCGCTCCTCCTATCGTGGCGCCAGGCTTTCCCAGAAAGGCCAACCACCGGAGACCGCCATGATCGAGCTTGCCCCCCGTAATACCACCCCTTTGGAAAGCTATCCGCATCTGCTCGAACCTCTGCCCGTGGGGTCGATCATGTTGCGCAATCGCGTGGTGATGGGGTCCATGCACACGGGGCTGGAAGAGCGGCCCGGCGGTTTCGCGCGGATGGCGGCCTTTTTCGCCGAGCGGGCACGGGGCGGGGTGGGGCTGATCGTCACCGGCGGCATCGCGCCGAACGAAGAGGGTGCCGTGGCCAAGGGCGCGGCCAAGCTGACCACCCCCGAGGAAGCCGAGCATCATCGGCCGGTAACGAGTGCGGTGCACGCCGCCGGCGGCCGTATCTGCCTGCAGATCCTGCACGCCGGGCGCTATGCCTATAACCCCCAGCTGGTGGCGCCCTCGGCGCTGCAGGCACCGATCAATCCCTTCACCCCGCGCGAACTGGACGAGGCCGAGGTGGAGGGGCAGATCGCCGCCTTCATCCGCTGCGCCACCCTGGCGCAACAGGCCGGTTACGACGGCGTCGAGGTGATGGGTTCCGAAGGCTACTTCATCAACCAGTTCATCGCCGCGCGGACCAATCACCGCACGGATCGCTGGGGCGGCGACTTCGCCCAGCGCTGCCGCTTGCCGCTGGCCATCGTCGAAGGCATCCGCGCCGCGACCGGTCCGGATTTCCTGATCATCTTCCGTCTCTCGCTGCTGGACCTGGTGGAGCAGGGCAGCACCCCCGAGGAATGCCTGCAGCTGGCGCTCTGGCTGGAAGCCGCCGGGGTCAGCCTGATCAACACCGGCATCGGCTGGCACGAGGCGCGCATCCCCACCATCGCCACCCTGGTGCCACGCGGCGCCTTTGCCGCCGTCACCGCCCAGCTCAAGGGCCGGGTGCGGGTGCCGCTGATCGCCACCAACCGCATCAACACCCCCGAGGTGGCCGAGGCCATCCTCGCTGCTGGCCAGGCCGACCTGGTGTCCATGGCCCGCCCGCTGCTGGCCGATCCGGATTTCGTCGCCAAGGCCGCCGCCGGCCGCGCCGACGAGATCAACACCTGCATCGCCTGCAACCAGGCCTGCCTGGACCATACCTTCGCCGGCAAGCTGACCAGCTGCCTGGTCAATCCGCGCGCCTGCCACGAGACCGAGTTGCGGATCCTGCCTGTCGCCGAGGTCCGCAGCTTCGCCGTGGTCGGCGCCGGACCGGCGGGCCTGGCCGCCGCCTGCACCCTGGCCGAGCGCGGCCATAAGGTAGTGCTGTTCGAAGCCAGCGAGCGGATCGGTGGCCAGTTCAACGTCGCCCGGCGCATTCCGGGCAAGGAAGAATTCGGCGAGACCCTGAGGTATTTCCAGCGGCGCCTGGAGCGACTGGGGGTGGATGTCCGCCTCAACCATCGCGTCAGCGCCGGCGAGTTGCAGGTCGAGGGCTTCGCCGCGGTGATCCTGGCCACCGGGGTGACGCCGCGGGTGCCGCCCATTCCGGGAGTCGACCATCCCAAGGTGCTGGGTTATCTGGACGTCCTGCTGGAGCGCAAGCCGGTAGGCCGACGGGTCGCCCTGATCGGCGCCGGTGGCATCGGCTTCGACGTGGCGGATTTCCTCACCCATGGCCACCAGGAGGTGGAGCCCATCACCGCCTTCTACCGAGAGTGGGGCATAGACCCCAGCTTCAGCAGCCGTGGCGGCCTGGCCCCGGCCGCGCCGCCGGCGGTGCCGCGCGAGGTCTGGCTACTGCAGCGCAAGCCGGGCAAGCCCGGCAAGGGCCTGGGCAAGACCACCGGCTGGATCCACCGCGCGCGCCTGCAGCAGCGCGGCGTCAAGGCCATTGGCGGGGTGGAATACCTGGGCATCGACGATGCCGGTCTGCACCTGCGCCTGCCCGATGGCGGCGAGCAGGTGCTGGACGTCGACAACGTCGTGCTCTGCGCCGGCCAGGAGTCCCTGCGTGAGCTGGAAGACGAACTGCTCGGCGCCGGCATGGCGGTGCATCGGGTCGGGGGCGCGGATGTCGCCGCCGAACTCGATGCCAAGCGCGCCATCGATCAGGCCACTCGCCTTGCCGCCGAGCTGTAACTCTTCGTTGCAATCAGGGATGATTTCTGTGATCCACTCCGCATAACATCGGTTCCGGACCGACCCTCGTCCCAATGTCTGGCCTCTCTTCCATCCCGCCGACCAGGATTGGCTAAGCTGCCGTCCTGATGCGTCGGGTGGGGGCCCGGCGCGTTGGAGCAGTCGGGCGGCGACGCGGATCAAGCGCGTCGCCGCCCGAGGTCGGCGCGCGGATGCAGGTCCGGTCGCCAATTGGCGAGATGCCGGCCTCGGTATTCATGTGGGATCGACAGAGCACGCGGCGAGAGATGGCAGAGACGTTGAACGAAGAGGCGGTACTGACCCCGGTGGTGCTGGGGTTCGGCGACCAGGGTGTGAATCGCGCCTTGCTGTTTCCCGATTTCCAGGCGCTCTGGCAGGGCGACCAGACGCTGCTCGACTGCGCCGGACGGCGCCATCGCTTCGTCTATCTGCTGCTGGACGACCACCGCCGGGTCAAGGCCGCGGTGTTTTTCCTGCTGGCCTTCGATGCACAGGGCAGTCCGCTGCCGGAGTGGGACCTGCCGCTTACGGAGCTGGCCGAGCGCGGCGATGTCGGTCCCGACCTGGGCGCCGGGCCGATCCGTCTGGCCAGTCGCAGCCACTGCCCGATCTCCTGGCACCAGGGCGATCTCTGGGATCCGCGCAGCGAGGCCGAGCATGACGACTGGCAGGCGATCCGCGACTGCCTGGGTCTGGTCGCGCCGCGCGATGGCGAGGTGGAACTGGCCGGGGAATATCATCCCAGTGCCGCCGACGGCATCGATGTCGAGGCCCGTCTCGAACGGGTCCGCCGCATCCTCGCCCAGGAACACCAGGAGGCGCTGGACAAGCTGATCGCCGGCCAGCGCACCCGTCTGCTGACCCTGACCCGCCAGCACCAGGAAGACCTGGCCCGCCTGCAGCGCGATGCCGACGAGGCGCGCGCCGCCAAGGCCGAGCTGGAGGTGCGCTACGCCGCCCTGGCCCAGCACCTGGAGCAACAGCACGACCTGGCCCGCCAGGAGCGCGAGGAACTCAACGAACAGATGCGCACCCTGGAGCGCAATGCCCTTTACAAGATCGAGGCGCTGCGCATCCAGTCCGAAGCCGAAAGCGAAGCCCGGGTGGCCGCCGCGGTGGGCGAGCTGAAGAATCAGCTGACCATCCGCGAGGTGGAACTCAAGTACCGCGACGAGCTGGACGGCCAGTTGCAGGAGGACATCCGCCAGCTGCGCGAGCGCTGCGCCCAGCTGATCGGCGACAGCAACGAAGGCCAGCTGGAGCGCCTGGCGCGCCAGGGCATCCTGTTCGTCACCTTCCAGCCGGGGGCGGGGCATCTGATCCTCAGCCGCCAGGACGTGCCGCGGTTCAGCGCCGATCCCCTGGGCTATGTCGCCGAGCACTGCAAGGTCAGCCGCGAGCAATACCAGCGCTGGCTGGAGCATCACCAGCAGCCGGTGTGCCAGGCCGAGGTGGAGGGCGAGCGCTGCGGGCGGCCGGTGGTGCGGGTCGAGCATCCCGCCCAGTTCGATCCGCTGCGCTCGACGCTGTGCGCCGAGCACCGCGGCGATGACAGCGATGGCGACGTCGCCAATCTCTGAATCCCCGGCGGATGACATCTCTCCCACCCGCCGCGCTGCAGGAGGTGCAGCTCGCCGCCCTGGCGCCGCGCGACCTGCGCCTGGCGGTGCTGCGCCTGGATCAGCGCCCGGCCGCGCATAACGGCAACAAGGGCTACAAGCTGCGGCCCTGGCGCGAACGCCTGGCCCGGGGCGAGGGCCGTGGGCTCATCAGTCTCGGCGGTGCCCACTCCAATCATCTGCATGCGCTGGCCGCCCTGGGTCGGGAAGACGGCTTCGCCACTGTCGGCCTGCTGCGCGGCGAGCCCTGTCTGACGCCCACCGTCCAGGATCTGCAGGCCCAGGGCATGACCCTGCACTGGCTCGGCTATGGCGGCTATCGCCGTCGCCATGACGCCGACTTCTGGCAGCCCTGGCAGGCGCGCTATCCCGGGTTGCTGCCCATTCCCGAGGGGGCTGCGACGAGCAGGCCGCCGCGGCCTGCGCGGCCATCGTCACGGAGTTGCGCCAGGGCCTCGCCGCCCTGGACTGGCCCGATTGCCAGCAAGTCTGGCTGGCCGCCGGCACCGGCACCACCCTGGCCGGGGTGATCCGCGCCGCCGATCCCGCCTGGCAGGTGGTGGGCGGCCTGGCGGTGCCATCCGGGCACGGCGTCGAAGCCAACCTCGACCGGTTGCTCGCCCAGCACATGGCCCCGAACTGGCGCCTGCTGGACGCCAGCCGCGGTGGCTTCGGCCGCCTCGATGGCGAAGTGGCCCGGGCCATGGCGGAGTTCGAGGCGCAGACCGGGATTGCCCTGGAGCCGCTCTATACCGGCAAGCTCTGGCTGGCCCTGCGCCAGGCAATCGAGGGCGGCGCGCTGGCCCCGGGCAGTCGCCTGGTGCTGATCCACAGCGGGGGCCTCCAGGGCCGCCGCGCGCTGGAGCCTCAGCTGGCGAAGTGGGTCGGCGGCTGAAGCGGCCAACCCCCAGGCACCAGGAACAGCCGGGCATCCTCGTCGCCGCGTGCATCGCGCCGCACCAGCAATTGCGGCCAGATCGGCTCGCCGTCCGGCAGCGGCAGGCAGGGCGTGTCGGCCACTGCGGGTGCCAGCCAGTGGCCCTTGGGCAGCACCTCCCAGGGACCCTCCGGCAGTTGCCCGCGCGCGCACCACAGCTGGGGTTGTCGGGATGGCAGGGCGTCCGCCGGCCAGGGCAGGGGGCGATCGAGCGGCTGGAACAGATAGCCGCCCAACCACAGCGCCGCCCGCGGCGGGGCGATGTCCAGCGCCGCCAGGCTGGCCCGGGCCAGGGGCGTGGCCGACAGCGGCAACTGGCGCTGGCGCAGATGGGCGAGCTTGCGCGCCAGCTGGTCTTCGCCGCCGGGGCCCAGCCAGCGGGGCGCGTCCGCCGGGCCTTCGCCCAGGTAGAACTTCACCGCCAGTTCCAGGTGATGGACCCCCTCGGCGTCTTCCACCAGCAGGTCCAGTTCACCCAGGGTACGGTCACCGTCGCGCAAGGGCAGGTTGGCCGCGCGCAACCTCAGCCCCGGCGCGCGCTCCAGGGCGAATTGCCAGAGTCTTTCGTACTGGCGCCCCAGGCGGCGATCGCTGCCCTGGGCGAGCCAGGTCGCCAGGGCCGCGGGGGCCGCGTCCTGTTGCCGCAGCCAGTCGGCCAGACGTTCGGGGTGGGTCGCCCAGTCGCTGGCGGCCAGCGGATGACGGGTGTCGGCGGCCTCCAGCAAGGGCGGCGCGACCAGGGTCCAGGCGAGATCGCGCACCTGGGGCTGGCTCAGGCGGCGGGGCAGGGCGTGCAGCTCGGCGAAGGGCGTCATGGTGCCAGCATAGGCCAAGCCGGGCCGCTGCGGATCACCGGCGGCGACCCGTGGTCGGATGAGGGCGGTTTGCCGCTGCCACGGGCTTTCGCCCATACTTTCCGCACTTTCCAGCCAACGGGGCCGCCGGCGCGTCATGGACTCCTTTCGTAACATCGGCATCATCGGTCGACTCGGCAGCACCCAGGTGCTGGACACCATCCGCCGGCTCAAGACCTTTCTGCTGCAACGCGGGCGCAACGTCATCCTGGAAAACACCATCGCCGAAGTCCTGCCTGGCCACGGCCTGCAGACGGTCTCGCGCAAGCTCATGGGCGAGATCTGCGACCTGGTGATCGTGGTCGGTGGCGACGGCAGCCTGCTCGGCGCCGCCCGCGCCCTGGTGCGCCCGCGGGTTCCGGTGCTGGGGATCAACCGCGGCAAGCTGGGTTTTCTCACCGACATCCGCCCCGACGAGCTGGAGACCAAGGTCGCCGAGGTGCTCGACGGCCAGTACCTGATGGAGACGCGCTTCCTGCTGGATGCCTTCGTCGAACGCGGCGGCGAGATGATCGGCCAGGGCGATGCCCTCAACGACGTGGTGCTGCACCCGGGCAAATCCACCCGGATGATCGAATTCGAGTTGTACATCGACGGCCAGTTCGTCTGCAGCCAGCGCGCCGACGGCCTGATCGTCGCCACCCCCACCGGTTCCACCGCCTACTCGCTGTCGGCGGGCGGTCCCATCATGCATCCCAAGCTGGATGCCATCGTGGTGGTGCCCATGTATCCCCACACCCTGTCCAGCCGGCCCATCGTGGTCTCCGGCGACAGCACCCTGTCGATCCTGGTGTCGCCGAACATGACGATCTATCCGCAGGTCTCATGTGATGGCCAGAATCATTTCACCTGCGCACCCGGCGATACCGTGACCATTCAGAAGAAGCCCCACAAGCTCAGGCTGATCCACCCGCTGGATCACAACTACTACGAGATCTGCCGGACCAAGCTCGGCTGGGGCAGTCGCCTGGGAGACGATTGATGCCCCGCGGCTACGATCTGATCGGCGACATCCACGGCTGCGCCCATACCCTGGACCTGCTGCTGGAGCGCCTCGACTATCGACAGGTGGACGGCGTCTGGCAGCATCCCGAACGCCAGGCGATCTTTCTCGGCGATCTGGTCGATCGCGGCCCGCGCATTCGCGGCGCCCTGCGTCGGGTGCGCGCCATGGTCGAGGGTGGCCATGCCCACTGCATCCTCGGCAATCACGAACTCAATGCCCTGGCCTGGCACACCCCGGCGCTCCCCGGCACCGGCCAGACCTGGGTGCGCGAACACACCCCCCGTCATCGCCAGCTGATCCAGGAGACCCTGGCCGCCTTCGCCGATCATCCCGGCGAGTGGCAGGACCACCTGGACTGGCTCTACACCCTGCCGCTGTGCAGGGACTTCGGTCACTTCCGCATCGTGCATGCCTGCTGGGATCAGCGGCTGATCGACGAACTCCTCCACCACTATCCGGACGCCTGCATCGACGAGGACTTCGTCCGCCAGTCCATCGTCGGTGGCAGCCTCGCCAGCCGGGTCGCCTCACGCCTGCTCAACGGCGTCTCGCTGCCCTTGCCCCACGGCCTGCGCCTCACCGGCAGCGACGGCTACGTGCGGGCGCGCTTTCGCACCAAGTTCTGGGAGAGCGATCCCCAAACCTATGGCGACGTGGTCTTCCAGCCGGATGCGCTGCCGGCGGAAATCGCCTGCGAACCCCTGAGCGACGAGGAAAAGGCCGGGCTGCTCTGCTATGGCGAAGAGGAGCCGATGCTGTTCGTCGGTCACTACTGGCGCGATGGCCATCCCGAACCCCTGCGGCCCAACCTGGCCTGCCTGGACTACAGCGCGGTCAAGTACGGCAAGCTGGTGGCCTACCGCCTCGACGACGAACGCCAGATCGATCCGGCCAAGTTCGTCTGGATCGACGTCCAGCGCGAGGAGGGGCGATGAACCAGCCGCAACCCGTGCTGCGCGTGCCCCTGGGTCGCGACCTGCTGGGCTTCACCCGCCTGCTGCGGCGCCTGCAGATCCGCCACCGGGTGGTGGAAGAGGGCGACAGCCAGGTGCTCTGGGTGCTGGACCCGGCGCGGGTCGAAGAGACCCGCAGCCTCTATGAGCGCTATCCCGATGGCGATCCGCGTGGCGAGGTCCAGACCCCCCGCGGACCCCGCGGCTTCGGCCTGCTGGCGCAACTCAAGGCCAGTCCGGTCAGCGCCGTCTTTCTCGCCATCACCCTGCTGCTGGGCCTGGCCACCGAACTGGGCGACAACCTGGCGCTGATCCACTACCTGACGCTGCAGGAATTCCGCCTGATCGACGCCGAGCACATCGCCTTCCTCGATCTCGACGCCAGCCTGGCCCGTGGCGAATGGTGGCGGCTGGTCACTCCGATCTTCCTGCACTTCGGTCTGCTGCACCTGGCGATGAACGCCCTCTGGTACTGGGAGCTGGGTCGGCGCATCGAATTCCGCCAGGGCGGCCTGATGCTGCTGCTCCTGACCCTGGTGTTCGCCGCCGGCTCCAACCTGGTGCAGTACGCCTGGACCGGCCCGGCCCTGTTCGGCGGCCTGTCCGGGGTGCTCTATGGCCTGCTCGGCCACTGCTGGCTGTTCCAGTGGCTGGCGCCCAATCCGGCCTATCGCATGCCGCGCGGCGTGGTGGCCATGATGCTGATCTGGCTGGTGATCTGCCTGACCGGCGTCTTCGACCTGCTCGGTTTCGGCTCCATCGCCAATGGCGCCCATGTCGGCGGCCTGGTGCTGGGTTGCCTTACCGGCCTGCTGGGCGGAGGCCTGGCACGCCTGCGGCAGCGCTAGCTAGCGCCGCCGCTTGAGCTCGGGCGAGAGGCTCAAGGCATTGCGATAGCGCCAGCGCCGCTGGCTGCGGCGGCGCAACCAGAGCCCGACCAGCAAGAGCAGCGCACCGCCGCCCAGAAAGCCCTGGGCGGTCTCGCGGGCCATCGTCAGATAGGGCGCCAACTGCGGCAGCTGCAGCAGCGCGGCACCGCCCGCCAGCAGCGCGGCCAAACCCGTCAGCACCGAGAGGGTGCCGAGGCCGGCGGCGAGGGAGGTTAGAAAGGGCCGCCGCAGGCGCAGCGGCGGCGGATCGAAACGGTCTTGCTCGGGCAACTGCATGCTCATACCCCAGGCGCTGTAAGGCCGCCGAGGTTATACGCCTCGGCGGTCCTTGGCGAGCCTGAGAGGCGCGGGCTAGCGCAGCAGCTGTCGGGCCCCCTGCTTGAGCATGTCCCAGCGATTCGGATCACCACTGGCGATGGCGCCGAGGAAGGCCCGCGCCTGCTCGAAGCTGATGTGCGGCGGCAACGGCGGCACGCTGGGGTCGGTGACGAACTCCAGCACCACCGGGCGATCCGCTTCGAAGGCCTGCTGCCAGGCATCGGCCACCTCGTCCGGACGATGGATGCGCAGGCCCTTGAAGCCGAGCAATTCGCCATAGCGGGCATAGGGGAAGTCCAGAACGTCCTGGGCCGGGGCGAACTTGGGATCGCCGGCCAGGGCGCGTTGCTCCCAGGTCACCTGGTTGAGATCGCCGTTGTTGAGCACCATGACAATGAAGGTCGGGTTGCTGAATCTCTTCCAGTACTGCTGCAGGGTGACCAGTTCGGCATTGCCGTTCATCTGCATGGCGCCGTCGCCCACCAGGGCGATCACCGGGCGATCCGGATGGGCGAACTTGGCGGCGATCGCATAGGGAATGCCACAGCCCATGGTCGCCAGCTTGCCCGACAGCGACCCCAGCATCTGCCCGCTCATGCGGATGTCGCGGGCATACCAGTTGGTGTGGGAGCCGCTGTCGCCACAGAGGATGGCGTCACGCGGCAGTTGCTGGGACAGTTCATGGAAAACCCGCTGCGGATTGATCGGATCGGCGGGCGCCAAAGCGCGCTGCTCGATGGAATGCCAGGAGTCGGCCACGCTCTTCTCGATGCGCGCGCGCCATTTGTCGTGGGGCTTGCTCTGCAGCAGCGGCAGCAGGCGCCTCAGGGTCTCGGCGGCATCGCCCAGCAGCGGCTGCTCGATGGGATACCTCATGCTGATGTTGCGCGCATGCAGGTCGATCTGCACCGCCCGCGCCTGGCCTTCCTTGGGCAGGAATTCGGTATAGGGAAAGGTCGAGCCGACGATCAGCAGGGTGTCGCATTCCTTCATCAGCAGATCGCTGGCCTCGGTGCCGAGCAGGCCAATGGAACCGGTGACATAGGGCAGTTCGTCGGAGACAACACCCTTGCCCAGCAGCGCCTTGGCCACCCCGGCGCTGAGCTTCTCGGCCACCGCCATCACCTCGCTGCGCGCCTGCAGGGCACCGGCGCCCACCAGCAGGGCCACCTTCTTGCCGGCATTGAGGATGTCGGCGGCGGCCTGCAGGTCGTCTTCCTGGGCATAGGGCCGTGGCGGGATGGCACCGGCCCCGGAAAGTACATTGGCGTGCTGGTGCGGCGGGCTTTCCACCGCAGGCAACTGCTGGATGTCGTTGGGAATGATCACAGTGGCCACCTGGCGCTCGGCGATGGCCACGCGAAAGGCGCGGTCGATGACATGCCGCAGTTGCGCCGGATGCACCACCGTCTCCACGTAGGCGGACACGTCCTTGAACAGGGTGTGCAGATCGACTTCCTGCTGGTAGTCGCTGCCGAGCGAGGAGGCGGCCTGCTGGCCGACCAGGGCGACCACCGGCATATGGTCCATCTTGGCATCGTACAGGCCGTTGAGCAGGTGGATGGCCCCGGGCCCGGAAGTGGCCAGGCAGACGCCCACCTCGCCCGTGAACTTGGCATGGGCGCAGGCCATGAAGGCGGCCATCTCCTCGTGGCGCACCCGGACATAGTCGAACTGCTCGGCCACCCGCCCCAGGGCACCCATGATGCCGTTGATGCCATCGCCGGGATAACCGAAGACGCGCTCGACGTTCCACTGCCCGAGGCGCTCCCAGAGATGGTCGGCTACGGTCTTGCTCATGACGTTCTCCTAACTGGACCTTTAGGCTTTGTCCGAAAAGTGCCTGCGCTCGGCCATGCTGCGTTAAAAATCCGTTCGGAATGCTCATTTACCACTCGTAAACTCCGCTTCCTCACGGATTTTTGCCTTGCCTGACCTTCGCTCGGCGACTTTTCAAACAAGCCTAGGTTAGGAAGAAGGGGTCCGGCGTTAAGTTCCTGCAGCCGGACCGGGCGCGGGTTAGAATGCGCGGCTGATCATCCGGAGCCTTTCATGAGCGAATCCCGCCTGCGCACCTTGCGCGACCACATCCGCTGGGCCGTCAGCCGCTTCCATGCCGAAGAGCTGTTCTTCGGCCATGGCCACGACAACGCCTGGGACGAGGCCCGCGCCCTGGTGCTGGGCGCCGTGCACCTGCCCTGGGACACCGCCGACCGCTACCTAGACTGCGCCCTGGAAGACGACGAGCGCTACGAACTCGGGGTGCTCTTGCACAGGCGCATCCAGGAGCGCGTGCCCACCGCCTATCTGCTCGGCGAAGCCTGGTTCTGTGGTCTGCCGTTCACCGTCGACGAGCGGGTGCTGGTGCCGCGTTCGCCCATCGGCGAGCTGATCGAAGCGCACTTCGCCCCTTGGCTGCCGGCCACGCCGGCGCGCATCCTCGATCTCTGCACCGGCTCGGGCTGCATCGGCATCGCCTGCGCCTATGCCTTCCCCGAGGCCGAGGTGGCCCTGGGCGATCTGTCCTACGACGCCCTGGAAGTGGCCTGGCAGAACATCGAGCGCCACGGCCTGGAGGAGCGCGTCTATACCGTCCAGGGCGACGGCTTCGCCGGCCTGCCGGGGCAGCGCTTCGACCTGATCGTCAGCAATCCGCCCTACGTGGATGCCGAGGACTTCGCCGACATGCCGGCCGAGTACCAGCACGAACCGGCCCTGGGCCTGGCCTGTGGTGACGACGGCCTGGATCTGGTGCGACGGATGCTGGCCGAAGCGGCCGATCACCTCACCGAGCAGGGCATCCTGGTCGTGGAGGTGGGCAACAGCCAGGTCCACGTCGAGGCGCTCTATCCGGAAGTCGATTTCACCTGGCTCGAATTCGAGCGCGGCGGCCATGGCGTCTTCCTGCTCGCCGCCGCCCAGTGCCGCGAGCACCAGGCGCTGTTCCGCAGCCGTCTGGTCCCCTGATCACCTGCGGTCGCCGGTGGCGGCCGCCTTTCTTTACCGAGGTCTACCCCGTGTTTACCGAACTCGCTCTGCACGAGCGCCTGCTCAAGGCCCTCGACACCCTGGGCTTCAAGACGCCCACCCCGGTCCAGGCCGCCGCCGTGGGCCCGGCCCTGGAGGGCCATGACCTGCGCGTCACCGCCCGTACCGGCAGCGGCAAGACCGCGGCCTTCCTGCTGCCGCTGCTGGATCGCCTGCTCAAGGATCCCAAGCCGCGTTCCGGTGCCCGCGCCCTGATCCTGCTGCCGACCCGCGAGCTGGCCCAGCAGACCTCCAAGGAAATCGAACGCTTCGGCCAGTTCACCTTTCTCAAGGCCGGCCTGGTGATCGGCGGCGAGGACTTCCGCGTCCAGGCCGCCGGCCTGCGCAAGAATCCGGAGATCCTGGTGGCCACCCCCGGTCGCCTGCTGGAGCAGCGCAACGCCGGCAACGTGGATCTCAAGGACATCGAGATGCTGGTGCTGGACGAAGCCGACCGCATGCTCGACATGGGCTTCTCCGAGGACGTGCTGCAGATCGCCGCCAGTTGCGAGCGCGAAGGCCGCCAGACCCTGCTGTTCTCCGCCACCAGCGGGGGCAACAGCCTGCGTCAGGTGGTCGAGCAGGTCCTGCGCGAGCCGCAGAATCTCATGCTGGACCGCACCGGCGAGCTCAACGAAGCCGTGGTGCAGCAGGTGATCCTGGCCGACGAGCCGCCGCACAAGGAGCGCCTGCTGCAGTGGCTGCTGGCCAACGAGACCTATCGCAAGGCCATCGTCTTCACCAACACCAAGGTGCAGGCCGATCGCCTGACCGGCCGCCTGGTGGCCGAGGGCCTCAAGGTCTTCGTGCTGCACGGCGACAAGGACACCAAGGACCGCAAGCTGGCCGTGGAGCGGCTGCAGAGCGGCGCGGTCAAGGTCCTGATCGCCACCGACGTGGCCGCCCGCGGCCTGGACGTGGACGGCCTGGACCTGGTGATCAACTACGACCTGCCGCGCAGTGGCGACGAATACGTCCACCGCATCGGCCGCACCGGGCGCGCCGGCGAGGCCGGTCTGGCGATTTCCTTCGTCACCCATGGCGACTGGAATCTGATGTCCAGCATCGAGCGCTATCTCAAGCTGAGATTCGAGCGTCGTCACCTGCCGGGTCTCAAGGCCAGCTACAGCGGTCCGAAAAAGCTCAAGGCCTCGGGCAAGGCCGCGGGTGTGAAGAAGAAAAAGACCGAGGGCAAGAAGGACGGCAAGGCCAAGAGCAAGGCCAAACCCAAGTCCGAACGCCGTCCCGGCGCCCTGGTGCCAACGTCGGCCGACGGCTTCGCGCCGCCGCGCAAGCGCACCCAGGAGTGATCTTGCGGCGCGCCTGAGGCGCCAACCCGCGGCTAGGCCGCGGGGCAGGGCGCCTCAGTGCTTGGCGGCGTTGTCGAACAGCTGGAAGACCGGCGCACGCCGCGTAGGGCGTCGTTGCAGATCCGGTTGCTGGATCAGCAACCAGGCCTGCAATTCCGGTTCGGGCATGGGCTTGCCGATCCAGAAGCCCTGGCCTTCGTCGCAGCCCATGGCCAGCAGGCTGGCCAGGGCCTCGGCGGTCTCGATACCCTCGGCGGTGATGCGAAAGCCCAGTTGATGGGACAGTTCGATCAGCGAGCTGACGATCAGCCGGTCCTTGGTGCGGTGGGTCAGTTCGCGGACGAAGCTGCGGTCGATCTTGATGGTGTCGGCCGGCAACTCACGCAGGTGCGAGAGGTTGTTGTAGCCGGTCCCGAAGTCGTCGATGGCGATGCCGATGCCCAGCTCGCGCAGGGCGGCCAGCTGCCGATGGATCAGCGCCACGTCACCCAGCAGGGCATTCTCGGTGACCTCCAGCTCCAGGCGCCGGGGGTCGACCGGATAGCGCTGCAGCAGGTCGGTGGTGTGCTCGGTGAAGTCCGGATCGTTCAGGTCATGGGCGGAGATGTTGATCGCCACCCCCAGGCCCCGGCCCTCGCGTTGCCAGGCATAGGCCTGGCTGATGGCCTGCTGCATGACCCAGCGACTCAGCGCGGTGATCAGCGCGGTCTTTTCCGCCAGCGGAATGAATTCCGCCGGACTGACCGGGCCAAGGTGCGGATGCTGCCAGCGCAACAGCGCCTCGACGCTGTGGCAGCGACCGGTGGCCAGATCGATGCGCGGTTGATAGACCAGGCTCAACTGGTCCTCGGCGCGCAGTGCCTGGGGCAGGGCGCTGAGCAGGGCGAAGGCGCGGCGGTAGGCGGCGTCATGCTGCGGATCGAAATACCGGCAGCCGCGCATTTCGGCGCGGGCATCGTCGGCTGTGGCGATCAGGGCACGCAGCCAGTCGGTGGGATGGTCGTCGGTCAGGGACATCACCCCCAGGCCCAGCCGGGTCTGGATGGGAATGCCATTGTAGTCGAGCACCCCGGTCAATTCCTGCTGCAGGCGCTCGAGCAGCGCCCGCTGCGCGGCCTCGTCGGCGTCGTGCAGCAGAAAGCCGAAGCGGGCCGGTCCGAGGCGATACAGCGGTTGTTCAGCCGGTAGCAGGCGGCGCAGGTGCTGCTTGATGGCCCGTTGCAGGCCATCGAAATGCGCCTGGCCCATGGCCTTGATGAAGTCGTTGAGATAGCTCTGGGCGAACAGATCGGCCGCCACCGCCACCACCGAGGTACCGGCCCGGGCCAGGGCTTCGGCATCCTCGCTGAAGCGCTGACCGTTGGGCAGCTGGGTGACCGGATCCCAGAAGGCTTCGGTGCGCAGCAATTCGATGTGCTGGCTGGCAAGGGCCGCTAGTTGCTGCAGCGCCACCAGCCGATCCTGGGGCAGGGCGGCGCGGGGAGCGGCATCGAACAGGCAGAGACTGCCGAGCATCAGCCCTTCGGCGGTGCGCAGCGGCGCGCCCAGGTAATAGCGGATGTTCGGTGCACCCCTCACCACCTGGAGGTCGGCGAAGCGGGCATCGTTGCGGGCGTCTTCCACCTGCAGCGGCAAATTGGTTTCCTGCAGGTGCTGGCAGAACGACTGGCCGCGCGGCACGGTGAAAGGCGCGCAGCCTACGGTGGCTCGACAATGGACCTGCTGGCCGTCAAGAAAGCAGATCATTGCATAGGGGACATCGAACAACCGGGCGCAGAGATCGGTGAGATCCTGGAAGGCACGGTCGGCAGGGCGGTCGATCAGGGCAAGATCGCGCAGCAGTGCAAGACGCTGGCGTTCGTTGGCCGCAGTGAGTGGAGCGGGCTCCATAGCAACGTCTCGGTGCGCTGTAGTAGCAGATTGCTACTTAGAGCGTGATGGGGTCGAGAGTTCCCTCACTACCCGCCTCACAGTCTACCGGTTGTCATTTATCTGTCGAAAGGATCAGGCCGCGAAGTAGAAAACGGCGAACAGCCCCTCGGGGTCGGTCCACACCCGCACCTGTCTGAAACCGGCGTCTTCGGCCAGGGCACGAAAGCTCGCCAGGCTGTACTTGTAGGAATTTTCGGTATGCAGCCGCTCGCCTTCGCGGAAGGTGAAGCGGCGGCCTTCGAGACGTACCGTCTGGTCGCGGGTACTGACCAGGTGCATCTCGATGCGCGCCTGTTCTTCGTTGAAGAAGGCCAAATGGCGGAAGCGCTGCGGATCCAGATCGGTGTCCAGCTCGCGGCGGATGCGTTCGAGCAGGTTGAGATTGAAGTCGGCGGTCACTCCCGCGGCATCGTTGTAGGCCGCATCCAGCCGCGCCCTGTCCTTGATCAGGTCTACGCCGATCAGCAGGCCACCGGTCGTCGGCAGCATCCGGTGCAGATTGCGCAGGAAAACGCCGGCTTCTTCCGGGGTGAAGTTGCCGATGCTCGAACCGGGAAAGAAGGCGATGGGGCGCAGGCCGTCGAGACTGTCGGGCAGGGTCATGGGGCGGCTGAAGTCGGCGCAGGCGGCGCTGACGTCCAGCCAGGGATAGTCGGCCGCCAGACGCTGGGTGCTGCTGAGCAGGAATTCCCGGGAGATGTCGATGCCCAGGTAGCCGGCCGGGTGCATGGCTTCCAGCAGCAGGCGCACCTTGCGACTGGCGCCGCTGCCCAGTTCGACCAGGGCGGCGTCGCGCCCCGCCAGGCGGGCGATCTCACCGGCCGCCGCGGCCAGGATGCCCTCTTCGGTGCGGGTGGGGTAGTACTCGGGCTGCCGGGTGATGGCCTCGAACAGCTCCGAACCGCGCTGATCGTAGAAGTACTTGGGCGACAGCGCCTTGGGGGTCTGGGCGAAGCCCTGGAGCACATCGTCCCGCAGCGAGCTGTCGGCGACGGTCACCGGTTGCTGATCGAAGAAGCGCACGGCTAGGGCCATGGGTCAGACCTCTCTGGCCAGGCGCAGGCCGGAGAACTGCCAGCGCATGGTGGGATAGAAGAAGTTGCGGTAGGTGGCACGCACATGGTCCTGGGGCGTGGCGCAGCAGCCCCCGCGCAGGACCATCTGGCCGGACATGAACTTGCCGTTGTATTCGCCCAGGCTGCCCGGCAGTGGCTTGAAGCCGGGGTAGGGGCGGAAGGCGCTGCCGGTCCACTCCCAGACGTCGCCGAACAGCTGGCGCATGCCCTGGTCCGCATTGGCGACCGGTTGCAGGTGATCCTGGTCGACAAAGTTGCCCTGGATCGGCTGGCGCGCCGCCACGGTTTCCCATTCCGCCTCGGTGGGCAGCCGGGCACCGGCCCAGCTGGCGTAGGCATCGGCTTCATAGAAGCTCAGGTGGCAGACTGGTGCGGTTGGATCCACCGGGGTCAGGCCGCCCAGGGTGAAGTGGTGCCAGACGCCATCGAGCTTCTGCCAGTACAGCGGCGCCTGCCAGCCGAGGGTGCGGATGGCCGCGGCGCCGTCGGACAGCCAGAGATCGCTGCGGCCGTAGCCGTTGTCTTCGATGAAGGCCAGGTATTCGCCATTGGTGATCAGCCGATCGGCCAGCTGGAAGTCATCGACGAATTGCCGATGCACCGGCGTCTCGCAATCGAAGGCGAAGCCGTCGCCGCCATGGCCGACATGCCGGACGCCGCCCGGATGGGCTTCCCAACCCAGGGGCGCGACCGCGGCCTTGGGGCCCTTGGCCAGGTCGGCGCGATAGACCGGGTGCAGGGGGTTCTGCGCCAGGATGTGCTTGATGTCCATGAGCAGCAATTCCTGGTGCTGCTGCTCGTGGTGCAGACCGAGTTCCAGGCGCCGGGCGATCTCGGCGGCATGTTCGGCCGGCGGCGCGCTGAGCAGCTCGGCCATGGCGGTGTCCACCGCCGCGCGAAAGCGATAGACGTCGTCCACGCCCGGTCGCGACAGGTGCCCGCGGGCCGCCCGCGGAAAGGGCTTGCCGTGGGTCTCGTAATAGGAGTTGAACAGGTAGTCGTAGGCCGGATTGGGCGTCTGGTAGCCCTTGAGGAAGGGCTTGAGGATGAAGGCCTCGAAGAACCAGGTGACGTGGGCCAGGTGCCATTTCGGCGGACTGACGTCGGCCATGCTCTGGATGACGTAATCCTCGACGGTGAGCGGGGCGCAGAGCGCCTCGCTGGCCCTGCGCACACGCTGGAAGCGCTCGAGCAGGGTGGTGGCGGTGTCACTCGCTGCGGGCAGCTCGCGGGCGAGAGGATTCATGGCGTTCTCCCTGGTCGGCCTTTTGGTTGTCAGGAAACCGACCGGGCGGCATAAGTTTAGTTCGCCCGGTTATGACGGGCGGTCTCGCTTGCCCCTGTCTACCACCAGGTTTCCAGCTGCACGCCGAAGTTGTTGCCGTGACGGGCATCGCCGAAGGCGCCGCTGTCGGACAGCGCCGTACCGGCCACGGCAGCATCCTGGGCACCGCGGTTCCAGCTGGCGTAGGTCCAGTAGAGGCGGATCTCCGGCCGGTCCATCAGCCCCATGCCGCCCAGCGCCAGGGTCGGCGCCACGGTGACCTTGTTCAGCTTGCGGGTGGCGCCGCTGTCGGGATGGATCTGGTCGTGGCCGAACTCCACCTGCAATTTGAACAGACGGGTGAAGGCATAGCTGGGCCGCACGCCGAAGGAGTACCAGGTCTGGCCGCCATCGCCGGGGGCGCGGTCGCGCTGATAGAGCGCCAGCAACTGGCCGCCGAAGCGCGGGGTGAGCTGCCAGCGCGGCGATTCGAGCACGCGCAGGCTCTCGTAATCCCTATCGGCGGTCAGGCTGCCGGTGGCGCCCAGGCCGGTGCCTGGCCCGCGACCGTATTGCACGGTGAAGACGTTGACCCCGCCAAAGAATTGCGCCTGCTTGTGCTCGGCGGTGGCCGACCAGCCGCTGTGGGCGTTCTGTACCTGACCGGCGCGCTGGATGTAGGACAGCCCCAGTTCGATCTCGCCACCGGGATTGGTCTTGATGCCGCCCAGGTTCAGGTCGTGGCGGTTGGCCTTGTCCGGCTGGTCGATGTTGTCTTCGCGACTGAAGGCGTAGCTCAGCCGCAGGCCGCTGTCGCCCAGGCCATAGTCCTCCACGCCGAAACCGGTGCCGCTCGGATTCCAGTAGTAGAAGTCGTTGATATGGATGTCGTGACGTTTGTAGTAGCGACGCCCGGCCCAGAGACCACCGCCATTGAGCGCCGGCAGGCTGAGACTGGTCCAGATCTGCGGCAGGCGCACGTTGCCGTTGTCGCCGCTGAAGGTGGGGGTCTGGTCATAGACGTTGTAGAGGCTGGCCATGCCGTGCACCTTGAGTTCGGTGCCATCGACGCCCTTGTACAGGGTCTGGTGCAATTCGAGTTCCCAGTAGGTCTCGCATTCGTTACCCAGGCGGTACTTGGCGGGTGCGCCGGGCAGCTGGAAGCAGCTCTGCTTGCCGCCTTCCGCGGAGCCGCCGACACCCACTCGGCCGTAGCCGCTGAATTCCAGCGCCGTGGCGGTCAGCGGCAGGCTGCCGGCAAGGAAGGCAAGACAGCAGGTGGTGCCGGCCTGGCGGAGAACTCTGGTCATCCCGAAAATCCCTGTGTGGTTGGCGGACGCCGATCGGACCTGGGCCCGGCTCGACAAGTTGCGCGAATTTCCCAGCCGATCAAGGACTTGCCTTGGTTCGAAGGCACGGATCAAGACCGCCGAAAGCGGCAGCCTAAAGAGAATGGTTGACGACCACGGCTCCTGCTGGCGACGCTTGGGTTTTGCCTCAAGGAAAGTATTACAAAATGAAACCGACGCTGCTGATGGCCCCGCAATTGCCCCAGGGACTGGTGACCCAGCTCGAAGCCCACTACCGGGTCCTGGGGCCCTTTCCTTCGACCGATCCCGCGGCGCTGCCCGCGGGGGCCGAGGAGGCCGTGGCGCTGCTGACCATCGGCGGCCTGCCGACCCGCGCCGCGCTGCTGGATACCCTGCCGGCGCTGCGGCTGGTGGCCTGCTACGGCACCGGCTACGAAGGCGTGGAACTGGACGCCTGCCGCGCGCGCGGTATCGCCGTGACCACGGCGGGTGATGCCAATGCCACCGCCGTAGCCGAATTCGCCTTTGGCCTGGTCCTGGCCAGCGCGCGCCGCCTGCTGCAGGGCGATGCCTTCGTCCGCAGCGGCCGCTGGCAGGGCAACGCCGTCGAGCGCATGCCCCAGGTCCCGGGCCTGGCCGGGCGGCGTCTTGGCATCTATGGCCTGGGCGAGATCGGTCGGCGCATCGCCCGGCGTGGCGCAACCTTCGACATGGAGATTGGCTACTTCAATCGCTCAAGGCGGGAGGGGCTGGACTATGCCTATCACGGCAGCCTGCTGGAGCTGGCGCGCTGGAGCGACGTGCTGGTGGTGGCGGTCCGCGCCAGCGCCGAGACCGTGGGCGCGGTGGATGCCGAGGTCCTGGCCGCGCTCGGCGCCGAGGGCCATATGGTCAATATCTCTCGCGGCAGCGTGGTCGACGAGGATGCCCTGGCCGACGCCCTGGAGCAGGGGGTGATCGCTGGCGCGGCGCTGGACGTCTTCGCCCGCGAACCCGAGGTGCCCGAGCGCCTGCGCCAGCAGCCCAACCTGGTGCTCAGTCCCCATGTCGCGGCCAATGCGGCCTCGGCCCAGCAGGCCCAGCAAGAGGTGATGCTGGCCAACCTCCACGCCATGCTGCAGGGGGGCGAATTGCGCAATCGCATCGCCTGAGCCGCCGGTCGGCTTGGGTTGTGGCCCCGGATGGCCCCTCCCATATTGGGCGCATGACCTCGAATTCGCCTGCCGCCGTCCTGGCGGACTTTCACGACGCGCCGCGCAGCTGGTTCACGACGCGCTTTCCCGCCCCGACCGAGGCGCAGCTCAAGGCCTGGCCGGCCATTCGCGCCGGTGAATCGGTGCTGGTGGCGGCGCCCACCGGGTCGGGCAAGACGCTGACCGCCTTCTTCGCCGTACTCGATGGCCTGGTGCAGGAAGCGTTGCAGGAGGGTGGCCTGCCCGAGGCCTGCCTCTGGATCTATGTGTCGCCGCTCAAGGCCCTGTCCAACGACATCCGCCTCAATCTCGAAGAACCCCTGGCCGGCATCGGCGCGGCGCTGGAGGCGCGGGGGTTGCCGCCGCTGGCCTTGCGCACGGCGGTACGCACCGGCGATACCCCGCAGAAGGAGCGGGCCGCCATGCGCCGGCGACCGCCGCACCTGCTGGTCACCACCCCCGAATCCCTCTATGTGCTGCTGGGTTCGGATTCCGGGCGACGGATGCTGGCCAGCGTGCGCGGCGTCATCGTCGACGAGATCCATGCCATCGCCGATGGCAAGCGCGGTAGCCACCTGACCCTTAGTCTGGCGCGTCTGGAGGCCCTCACGGGCCATCCGCTGCAGCGCATCGGCCTGTCCGCCACCCAGAAACCGCTGGCCGCCGTGGCCGCCTTTCTGGTCGGCCGCGACGCCCAGGGGCAGCCCAGGCCCTGCACCGTCATCGACATCGGCCACCAGCGCGCCCGCGACCTGGCGCTGGAGGTGCCGCCCATTCCCCTGGAGGCGCTGCTGTCCACCCAGGCCTGGGAGCTGATCTACGACCGCCTGGCCGAACTGGCCGAGGCGCACCGCACCACTCTGGTGTTCGTCAACACCCGCCGGCTGGCCGAGCGCATGGCGCGCCAGCTCTCGGATCGCCTCGGCAATGCCCAGGTCGCCGCCCACCACGGCAGCCTGGCCAGGGAGCAGCGACTGGACGCCGAGCAGCGCCTCAAGCGCGGCGAGTTGCGGTTGCTGCTGGCGACCGCTTCCCTGGAGCTGGGCATCGACATCGGCGAGGTCGATCTGGTCTGCCAGATCGGCTCGCCGGGTTCCATCGCCGCCTTCCTGCAACGGGTGGGCCGCGCCAATCACCAGGTCGGCGGGCTACCCAAGGGACGGCTGTTTCCCACTTCGCGCGACGACTTGGTGGAGTGCGTGGCGCTGCTCGACTGCGTGCGCCGGGGCGAGCTGGATACCCTGCACATCCCCGTGGCGCCGCTGGACGTCCTGGCCCAGCAACTGGTGGCCGAGGTCGCCTGCCAGGAGTGGTCGGAAGAGTGCCTGCTGGCCGTGCTGCGCCAGGCCGAACCCTATGCCGCGCTGAGCGAGGCCGACTACCGGGCCGTGGTGGAGATGCTCAGCCAGGGCTATACGGATCGCCGCGGTCCGCGCGCCGCCTATGTCCATCGGGATGCGGTCAACGGACTCCTGCGCGGCCGTCGGGGCGGCAAGGCGACCGCCGTGATGAGCGGCGGCACCATCCCGGAAAGCGGCGATTTCAGCGTGCTGCTCGAACCCCAGGGCCATACCGTCGGTAGCGTCAACGAGGATTTCGCCTTCGAAAGCCTGGTGGGCGACGTCTTCCAGCTGGGCAACACCGCCTACCGCATCGTCAAGATCGAAGGCAGCAAGGTGCGGGTGGAGGATGCCAAGGGCCAGCCGCCCAACATTCCCTTCTGGCACGGCGAGGCGCCGGGGCGCAGCGATGAGCTGTCGGCGGGTCTGGCGCGGCTGCGCGCGGAACTCGAACCCCTGCTGCCCGGCGCCGACGAGCCGCCCGAACCGGCCATCGCCCGCATCGGCGCGGCCTATGCGCTGGCCGAGGACGCAGCGCGCCAGCTGGTGGACTATCTCGGTCGGACGCGCCAGGCGCTAGGCGCCTTGCCGACCCAGCAGACCCTGGTGATGGAAAGATTCTTCGACCAGGCCGGCGGCATGCAGCTGATCATTCATGCGCCCTTTGGCAGCCGCATCAACCGTGCCTGGGGCCTGGCCCTGCGCAAGAGATTCTGCCGCACTTTCAATGTCGAGCTGCAGGCGGCGGCGACCGAGAACGCCCTGATCCTCTCGCTGGCCACCAGCCACAGCTTCGTGCTCGATGAGGTCTGGCGCTATCTGCATCCGGCCACCGCCGAGACCGTGCTGATCCAGGCGCTGCTCGACGCCCCGCTGTTCGCGGTGCGCTGGCGCTGGAACGCCACCACGGCCCTGGCGCTGCCGCGCTTCAGCGCCGGGCGCAAGGTGGCGACCCAGGTGCAGCGCATGCGCAGCGAAGACCTCCTGGCCACGGTCTTTCCCGATCAGGCGGCCTGCCTGGAAAATCTCGCCGGCGAGCGCCAGGTGCCGGAGCACCCGCTGGTCCGCCAGACCCTTGATGATTGCCTGCACGAATCCCTCGACAGCCGCGGTTGGCTGGCCCTACTGGGACGCATCACGGCGGGCCAACTGACCCTGCTGACCCGCGACCTGCCCGGACCTTCGCCGCTAGCCGCCGAGGTGCTCACGGCCAAGCCCTATGCCTATCTGGACGACGCGCCCGTCGAGGAGCGGCGGACCCTGGCGGTGCAGAATCGCCGCTTCGGCGGTGCCGATCCCGACGAACTGGGCGCCCTGGATCCGGCGGCCATCGCCCTGGTGCGGGAGGAAGCCTGGCCGCGGCTGGAAAGCGCCGATGACCTGCACGAAGCCCTGCTGGGCATCGGCTTTCTCACCGAAGCTGAAGTCGCACCGCAGCAGACCCAGGCGCGCCAGCTGGTCAAGGCCGGGCGGGCAGGGCGGCTGCGGCTGCCGGCGGCGACCCTGTGGATCGCGGCCGAGCGACTGCCCTTGTTCCAGGCGCTGTTTCCCGGCGTCGCCACCGAGCCGGCGCTCGAGGCGCCGCCGGGTTTCGCAGCGCCCGCGGATGCCGAGGCGGCCTTGGTGGAGCTGCTGCGCGCGCGCCTCACCGCCCTGGGTCCGGTAGACCAGGATGGACTGGCCGCCAGTCTCGGGTTGCCGTCGGCCCAGCTCACACCGGCGCTGCTGGCCCTGCAGGGTGAAGGCTATGTCCTGCAGGGACGCTTCACAGCGGCGGACAGCGCCGGGGAATGGTGCGAGCGCCACCTGCTGGCGCGGATCCATCGCTATACCCTGGGGCGGTTGCGCAAGGCCATTGAGCCGGTGGCCCTGGCCGATTACCTGAGATTTCTGCTGGAGCACCAGCATCTGACCGGTCCGGCGATCCTGAGAGGCAATGAGGGCCTGGAGCAGGTGATCGGCCTGCTGGAAGGCTTCGAGGTCGCCGCCGCCGGCTGGGAAGGCGAGATCCTGCCCAGTCGCCTGCCGAGCTATCAGTTCACCTACCTCGATGACCTCTGCCGCGCCGGTCGCGTGGTCTGGTTGCGCCTGCCCCAGGCGGGGCGCGGAGGCGGCGGACCGGTCAAGGGTTCGCCCATCGTCCTGCTGCCGCGCCGCCACCTGGCCGACTGGAACAGCCTGACCGAGCCCGCCGGCAGCGAAGTGCTGTCACCCAAGGCGCAACGGGTGCTGGAGGTGCTGACCCACCGCGGCGCCTCCTTTTTCGATGAATTGCTCGGCGAGGCGCGCCTGCTGCGCAGCGAGCTGGAGACGGCCCTGGGCGAGCTGGTAGGGGCCGGTGTGGTAAACGCCGACAGCTTCGCCGGCCTGCGCGCCCTGCTGCAGCCGGCGGCCAAGCGCGGCAGCGGTCGCAGCGGTTCGCGGCGCGGGCGCATGGCGCTCTATGGCGGGATGGAGGATGCCGGTCGCTGGGTCGCCTTGCGGCCCGCCGAGGCGTCGGACGAGGCGCGGCTGCCGGATGCGCTGCTGGAGCGGCTGGTCGGGCTGCTGCTGCGTCGCTATGGCGTGCTCTGCTGGCAGCTACTGCAGCGCGAAAGCGCAGTCCTGCCGCCCTGGCGCGATCTCCTGCGTGCCTGCCATCGCCTGGAAGCCCGCGGCGAAATCCGCGGCGGGCGCTTCATCGCCGGTCTGTCCGGCGAGCAATTCGCCGATCCGGCGGCCATCGCACCCCTGCGTGAGTGGCGCCAGCGTCCGGCGGAAGATCTCTGGGTGTGCGTCTCGGCGCTGGATCCGCTCAATCTGGTCGGCACCCTGCTGCCCGGGGCCAAGGTGCCTGCCGTGGCCGGCAATCGCCTGCTCTATCGCGACGGAGTGCCGATCGCCACGCGGGTGGGAACCAGGGTCAACTGGCTGGTGGAGCTGGACGCAGGAGAGCAGGTGCGGGCGCGGCAGGCGCTGCAGCAACTGGGACGGGAACGGCCCCAGGTCGGCATCGGGCGCAGCCTGCTGCGGCAGTAACGACTAGAAGAAGGGGTGCGAGGCCTTGAGCATCAGGGCGCTGTCGCAGTAGGTGTTGTGGCCCGAATACACCGAGCAGTCGGCGCCTCTCAGGCTGGTGCCGCTGTAGGTCAGGTTGAACAGGGTATTCACCCACTTGCGACTCAGATTCACCGACCAGTCGTTGAAGCTGCGCACCATGCCGCCGCTGTCGAGGGTCGTGGGTACGTCCAGCACATAGTTGGTGTACTTGAGCGAGACACCGGTCTTGATCAGCGGCAGGGTCCCCAGGTCGGCATAGACCGAGGCATTGTGGCGCCCCGGGTCATTGGCGAAGGCGGCGCCCAGGCGCTTGCCATAGACGGTCATCCCGGAATACAGCTCGCGACTGGGATCGACGTTCTGGATCAGGTTGCTGTAGTTGATCACGCCCAGTTCGTAGCCATAACCTGGGGCGAAGCGGTGCTTGTAGCCGGCGTAGGTGTCCATCTCCAGCAGCGGCGCTTCCGCGGACGAGGCGTTGTTGGTCGTCCACTGGCCAAAGTACAGCCCGCTGTCGTGGGTGAGATCGAAGCCACCGCCCATGCCGGCGGAGTTCGGTGCGACCAGTCCCTGGGCCATGCTGCGTGACGGCGCCGTGCCCATCTTCAGATCGAAATCCCCTACCTCGCGCTGCATGCCCCAGCTGGCCGCCAGCGCCGGACTGGCCAGCAGCCCTAAAACGAGGAAGAGAGGTAAGGATCTGGTCATGGGAGCACTCCTGCCGTGCCGGTCACGCTAACTTGAGAAAGGATGTGATGGGGATAACAACAAGCAGGGAGAACATCGAGGTGCGAACACCCTGATGACATCGTTGTTATTGGATGAGAAACCGCGGCTAACCCGTTATCGTCCCTCGATGATAACCAACGAAGAGGGCATTTTTTCGCCATTCGTCAGTTTTCAGATCGAGAATTGAACTCGTCGTTAGGCTCCAGACCTTCGAATTTGATATGGGTTCCGATAACAATCGGCAACCGACTGCTCTGCGAGCGAGCATCCACGAGGCCACTGCCGTCCAGTAAAAGACACACTTTTTGACAAAGCGCAGCCCTGTTGCGACGAACAACCGCACGCCAGTGGATTGAATCGACAGGGAAAGGCTCAATATTGTGGAGGAGGGCAGCACGCGCTGCCCGCCATGGCTGTCCCTGACTGAGCGCTGGCTCGAGGAGTTTTCATGAACGACCGTATACAAGCTCTGATGCTGGACCTGCTCGCCCGACTCGGTCTGGTCAAGGCCATCCCGATTCCCAGTCGCGAGCGCGAGCAACTGGCTGCCCAGCGTCGTCGTCAGCAGCAGCGCCGCTGAACGCGCTGATGCGAATCCGAGCGGCGGGCGCCGCCGGGTTCGCGTAGGGTCCCCGGCCGGGGACCCGGGCTTACTTCAGATTGCCGCTGAGAAACTGGCGCAGGCGTTCGCTCCGCGGACTGACCAGCACTTCGCTCGGCGGACCTTCTTCCTCCACCACCCCCTGGTGCAGGAACAGCACCTGGGAAGACACCTCGCGGGCGAAGGCCATCTCGTGGGTCACCATGAGCATGGTACGACCTTCTTCCGCCAGGGCGCGGATCACCTTGAGCACCTCGCCGACCAGCTCCGGGTCCAGGGCCGAGGTGGGCTCGTCGAAAAGCATGATCTCCGGTTCCATCGCCAGCGCACGGGCGATGGCGACCCGTTGCTGCTGACCGCCGGACAGGAAGGCGGGGTACTGTTCGGCGACTCGGGCGGGCAGGCCGACCTTGTCCAGGTACTTGCGTGCGCGGTCTTCGGCTTCCGCCTTGCTCACGCCCAGGGCCTTGCGCGGCGCCAGGGTGATGTTGTCCAGCACGCTCAGGTGACTCCAGAGATTGAAGTGCTGGAAGACCATGGCCAGGCGGGTGCGCAGATTCTGCAGCTGGGCCGCATCGGCCACCCGGACGGCGCCGCGATCATCGGCCATGCGAACGGTCTCGCCGTCCAGGGTCATGGTCACGGCGTTGGGCTGCTCGAGGAAGTTGATGCAGCGCAGAAAGGTGCTCTTGCCCGAGCCACTGGCGCCGATCAGGCTGACCACATCGCCGGTCTTGGCCTTGAGCGACACGCCCTTGAGCACTTCATGGTCGCCGTAACGCTTGTGCAGGCCTTCGACGGTCAGTTTGTACATGGATAGGGATTCCACAGCAGAAAAGGGGTAGGGATCACGGCGAGAGCAGGTAGCCGCTGCGATAGGCCTCGGTGCCCGCCACATGGGCGATCACCATGCCGGCGGTGGCCATGCGGCGATTGGAGCGCGCATAGAGGATGCCGGCGACCGCGCTGCGCACCTCTTCGACGCGATCGCTGATCGGATCTATGACGTGCGCCAGCACCTGGCCGACCGCGATGCGCTCGCCCACCTGGGCCTTGAGCACCAGCACACCGCCCTGGGTGGTCGCCACCGGCTCCACGGCCGCCAGCGGCGTGGCCGGTTGCAGGAGCGGTGGCAGCGGGGCGGCGGTGCCGCTCAGGAAGCCCTGGTTGCGCAGGTAGTTGACGATGGCCTCGGCATCCGCGGCGGCGAGATCATCACGCACGTCCAGCTGGCCGCGCAGCTCCAGGGTCACCGACAGGCTGCCCAGGGGCAGGCGCTCGCCAAAGCGCTGGTTGAGATTCCACCAGAGCAGGGTGAAGCATTCATCGAAGGACTGGCCGCCCGAATCGGTGGCGAGCAGGCTGGCTTCGGAACCGAAGTAGCGCGCCAGCGGTTCGACCTGGGGCCAGGCTTCCGGCGTGGTGTAGAGGTGGGCCACGGCGTCGAAATCGCAGTGCAGGTCGAGCACCACCTCGGCGTCGCAGGCGAGGCGCTGCAGGGTCAGGCGCTGACTGTCGAGCTGGGTGGTGGCGGATTCCGCGGCCAGGGCCGTGCGGAAGACCTCGCGCACCAGGGCCTGGTTGGCGGCCACGTCATCGCCGAGGCGCTCGGCGATGACGGCCTCCACCTGGGCGGTCATGTCGCGGAAGCGGCGATTGAAGTTCTGCCCCGTCTCCAGCTCGTAGCGACCGAGGTGGACGTCGGCGACCTGCTGGTCCTGGCCGATGGGATTGGCTACCGGCACCAGCACCACTTCCGCCAGCAGTTCACCGGCGGCTTCCAGCGCCTTGAGGCGCTGCTTGAGGTGCCAGGCGGTGAGCATGCCGGGCAATTCATCGGCATGCAGCGAGGCCTGGATATAGACCTTGCGACCGCTGTCGGCGGGGCCGAAGTGGAAGCTGTGGATGCAGCGCTCGGTGCCCGGGACCGGGGCGACCAGCGGATGGGTGAGATGGCGCATGACAACTCCGGGGCCGCGCCGGGCGCGGCCGCTTGGGTCAGTGGGTCGGGCCGAGGAAGGCCAGCCAGCGGCGCTCCGCCAGGCGGAACAGGCCGATCAGGATGAAGGACACCGCCAGGTACAGCAACGCGGCCAGGCCGAAGGCCTGGAAGGTCAGGAAGGTGGCGGTGTTGGCATCGCGGGCGATCTTGAGCAGGTCCGGCACCGTGGCGGTGAAGGCCAGGGTGGTGGAGTGCAGCATCATGATGACCTCGTTGCTGTAGAACGGCAGCGAGCGGCGCAGCGCCGAGGGCAGGATCACGTGCACATAGAGGCGCCAGCCGTCCAGCCCATATGCCTTGGCCGCCTCGACCTCGCCATGGGGTGTGTTGCGGATGGCCCCGGCGAAGATCTCGGTGGTGTAGGCGCAGGTGTTCAGGGCGAAGGCCAGGATGGTGCAGTTCAGACCGTCGCGGAAGAAGCTGCCCAGCATCGGCTGGTCGCGCACGAAGCCCAGGCTGTAGATGCCGGTGTAGCAGATCAGCAGCTGCAGATAGAGCGGGGTGCCGCGAAAGACGTAGGTGTAGAAGCCGATCGGCCAGCGCAGCCAGCGGCGCTCCGAGACCCGGGCCACCGACAGCGGCACCGAGACGATGAAGCCGATCACCACCGAGGCCACCAGCAGCCAGAGGGTCATGGCCAGGCCGGTGATGTGGTAGCCGTCGGTCCACAGCAGCGGTTTCCAATATTGCTGCAGGAGTTCGATCATCGCTTGGCCTCCCGCACGCCGACGTGATAGCGCCGTTCCAGCGCCCCGAGGATGGCGTTGGTCACGGCGGTGATGAGCAGATAGATGACGCCGGCGACGATCAGGAAGTAGAACAGCTTGAAGGTGCCCTTGCCGGCCTCCTGGGAGGCGCGGACCAGATCGGCCAGGCCGATGATGGAGACCAGCGCGGTGGCCTTGAGCAGCACCTGCCAGTTGTTGCCGATGCCGGGCAGGGCGAATCTCATCATCTGCGGAAAGGTGATCAGGGTGAAGGTCTGCCAGCGGGTCAGGCCGTAGGCCAGGGCCGCTTCGCCCTGGCCGCGCGGCACCGCGAGGATGGCGCCGCGAAAGGTCTCGGTGAAGTAGGCGCCATAGATGAAGCCGAGGGTGGCGATACCGGCGGCCATGGGATCGATGTCGATGTAGTCCCAGCCCATGTAGTCGGTGAGGGCGCCCAGCCAGTTCTGCAGGCTGTAGAAGATCAGCAGCATCAGCACCAGATCGGGCACGCCCCGGATCAGGGTGGTGTAGCTCTGGGCGATGAAGCGCAGGGGTGCGAGGCGCGACAGCTTGGCCGAGGCGCCGAGCAGGCCGAGGATGACCGCCACGATCAGCGCGAAGCCGGCGAGCTTGAGGGTCGTCAGGGTGCCTTCCAGGATCAGCGGGCCGTAGCCATGCAGGCTGAGCGTGCCCAGTCCGATGGACTGCAAGAAGGAGTCGAAGGAATTCTGCTGCATGCGTCTTGGGAGAATCGCCTGGTGAGGCCGCGGGCGCCACGAGCGCCAACGGTCATACGTAAAACGCCCCCGGTGGCACCGGGGGCGTCTGCCGAACCGACCTTACTTGGGATCGTAGAGGTTCAGGTCGCCGAAGTACTTCTTCTGGATCTTGTCGTAGGTGCCGTCGGCGTGGATGGCCGCGATGCCCTTGTTGACGAAGGTCTTGAACTCGTCGTTGCCCTTGCGGATACCGATGGCGGTATCGGCCGGCAGCAGCTCGTCGTGGATGGCGGTGTTGGTGTAGCCCTTGCCCTGGGGCGACTTCATGAAGCCACCTTCGGCCTGCAGCATGTCCTGCATGGCGACGTCGATACGACCGGACACCAGGTCGGCATAGACCTGATCCTGGTTCTGGTAGCTCTGGACGTTCACGCCGTTGGGCGCCAGCTTCTGCTTGGCGAAGGTTTCCTGGATGGTGCCCTGCTGCACGCCGACGGTCTTGCCCTTCAGGCTTTCCGCGGTGGCCTGCAGGTTGGCGCCTTCCTTGGTGACCATGGAGGAGGGACCCGACCACAGCAGGTCGGAGAAGTCGATCTGCTCGGCACGCGCCGGGGTCTTGGTCAGCGAGGACAGGATGCCGTCGAACTTGCGCGCGCGCAGGCCGGGGATCAGGCCGTCGAAGTCACTCACCACCCACTTGCACTTCACTTCCAGCTTCTCGCAGATGGCGTTGCCCAGCTCGATGTCGAAGCCGACGAAGCTGCCATCGGCGGCCTGGGATTCGAAGGGCGGATAGGTGGTATCCACACCGAAGCGGATCTCTTTCCATTCCTTGGCCATCGCCGAACCGGCGGCCAGACACAGGGCGAGCGCAGAGAGAGTCAGCCAGCTTTTTTTCATGTCGGATCCTAGTGCGAATGTGGATGAAATCATGGCGCCAGTACGACGCCCGTGCCCTCGCGGGAGCAATAAGCTTACCAGTCGGCGAAGATCGTCCCAAATCTGTACGCGGTTGCCGCGTTGGTTACATCCTGTAGCAGCCGACCCAGCCAAGCGGCGCGCATTATGCACCGGAAAGGCGCGGCTTTCCTGCCCGTGGCGGACGAACGCACTGCTTTGGGTCTAAAAAGACACGCGTGCGCCAAAGGTGGGCAGAAAGGTAGCAGAAGACCCGATTCGATAAGACATCGTATCTGCTCGGTAGCAATAGCGGCGTGCGGCTGTGTGCAAAGGAAACGGGAGCGAGGCGAGATGACCTTTCAGGGAGAAGCTGTGGTACCAGGCGATATCCAGGTGGCGACGGTTGATCAGGCTACGGCGGTCGCCCGCGGTTTTCAGGCTTTCGTCAGCGACCAGCATCCACAGTTGGCCGACGAGTCGGCCGATATCCCGCTCCGATTGGTCGTCGTCGAGGATTCCAAGGTCATTGCTGGCCTCTTGGGTCGCGTGTTCTGGCAGGGTCTGGAGATCGAGGTGCTCTGGGTCGAAGAGCGGCATCGTCAGCGGGGATTAGGGCGGCAGCTCTTGCAGCAGGCGGAAGTCGAAGCTCGTGCCCTGGGGGCCCAGGTGGCCTATCTGCGTACTGCCCAGGCCACAGCCTTCTATGAACGCTGTGGGTACCAGCACTGCGGCTTTCTGCCGCGACCGCTGGGGACAGGCCTGCACAGCTACCACAAGGCCCTGGGCTAGCCGGTGGCGCGAGGCCTGGGCAGGCTACTGGCGCTGATCGCCCTGGCCGCCCTCTATGGGGCGCTGCATGATCAGGTCAGCTATGGCCTGGGTCCGGATTACTTCACCTGCCTGAAATTTCCGCAATTCGGCCTGCTCGACACGGCGCTGGCGCCTCATTGGCGAGCGGCCAGGGTCGGCCTGCAGGCCGGCGCGGTAGCCGGACTGCCGCTGGGCCTGGCGTTGCTCTGGCTCGCCCGCGGGCGGCCTGCCGGTGACCGCTATCTCTGGCGCGGCAGCGCGGCTGTGCTGCTCGGCGCACTGGGCTGCGCCCTGCTGGGCCTGGGCCTGGGTTGGCTCGCCCTGGAGCTGGGCAGCGTCCTGCGGGTGCCGGCCTGCGTGCAGGATCGTCGTGGTTTCCTGCTGGCGGCCTGGATGCACGATGGCAGTTACCTGGGCGCCTTGCTGGGGTTGCTGGTGTTTGCCTGGCGCAACCGACGTCGCCGCTGAAGGCGGGCGAGTCCCTGTTCGACGCCGGCCTCCAGCGCCAGAAAGAGCAGGGCGACCGCGCCGCCGAGCAGGGTGCTGCCGATCCGTTCGCGGGCGATGCTGGCTTCGGGCGCGCCGGCCAGGGCGACCATCAGTACCGTGGTGCCGGTGATGAACAGCGTCTGCAGCGAGTAGCGCCCGTCCTGCAGCAGATAGGCACCTGCCGCACACAGCAGGCAGGCGCCGGCCAGGACGACGGGGGTGTCATCGAGCCAGACCACCGCGCCTGCCAGCAGGCAACCGGCCAGGGTGCCGCCCAACCGGCCGAGGCCGCGCCGCCAGGTGTCGCCCAGGCGCGGCTTGAGCACCAGCAGTGCGGTCATCGGCGCCCAGTAGCCGTGACCGTACTCCAGCAGGCCGGTCAGGGTCTGGCAGAGAGCGACCACGGCGGCGGCATAGAAGCCGTAGCGGCCGAGGCGAAACCTGTCCGCGAACAGCACCACGACCTCGTGGAAGTGGGCTTTCAGGGAGCCGGTGCGCAGCCGCCACTGGGAGCGGTAGAGCGCCTTTTGCACCAGGGCGAAGAGCACCAGCTGCAGCAGTCCGCCGCCCAGCACCAGGCCGCCCCGCAGCAGCGCCTGCTGCAGGTCACCGGGAAAGCCGCCGGCCACCAGCAGGGCCACCGTCCATTGCTGGGTGATCCACCAGGGACCGTTGCCAACGGCGAACAGCCAGGCACAGCAGGCGGCCCAGAGGGCACCGGCCAGGACCAGCGCCGGCAGCTGATGACCCAGCAGGGAGCCGACCACGGCGGAAAAGGCCATCCCCAGCGCCGCCACCAGCATGGGTGCCAGAGGTTCGGCGGCAAAGCTCTTGTAGGCGCCGAAGCCGACGGTATAGGCGCCGCCCAGGGCCACCACGCAGGGCAGCCAGGCACCCGTCCAGCCGCCGGCGAGCAGGATGATCGCCAACGCCGGCAGGCAGGCCAACGCCAGGGCCCAGCGCGGTTCCCGCGGGGCCCCTATGTCGCCATCGGCGACCGGCGGCGCGGTCTGACCGGACATGGGCTAGGCCAGTAGATTCTGCAGGATGTCTAGGGTGTCGGCTTCGGCCACCGGCTTGTCGTGACGCCAGCGCAGCATGCGCGGAAAGCGCACCGCGACGCCGCTCTTGTGGCGCTTGGACAGGGCGATGCCCTCGAAGCCCAGTTCGAACACCAGGGTCGGCTCGACGCTGCGCACCGGGCCGAACTTCTCCACCGTGGTGCGCCGGACGATGGCGTCGACCTTGCGCATCTCTTCGTCGGTCAGACCCGAATAGGCCTTGGCGAAGGGCACCAGGGTGCGTTCGCTGCTCTCCGGCGGACCGTCCCAGACGGCGAAGGTGTAGTCGGAATAGAGACTGGCGCGTCGCCCGTGGCCGCGCTGGGCATAGATGAGCACCGCATCCACCGAAAAGGGATCGACCTTCCACTTCCACCAGGTGCCCATGTCCTTGGTGCGACCGACGCCATAGAGCGAATCCTGGGCCTTGAGCATCATGCCTTCGACGCCCAGGGTGCGGGAGGCCTCGCGCTGGCGGGCGAGGTCCTGCCAGTCGCGCCCGTGCAACAGTGGCGAGGGTCTCAGCAGCGGGCTGGCGCAACGGGCCACCACTTGCTCCAGCTCGGCGCGGCGCTGGCGTTGCGGCTGGCTGCGCAGGTCGTGACCCTGCCATTCCAGCAGGTCGTAGGCGAGCAGGATGACCGGCACGTCTTCGAGAATCTTCTTGCCCAGGGTCTTGCGGCCGATGCGTTGCTGCAGCAGGGCGAAGGGTTGCACGCCGAAGGGGATGGGTGCCGCCGGATCGCGGCCGTCCTGCTGCTCGCTCACCTCTTCGCTGCTGAGCAGGGTGTCGGGCGCGGCGTCTTCCTTCCAGACCACGATCTCGCCGTCGATCACGGTGCCATCGGGCAGCGCTTCCGCGAGAGGATGCAATTCCGGAAAGCGATCGGTGACCAGGTCTTCGCCCCGCGACCAGATCCACAGCCGACCGTCGCGCTTGACCAGCTGGGCGCGGATGCCATCCCACTTCCATTCCACCTGCCAGTCCTCGGCCGGCCCCAGTTGCGCCTCGAACTGCTCCACTGGCAGTTGCAGGGCGTGGGCGAGAAAGAAGGGATAGGGCTGGCCGCCGCGCTGGGCGTGCTCGTCCGGACTTTCCGGGGCGACCAGGCGGGCATAGCCCTCGGCGGTGGGACGGTGGGAGAGATCGGTATAGCCCACCAGGCGCTGCGCGACGCGCTTGGGATCCAGGTCCGCCAAGGTGGCCAGGGCACGGGTCACCAGCAGCTTGGAGACACCGACACGGAATTCGCCGGTGATCAGCTTGATGCAGACCATCAGGCTCTGGCGATCCAGCTGGCCCCAGAGCGGCGGCAGGCGCTCGGCCAGCTCTTCCGGAGGCAGGCCGCGCAGGGGCAGCAGGTACTCCTCCAGCCAGAAGGCCAGGCCCTCGGCGTTGGCGGCATCGGCGGTGGGAATCAGCAGGGCCATGGTCTCCGCCAGGTCACCCACCGCCTGGTAGCTCTCTTCGAACAGCCACTCGGGCAGGCCGGAGAGGGCCATGGTCAATTCGCGCAGCTGCCGGGTCGGCACCAGCCGACGGGGGCGGCCGCCGGCGAGGAAGTACACCGCCCAGGCGGCATCCGCGGCCGGGGCGCTGCCGAAGTAGTCCACCAAGGCCGCGAGCTTGGCATTGCTGGAGGTGGTGGCGTCGAGACGCCCGTAGAGTTCGGCGAAGGCCTTCATGCCTGGGCCTCCGCGGCGACGGGGGTGTCGTCTTCCTCACCGTATTCGGTGGTGAAGCCCTGGGCGTCCAGCCCCTGGTCGCGCAGGTAGCGCACCAGGGTGGCGACCGAGCCATGGGTGACCATCACCCGCTCGGCGCCGGTCTGATCGATGGCCCACAGCAGGCCCGGCCAGTCGGCGTGGTCGGAGAGCACGAAGCCGCGATCCACGCCGCGCCGGCGGCGGGTGCCGCGCAGCATCATCCAGCCACTGGCGAAGGCGTCGCTGTGTTCGCCGAAGCGGCGGATCCAGGTACTGCCCCCGGCCGAGGGCGGGGCGATGATCAGCGCCTGACGCAACGCGGGATCGCTCTTCTTGAAGTCGCCGGCGTAGTGGGTCTCGGGAATGCGGATGCCGGCCTCGCGATAGACCCGGTTGAGCGGCTCCACCGCGCCATGGGCCAGGATGGGGCCGATCTCCGGATCGAGGCCGTGCAGCAGGCGTTGCGCCTTGCCGAAGGCGTAGCTGTAGAGGACGCTGGCCAGCCCCTGGGCCTGGTTGGCGCGCCACCATTGGTTGACCTCGGCGAAGATCTCGGCCTGGGGTCGCCAGCGATAGATCGGCAGGCCAAAGGTGGATTCGGTGATGAAGGTATGGCAGCGCACCGGCTCGAAGGGGGTGCAGGTGCCATCGGGTTCGACCTTGTAGTCGCCCGAGGCGACCCAGACCTCGCCGCGGTATTCCAGACGCACCTGGGCCGACCCCAGCACATGGCCGGCCGGATGGAAGCTCAGCCTGACCCCGTGGTGGTCGATGACCTCGCCGTACTCCAGGGTCTGGAGGTTGATGTCGGCACCGAGCCGGGCGCGCAGGATGCCGGCACTGGCCGAGGTGGCGAGATAGTGACCGTTGCCTACCCGGGCATGGTCACCGTGGCCATGGGTGATGACCGAACGTTCCACCGGATGCCAGGGATCGATGTAGAAGTCGCCGGGCGGGCAGTAGAGGCCGTCCGGGCGAGCGATGACGAGGTCCATGGGCGCCGCTCTGCTGGGGGATTACCCATAGGAACGGCGGCTGGGCTCCGGAGTTCGCCGCTCAGGCCTGGGCGGCGAAGCTCAGGGCCTGTTGCAGGGCGGCCTGGCCGACCACCTCGCCGATCACCAGGATCGCCGGGCTGCGCAGCTGGAAGAGGGCGGCGTCCACCTGCAGATCCTGCAGGGTCGAGCGGCACTCGCGCTGGCTGGGCAGGGAGGCGTTCTCGATCATGGCCACCGGGGTGGTCAGGGCCAGACCGCCGTCCAGCAGGCCCTGCTGGATCTCGGCCAGGCGCGCCACGCCCATGTAGACCACCAGGGTGGTGCCGGAGGCGGCCAGGGCCGGCCAGTTGGGCGCGCTGTCGTCCTGGGTGTGGGCAGTGACCAGGGTCACGCCCCGGGCCACGCCTCTCAGGGTCAGGGAGATGCCGCAGGCGGTGGCGCCAGCCAGGCCGGCGGTGATGCCGTTGACGATCTCGCTGCTGACGCCACGGGCGGCCAGCCATTCGGCTTCCTCGCCGGCGCGACCGAAGATGCAGGGATCGCCGCCTTTGAGCCGGGCCACGCAACGGCCCTGGCGGGCATAGCGCAGCATCAGTCGATGGATGAAGGCCTGGGGCGTGGAGCGGCAACCGCCGCGCTTGCCGACGCGGATCACCCGGGCGTTCGGACAGTGTTCGAGCACCGCCGGATTGACCAGGTCATCGATCATCACCACCTCGGCCTCACCCAGGGCGCGCACGGCCTTGAGGGTCAGCAATTCGGGATCGCCGGGGCCGGCACCGATCAACCAGACTTTCCCGCTCATGTAGTGACCTCTCGTATCCAGGGTGGCGACTGTAACGCAAAAAAAAGGCGTCCCGCTGCAAGCAGCTGGGACGCCTTTGTCCGGAGGGTCTTTCCTCGCCGTTGAAGAAAGACCTAAGTTGTCTGAGGATTTGCAGGCTTCGTGCCAGTTGCCCCAGCGAGACAAATCCCGGGTTTGTGCGCGCGGGAGACCGCAAAATCGCCCCGTTTCGAGGCGTGCTGCCTCGAAACGGGGCGAATCATCAGGCTACGGCACCGGGGTGGCTGTGCTTCTCGTAGAGGAAGCTCAGCACCGCGTGGCGATAGCCGTTGTAGCGGGGATCGTCGACCAGGGTGATGCGATCGCGCGGCCGCGGCAGGTCGATGGTTAGGATCTCGCCAATGGTGGCCGCCGGGCCGTTGGTCATCATGACGATACGATCCGAGAGCAGCACCGCCTCGTCCACGTCGTGGGTGATCATCATCACGGTGTTGCGCAGTTCGCTCTGGATGCGCATCACCTCATCCTGCAGATGCGCCCGGGTGAGGGCGTCCAGGGCGCCGAAGGGCTCGTCCAGCAGCAGCACCTTGGGCTCCATGGCCAGGGCCCGGGCGATGCCGACCCGCTGCTTCATGCCACCGGAAATCTCGCTGGGTCTTTTGTGCAGGGCATGGCTCATGTTGACCATTTCCAGGTTGTGCAGCGTCCAGGCATGGCGCTCGGCCTTGCTCTTGGCGCCCCGGAACACCTTGTCCACCGCCAGGGCGACGTTCTCGTAGACCGTCAGCCAGGGCAGCAGCGAGTGGTTCTGGAACACCAGGCTGCGCTCCGGACCAGGACCGCGGACCTCGCGGTTCTCCAGCAGGATGGAGCCGGAGGTGGGTTCGATCAGGCCGGCGACGATGTTGAGCACCGTCGACTTGCCGCAGCCGGAGTGGCCGATGATGGAGATGTACTCGCCGCGTTCGATCTTGAGATTGACGTCGCGCAGCACCGTGGAGGTCAGGCCGTTGCGGGTGAAGCTCTTGTCGACGTGCTCGATGCTCAGGTAGGGCTGGGCCATGGTGGGAGTCCTCTAGTTCGCGGTGCCGCGGGTGACCAGCCGGCCGATGAGGGCCACCAGCCGGTCGAGCAGGAAGCCGATGACGCCGACGTAGACCAGCGCCAGGATGATGTCGCTGATGCGCGAGGCGTTCCAGGCATCCCAGATGAAGAAGCCGATGCCCACGCCACCGATCAGCATCTCGGCGGCGATGATGGCCAGCCACGACAGGCCCACGCCGATGCGCAGGCCGGAGAAGATGTAGGGCGCGGCGGCCGGCAGCATGATCTTCTGGAAGTATTCCCAGCCATTCAGGCGCAGGACGCGCGCCACGTTGCGGTAGTCCTCGGGGATGTTGCGGATGCCCACCGAGGTATTGATGATGATCGGCCAGATGGCGGTGATGAAGATGACGAACAGCGCTGAGGGGTGGCTGTCCTTGAAGCCGGCCAGGGACAGTGGCAGCCAGGCCAGTGGCGGCACGGTGCGCAGGACCTGGAACAGCGGATCGAGGCCGCGCATGGCCCAGGCCGACTGGCCCACCAGCACGCCCAGGGCGATACCCACCACGGCGGCCATCAGGTAGCCGTAGGCGACGCGTTCGAGGCTGGCCAGCAGTTGCCAGGCCATGCCCACGTCATTGCCGCCGTTGTCGTAGAAGGGCTGGGTGATCAGCTCCCAGGTGTCGTTGACCACCTGGCTCGGCGGCGGCAGGGCCGCGCCGGGGCGACTGCACAGCAGTTGCCAGACGATCAGCAGCAGGGCGCCCACCACCAGCGGTGGCAGGCCATTGCGCAGCACCTGCTGGCCGAAGCGACGCAGACGGGTTTGCGGACGAAAGGTCGCGAGGGCCTTGGGTGGCCGGGTGTGGGCGTTCATCGGCGGCACTCCTTGAGGGATGGTGGACGTCAGGCCTTGAGCGTCAGGCTGGCGAGATAGGCCTTGGGATCGGCGGGGTCGAACACCTTGCCGTCGAAGAAGCTTTCCTTGCCGCGCGAGTTGCTGGCGGGAATGTCGCCGGCCGGGACACCGATGGCCGCCGCCGCTTCACGCCAGAGATCGGCGCGGTTGACCTTGGCGATCAGGCCCTGGGCATCCAGGTCGCCGGGTAGATAGCCCCAGCGCTGGTTCTCGGTGATGAACCAGAGGTCGTGGCTCTGGTAGGGGAAGGAGGCGTGCTCGTTCCAGAACTTCATCAGGTGCGGACTGTTCTGCACCACCCGGCCGGTACCGTAGTCGAAGGTGCCCTGCAGGCGGCCGACTACGTCCTCGGCGGGCGCGCCGATCCAGCGCCGCTTGGCGCAGATCTCGGCGACCTTCGGCTTGTTCGCCGCCACGTCGCAGTATTGCTGGGCCTCCAGTACCGCCTTGAGCAGCGCCACGGTGGCCCTGGGATTGGCCTGGACATAGTCGCCGCGCAGGGCCAGGGCCTTCTCGGGGTGATTGGCCCAGAGCTCGCCGGTGGTCAGGGCGCTGTAGCCGATGTTCTGCTTGATCAGCTGGGCGTTCCAGGGCTCGCCGACGCAAAAGGTGTCCATGTTGCCGACCTTCATGTTGGCGACCATCTGCGCCGGGGGCACCACCAGGGTGGTGATGTCCCTGTTCGGGTCGATACCGTTGGCCGCCAGCCAGTAGCGAATCCACAGATCATGGGTGCCGCCCGGGAAGGTCATGGCGGCCGAGGTCTTCTTGCCAGCGGCCTGGCGCGCGGCCAGGGCGGTCTTGAAGCCGCTGGCGTCTAGGCCGACCTTTTGCTCCTTGTAGTCGTTTGACAGGGAGATGCCTTGGCCGTCGACGTTCAGCCGTGCCAGCAGCGCCATGGGCAGCGGCTGGCCGTTGGGAGTGATCTTGCCGGAGGCCAGGTGATAGACCATGGGGGTGAGGATGTGGGCGCCGTCGATGCCATTGGCCGCCGAGCCCAGCACCAGGTTGTCGCGGGTGGTGCCCCAGGAGGATTGCTTGAGCACCTCCACCCCGGTCATGCCGTGCTTGGCGAACAGCCCCAGTTCGTCGGCGACGAACAGCGGCGCGGCATCGGTGAGGGCGATGAAGCCCAGTTTGGCCTTGGTCGTCTCCACGGCATCGCTGCCGGAGGCCCAGGCGGCGGACCTCAGCCCGGGTGGCAGCAGCGTGAGCGCGGCGCCAGCGCCCAGTACGCCGAGCGACTGCTTGAGGAAACTGCGGCGGGGGAGTCCGCGACCGGCCTGGTCATCGTTACGCGAGCTGTCGTCCATCGTCCTTCCTTATTTCGCGGGCACAAAAAAAGGCATCCACTCTCGGCAGGCTTGGGCTGCGAGCGTGGACACCTTCGTCCGGGGATTGCTGTGGGAGCGCGAGGCGCTCGCCAGGGCTTCTGCAGGGACTGTGCCAAGCCCGGAATCCCGGGCGATCCAGGCCTTTGCGGGTCTTGGGCGCACAGTCAGGGGGCGTTTCTCTGCCAGGGTGCGCCCTGGCAGCGCATGGAGGGTGCCGAACGGGCCCGGGCAGTACGATGGCCAATACTGATCGATGAATAGTGCCGACCTAGGGCTCCTGGCCGAGTAGCTGCCGGACCAGCTCGGGCAGCGGCCGGCCGCTGCGCATCGCCAGCCGCTGCAGATGCTGGTGGGCGTCCGCCTCCGGCAGTTGCAGTTGCTGCATGAGCTGCTGCTTGGCGCGCTCCAGCAGCTTGCGCTCGACCAGGGAGCGGCGGGTTTCCTGCAGCTCCGCCTCCACCTCGTGCAGGCGTCGGGTCTGCTCGTGCAGCAATTCGAGGATGCCGGGCTGACCTTCGCCTGGCCGGGCTTCACCCAGCGGATTGGCGGTCAGGCTGAACAGCAGCGGCGTGCTCGGCTCGCGGTCGAGCTCGGCCAGGCGGCGGGACAGCTTGCGATGGCTGTCCAGGTCCGCCCGGGCCTGGGCGATGCTCTTCGCACAGCGCGCGCGGAGTTCCAGGACCAGGTGCTGGGCGACCCCCTGCATGGCGTCCAGGCGGCGGGTATTGAGTTCGAACCAGAGTTCGGCCAGCGCCGGCTCCACCTGGGCACTCGCCGAGGTGCGCTGGGCGACGCCGCGCAGCCGTTCGATCTGCGGCCGCGAGGCGCACTCCTGCACCCCGTGCCAGAGGACCAGGGCCTGGGGATCGGCATGATCGAGGAAACCGGCGAAGCAACGGGCCTGGCCACTGTCCAGGTCGTCGAGACGGGCCAGCAGCACGGCATCGAAATGACCCTGGGCGAAGCCGACCACGCCGGTCGCCCGGGCCTGGCCCGCCAGTTCCTTGCCCTGCATGAAGTTGAACAGCGCCACCAGGGCCCGGCTGAGACCCGGGTCGCTCGCCGTGTCGGCCGCCTCGAAGATGACCGCCAGCAAGCCGCCGATCAGGTGCGAGAAGGCCGCGGTGGCCTCTTCCATCCCCAGGCGCCGGTCGAGCACGCCGCGCCTCAGACCCGGCAGGCCATCGAGCAGGTGCAGGACACAGGCGATGCGGTTGAGCAGGCGCGGGCGATCCTGGGCCAGGCTGGCGTCGAAGGTGTCCAGGCCTTCGCGCAGACGCGTCTCGCTGCAGCGCGTCGTCGCCGAATGCCGTTCCAGGGCGCCGCGATAGCGATCGCTGCCCGTCCCCAGCAGGATATTGCTGAAGCCGCGCTCGCGCTGCAGGTCATGTACCAGTGCGCTGGCGCCCTCCACCAGTTCGCAGGTCAGGGCAAGCCCCTCCAGTTGCTGCAGTTCGCAACGGCGGGCCGCCAGCATGAAACGCAGGGCAGGGGGCATCTGGCGATCGGACATGGGGCGAGACTCGAGCAGGAGGCTGGCCACTGGCCTGCAAAAGCTGCTCCAGACCGGGACGCCTCAGTGGCGATAGAGCCACAACAGCCCGAGCACCAGGTTGGCTAGAAGCGACAGGGTCGCGACCACCTGCCAGGTGCGCAGCGGATCGCGGTGCAGCAGCGGCAGGGCGCGGACCGCCGGTTGCCGCTCACCCTGCTCCAGCAGCAGCAGGGCTTCTTCCGCGGTTTCGAAGCGCTCGGCGGGGTCGACCGCCACGGCCCGCTGCAGCCAGTCGTCGAGCCAGGCCGGTACATCCGGACGCCGGCGCAGGGCGCTAGCCGGCGTGCCGAAGCGTGGGCGCTGGAAGGGCTCCACCTCGCCGTAGGGATAAGCACCGGTCAGCAGCTGATAGAGGGTCACCCCGGCCGCATAGAGATCCTGGGCGGGACTCGGCTCGGCACCTTCGAAGGATTCCGGCGCCCGGTAGCTGGGGGTGCCCGGACTGTCCTGCAGATCCTGGGACAGTTGCGGACAATAGGCCAGGCCGAAGTCCAGCAGGCGCAGTTCACCATCCTGGCCGCGGTGCAGATTGTCCGGCTTGATGTCGCGGTGAAGGATGTTGCGTCTGTGCAACTGGCCGAGCGCACGCAACAGGCGCGAGGCGACGTCCAGCCAGTCGGCCAGGGCCAGGGGCCCGTCGCTGGTCAGCTGTTGCGCCAGGGTGCGTCCCGGATATTCGCGCTGTACGAAATAGAGGTGGGCGCGCCGTGGCAGCGGATGCACCTCGACGAAGGCGCGGCCGGCAACGCGCCGCAGGAACCACTCCTCCATGAGCAGGGCATGACCGGCCAGGGTGTCGAATTGCAGTGCCGCGGGGAGGGTCTTGAGCAGCCAGGGGCGGCCACCCTCGTCGGTGACCCGGTAGAGCAGCGATTGCCGCGACTCGGCGAGGCGCTCCACCACCATCCAGCCCTCGAAGGCCTGGCCGGGTTTCAAGGCGGGCAGCGGCGGCCAGGTGTCCGCGTTGGCCAGGGTATCGGCCAGGGAGATGTCCGGCAGGCGATCGACCCGCACCAGCAGGGCGCTGGCATTGTCCTGGCCGCCGGCATGCAGGGCGCCAGCCACCAGCGCCTGGGCGGTGGCGTCCAGATCGCTAACGCCGTCGACGAGGATGCGCCTCATGCTGTCTTCGCCCAGCGCGGCCCAGACCCCATCGCTCACCAGCAGCAGGGTTTCGCCGGCTTCCAGTTCGCCTTCGCGAAAATCCACCACCAGGTGGTTTTCCAGCCCCAGGGCGCGGGTCAGCACATGCTGCATGCCGGCCTGCTGCCAGACGTGGTCGACGGTGAGACAGGTCAGCCGTTCGCCGTGCCAGCGATAGGCGCGGCAATCGCCGACATGGGCCAGGGTGTAGCGCCGGCCGCGGATCACCAGGGCGGTGAGGGTGGTCAGCAGCGGCTGGCCATTGCCGGCGGCCTGCAGCCAGCGATTCTGCGCCAGCAGCAGCCGCTCCAGCGCCTGGGCCACCGGCCAGGTTTCCGGGGTGGAGTAATAGTCCTGGGCCAGGGCCTGAAGGGTGGCGCGCGCCGCCAGGCCACCATCCGGACAGCCGCTGACGCCATCGGCGAGGGCGAACAGATGCCCCTTGGTCGCCGCCAGCGCCGCGCTGGGCTGGACACTGCGCAAGGCGTCCTGGTTTTCCTTGCGCGGACCGGTCGCAGTGGCTTCGGCGAAGGCGAGTTCTAGGGGCATGGACGGGGCGCCAGAGGAGAGAGAAGGCGAGCGATGCAAAAGCGATACCCGCTCGACCGACGCCCCCGGTCCGTCACCAGATTTCCACGCGCTGCTCGTCCGGCCGGACCATGGCATCGCCCGCCTTGCAGCTGAAGGCCTGGGCGAAGGCCGGCATGTTGGACGGCGCGCCGATGGCACGGAATCTCATGGGCGCATGGGGATCGGTGTTGAGGAACAGGCGCGCCTGCTCTTCACGGATCGAGCCCCGCCAGACCCGCGCCCAGTTGAGGAAGAAGCGCTGGTCCTGGGTATAGCCGTCGATCTTCCGGGCAGCCTCTTCCGGCTTCTTCGCCAGGGCCAGTTGCAGGGCGTCATAGGCGGCATTGATGCCGCCTAGGTCGCCGATATTCTCGCCCAGGGTGAGCTTGCCGTTGACGTGCAGCTCCGGATGGTCCGGCAGCGGCCGATAACCGTCGAATTGCTGCACCAGCTTGCCGGTGCGGGCCTCGAAGGCCTTGCGGTCGGCTGGGGTCCACCAGTCGACCTGGTTGCCGGCACCGTCGAACTTGCTGCCCTGGTCGTCGAAGCCATGGCTGGCCTCGTGGCCGATCACCGCGCCGATGCCGCCGTAGTTGATGGCGTCGTCACCGTCCGGATAGAAAAAGGGCGGCTGCAGGATGGCCGCGGGGAAGTTGATGGTGTTGTCGGTGGGGCTGTAGTAGGCGTTGACCGTCTGCGGATACATGCCCCATTCCTTGCGGTCGGTGGGCTTGCCGATCTTGTCCAGGTCATGCCGGTAGTTGAAGCGCGAGGCGGCTTCCAGGTTGGCATAGAATCCCTGGGGCTGGAGGGTCAGGCCGCTCCAGTCACGCCAGCGCTCCGGATAGCCGATCTTGGGCAGGAAGCTGTCCCACTTGGCCAGCGCCTTCTGCTTGGTCTCCGGGCTCATCCAGTCGAGCTGCTCGATGCGCGCCTTGAGCGCCAGCATCACGTTGTCCACCAGTTCCTGGGCGCGGGCCTTGGCCTGGGGCGAGAAATGCTCCTGCACATAGAGCTGGCCGAGACCTTCGCCCATGGCGCCGTTGACCGCGCGCAGCACCCGCTTCCAGCGCTCGCTCTGCTGCTGCTGGCCGCTCAGGGTCTTCTGGTTGAAGTCGAAGCTCTCCTGCTGGAAGGGTCGGGACAGCAGCGGCGCGGCGTCGTCGATCACATGGGCACGCAGATAGGCCTGCCACTGCTCGACGGGGGTCTCCGCCAGCATCCTGTCGAATTCGGCGAAGAAGCCCGGCTGGGACAGCGAAAAGCCCTGCTGGCCGGTGACGCCCTGGCTGGCGAAGAAGGCCTGCCAGTCGAAGTGCGGCGTCACCTGGTTGGCCTCGGCGAAGCTCAGGTAGTGATACTGGTTTTCCGGATTGCGCAGCTCCACCGGCTTGACCGAGGCGCGCGCCAGGCGACTTTCGAAGGCCAGCACCAGTTCGGCCTGGGCGGCGGCCCTGGCCTTGGGTACGCCGGTCAGGACCAGTAGCCGGGCGATGTGGCCCAGATAGGCCTGGCGCAGCTTGGCGTAGTCGGCTTCGGTGTAGTAATCGGGTGTCGGCAGGCCCAGGCCGCCCTGGTAGGCATAGGCGATCTGCTGCTTGGCATTCTGGTAGTCGGCGCCGGAGCCGAAGGAGAACACCTGCATGTCGCCGCGGGCGAAGCTCTGTTGCAGGTACTTCACGACATCGGCCGTGGTGCGCAATCCGTCGATGGCCGCCAGTTGCGCCTGGATCGGGCGATAGCCGGCGCGCTCGATGGCGGCCTCGTCCATGCCCGAGCGATACAGCCAGCCGATCTTCTGTTCCACCGAGCCCGCTGCCGCGCGATCGGCCGTGCGGGCGGCACGCCGCAGGATGGCGTGCTGGTCGTTGAGCGATTTCTCCCCCAGGGCCATGAAGGAACCCCAGCGCGACTTGTCCGGCGGGATCGGATTGGCGGCGACCCACTTCTGGTTGACGAAGGTGTCGAGGTCGCTGCAGGCGGTGGCGGGGTCACCCAGTTCGGTGACGTCGAAGACAGGGGCGGCGAAGGCCTGGCCGCCGAGCAGCAGGCCGATGGCGAGGGTGAGAGGTTTCAACGCAGGCATGGGAGAAAGGGGTCTCCAGGAAAGGACAGGAAAAGCAGGGTAGGGCGCCGAGGGTAGCGGTCGGGGCGCGACCCTGCCAAGGGCGGGTCTCTTGCGGACCCCAGAAACGACGATCCCCGCCGAAGCGGGGATCGTGGGCGACGTCCTGGATCAGAACACCGTCAGCTGCGCCAGTTGCAGCAGCGGCTGCGGATAGACGCCGAGGACGAAGGTCGCGATAGAAATGGCGATCAGCATCACGCCACCGGCGCGCTGACCCCAGTTCATCGGCGCATCGTGGCGCTGCAGGCCCTGCTCGGTCAGGTACAGGGTGACCATCACGCGCAGGTAATAGAACAGGCCGATGGCGCTGCCCAGCACGATGGCCGCGGTCTGCCACCACATGCCCGCTTCCACGCCCACGGTGATGACGTAGAACTTGCCGATGAAACCGGCGGTGAGCGGGATGCCGGCCAGGGACAGCATCATCACCGTCAGCGCCGCGGTCAGGTACGGACGGCGCCAGAACAGGCCGCGGTACTCGAACAGGGCATCGGCGTCACGCTGGCCGTTGCTCGGGCTGGACATCAGGGTGATCACGCCGAACGCGCCCAGGCTGGTGAAGACATAGGTCACCAGGTAGACCGCCACGGCTTCCATCGACAGGCCTTCGCCCGAGGCCACTGCCACCAGCAGGTAGCCGAAGTGGGAGATGGAGGAGTAACCCAGCAGACGCTTGAGGTTGCTCTGCATCAGCGCCAGCAGGTTGCCCACCAGCATGGAGGCGATGGCGATGAAGGCGATGGCATCGTGCAGCCAGCCGTCCTCGGTGGCCATGGGCATGGTCTGGAACACCCGTACCAGCACGGCGAACACGGCGACCTTGCTGGCGGTGGCCAGGAAGGCGCCGACCGGTGCCGGGGCACCCTCGTAGACGTCCGGGGTCCAGAGGTGGAAGGGCACCAGGGACAGCTTGAAGCCGAGACCGACGATCAGCATGCCGAGGCCGATTTCCATCAGCAGGCCGGTGCTGGCCGGGGCGTCCATCTGCATGCCGATGTCGGCGAAGTTGAGGCTGCCGGACTGGGCGTAGAGCAGGGCCATGCCGAACAGCAGGATGGCCGAACCGGCGGCGGACAGCACCAGGTACTTCATGCCGGCTTCCAGGGAGCGGCGATTGAAGTAGCTGTAGGCCACCAGGCCGTAGACCGGTACCGACAGCAGTTCCAGGCCGATGAACAGACCGGCGACGTTCTGCGCCGCCACCAGCACCAGACCGCCGGTGGCGGAGATCAGCAGCAGCAGGTACAGCTCTTCGCGGTTGCCCGGATAGCCTTCCATGTAGGCATGCGACAGGGTCATGCAGGCCAGGGTGGCGATCAGGATCAGCGCCATGTAGAAGCAGGTGAAGCCGTCGATGCGCAGCAGCGGGGTGACGTCGATGGCGCCGACGCCCAGGGCCGGGATGCAGGACAGCAGGGCCAGGTTGAGACCGATCACGCCTAGGGTCGGGATGATGGTGTGATCCCGCCGCCAGGCGATGCCCAGCATCACCACCACGGCGGTGAAGCCGGTGATGATGATCGGCAGGAGGGCGATGAAGTGTTCGTAGGTAAAGGTCATGGCGCTCTTACCGGGCGGAAACGAGAGAGGAGAAGGCTTCGCCGAGCCACTGCTGGACACCGGCCATGCTCGCGGCCGAGGTATCCAGCACCGGCTGCGGATAGACGCCGAGCAGCACCAGCAGCACGCCAAGCAACAGCAGCATCGACAGTTCCCGTGCGTTCAGACCCGGCAGGGCGCCTTCGGCCTTGGCCGGACCGAAGTAGGCGCGGTGGATCATGATCAGCGAGTAGACCGAGGCGAACACCAGGCCGAAGGTGGCGATGACGGTGATCATCGGCACCACCGGGAAGGCGCCCAGCAGGATCAGGAATTCGCCGACGAAGTTGCCGGTACCCGGCAGACCCAGCGAAGCCGAGGCGAAGAACAGACTCAGGGCGGGCAGGTAGGGCACCCGCGCCCAGAGCCCGCCCATCTGGCGCATGTCACGGGTGTGCATGCGCTCATAGAGCTGGCCGCAGAGGATGAACAGGCCGGCGGCGGAGAGGCCGTGGGCGATCATCTGGACCACCACGCCCTGCAGCGCCTGGGGGCTGCCGGAGTAGATGCCGATCAGCACGAAGCCCATGTGCGAGACGCTGGAGTAGGCCACCAGGCGCTTGATGTCGGTCTGGGCGAACGACAGGATGGCGCCGTAGAAGATGCCGATGATGCCCAGCCACATGGCGATCGGCGCGAATTCCGCCGAGGCGTTGGGGAACAGCGGAATGGCGAAGCGCAGCAGGCCGTAGGCGGCGGTCTTGAGCAGGATGCCGGCGAGGTCGACGGAACCGGCGGTCGGCGCCTGGGCGTGGGCATCCGGCAGCCAGGAGTGCACCGGCACCACCGGCAGCTTCACCGCGAAGGCGATGAAGAAGCCCAGCATCAGCAGGTATTCCAGCTTGGGATCCAGTTGCAGCTGCAGCAGGTCTTCGTAGTCGAAGGTCAGGACGCCGGTCGCACCGTAGTTCACCAGCACCAGGGCGATGATCGCCACTAGCATGATCAGACCGCTGGCCTGGGTGAAGATGAAGAACTTGGTGGCGGCGGTGATGCGGCTCTTCTTGCCGTCCGCGGAGCTATGGCCCCACAGCGCGATCAGGAAGTACATCGGCACCAGCATCATTTCCCAGAAGAAGAAGAACAGGAACAGGTCCAGCGCCAGGAACACCCCCACCACGCCGCCGATGATCCACAGCAGGTTGAGGTGGAAGAAGCCGACGTGGCGCTGCACTTCGCGCCAGGAGCAGGTCACCGCCAGCACACCGAGCAGGCCGGTGAGCAGGATCATCAGCAGCGACAGGCCGTCGAGACCGAAGTGCAGGCTGATGCCGAAGCGCGGAATCCAGTTCATCTGGAATTCCGCGGTCCAGGCGGTTTCGGCGCCAGGGGCCGGAGCCAGGCTGTAGTCGCCGTGGGCCCACAGCCACAGGCCGAGCACCAGCTCCAGCAGCATGGTGAACAGAGCGATCCAGCGGGGCACCAGCGGGCCGGTCTTTTCCGTGAGGAAGCAGAGCAGGCCGCCGATGAAGGGGATCAGGATTAGCCAGGGCAGAAGCATGACGTGTACTTATCCTTAGTCAGGGGGTCAGGCCAGCAGCAGCGCGCCGAGCAGCAGCACGGCGCCTCCCACGATGGAAGCCGCGTACCAGCGCAGACGGCCGTTCTCGGTGATGCTCAGTGCCAGGTTGCCACCGCGCGCCAGCATCGGGATCAGGCCGATGGCCTGGTCGATGGGATCGCGGCGCAGCAGGCGGGCCAGCAGCAGGTACGGCTTGACGAAGATCAGGTCGTACAGCCAGTCGAAGCCCCAGGCGTGATACCACCAGGTCCCGAAGAAGCGACCCGGTGCGCTCTTGGCCAGGCCGTTCACGAAGGAACGCTTGCCGAGGAAGAGCAGGGCGGCCAGCAGGATACCGGCAATGGCGATGGCCCCCGAGGTGATCTCCAGCGAGTGCTTGGCTTCGCCACCGGCATGGCCGATGGATTCCGGCAGCACACCGGCCAGCGGCGGCACGATCATCGCGCCGACAAAGGTCGAGAGCACCAGCAGCACCGCCAGCGGCAGGTTGTGGGCGATGCCGTGGCCGGCATGGGCCTCGGTGTGCGCCTGGCCGTGGAAGGTGATGAAGATCAGGCGGAAGGTGTAGATCGAGGTCAGGAAGGCACCGGCCAGGCCTGCATAGAGCAGGTAGGTGTGGCCGCTGGCCATGGCTTCCCAGAGGATCTCGTCCTTGGAGTAGAAGCCGGCGGTGACCAGCGGCAGCGCCGCCAGGGCCGAACCACCCACCACGAAGCTGGCGTAGGCCAGGGGAATCTTCTTCCACAGGCCGCCCATCTTGAAGATGTTCTGCTCGTGGTGGCAGGCCAGGATCACCGAACCCGAGGCGAGGAACAGCAGCGCCTTGAAGAAGGCGTGGATCATCAGGTGGAAAATCGCCGGTTGCCAGGCGCCGACACCCAGGGCCAGGAACATGTAGCCGATCTGGCTCATGGTCGAATAGGCCAGGATGCGCTTGATGTCGGTCTGCACCAGGGCGGCGAAGCCAGCCAGCACCAGGGTCACGGCACCGACGATGCCGACCAGGTGCAGGATCTCCGGGGCCAGCAGGAACAGGCCATGGGTCCGGGCGATCAGGTAGACGCCCGCGGTCACCATGGTCGCCGCGTGGATCAGGGCGGAGACCGGGGTGGGACCGGCCATGGCGTCCGCCAGCCAGGTCTGCAGCGGCAGCTGGGCCGACTTGCCGACGGCGCCGCCGAGCAATGCCAGGGTGGCCAGCACGATCAGCGGATCGCCGCTGGCGAAGACGTCGGGCGCCTTCTGCAGCAGCTCCTGGATGTCCAGGGTGCCCAGGGTCATGAACAGGATGAACAGACCGAAGGCCATGAAGACGTCACCGACACGGGTGACGATGAAGGCCTTCAGCGCCGCGTTGCCGTTGGCGCGCTCGCTGTAGTAGAAGCCGATCAGCAGATAGCTGCACAGGCCCACGCCTTCCCAACCGAAATACAGCAGCAGCAGGTTGTCGCCGAGAACCAGCAGCAACATGCTGAAGATGAACAGGTTGGTGTAGGCGAAGAAGCGCGAGTAGCCCTCTTCACCGCGCATGTACCAGGAGGCGAACAGGTGGATCAGGAAGCCGACGCCGGTAACCACGCCGAGCATGGTCAGCGACAGGCCGTCCAGGTAGAGCGCCATGTTGGGCGCGAAGCCCTCCACGTTCATCCACTGCCAGAGGACGAGGGTCAGGTGACCGTCGGCGGGCGGCGCGACGTGGAAGTTCCAGCCGACCCAGGCGGCGACCAGCGCCGCCAGGCCCACCGAACCCACGCCGATCAGCGCGGAGAGATTCTCCGACAGCCGACCGCGGGAAAAGGCCAGCAGGAAGTAGCCGACCAGGGGAAAGGCGAAGGTGAGGGGTAGCAGGTTCATCCGTGCATCTCGCTGGCGGCATCGACGTCGAGGGTGTGGAAGCGGCGATAGAGCTGCAGCAGGATCGCCAGGCCGATACTGGCCTCGGCGGCGGCCAGGCTCAGCACCAGGATGAACATCACCTGGCCGTCGGGGGCGCCCCAACGGCTACCCGCGACCACGAAGGCCAGGGCGGCGGCGTTCATCATGATTTCCAGACTCATGAGCACGAAGAGGATGTTGCGGCGGACCATCAGGCCCACCAGGCCAAGGGCGAACAGGGCGCCGGCGAGGGCCAGGCCGTGTTCCAGAGGTATGGCGTTCATTGGCTGTTCTCCAGTCCTTGGCGACTCACTCGCCGATCCCGTCTTTGACGTCGCTGCGACCCAGGTGATAGGCCGCGACCAGGGCACCCAGCAACAGCATGGAAGCCAGTTCGACCGCCAGCAGATAGGGTCCGAACAGGCTGATGCCCACGGCCTTGGCTTCCACCGAGGTGTGGCCAATGGCGGCGCCGCCCGGGGTGCGCGACAGCACCACCAGCAGTTCCACCAGCAGCGCACCGGCGAGGATCGACGGACCGATCCAGACCTTGGGGGTCAGCCACTTGCGCTCCTGCTCGGCGACGACTGGCCCGAGGTTGAGCATCATCACCACGAAGACGAACAGCACCATGATGGCGCCGGCGTAGACGATGATCTCCAGGGCCCCGGCGAAAGGTGCGCCCAGGGCGAAGAACACCATGGACACGGCCAGTAGCGAGATGATCAGGTACAGCAGCGCATGCACCGGATTGGTGTTGGTGATCACCCGGAAGGTGGCTAGGACGGCCACCCCAGCGGAGAAATAGAAGGCGAATTCCACGACAGCTCCTTAGGGCAGCAGGCTCTTCACGTTGATCGGCTCTGCCTCGCTCTGCGCGGCACCCTTGGGCTTGCCCGCGATGGCCATGCCGGCCACGCGGTAGAAGTTGTATTCCGGATACTTGCCCGGACCCGAGATCAGCAGGTCCTGCTTCTCGTACACCAGCTCTTGGCGCTTGAACTCGGACATCTCGAAATCCGGGGTCAGCTGGATAGCGGTGGTGGGGCAGGCCTCCTCGCACATGCCGCAGAAGATGCAGCGCGAGAAGTTGATGCGGAAGAACTCGGGGTACCAGCGACCGTCTTCGGCTTCGGTCTTCTGCAGCGAGATGCAGCCGACCGGGCAGGCCACGGCGCACAGGTTGCACGCCACGCAGCGCTCCTGGCCGTCGGGGTCACGGGTGAGCACGATGCGGCCGCGGTAGCGCGGCGGCAGGTACACGGGTTCCTCGGGGTATTGCAGGGTGTCGCGCTTGCGGAAGGCGTGGCCGAAGACCATCACCACGCTGCGCAACTGGGTGTAGGTGCCATGCAGGACGTGCAGGATTTCCTTGATCATGACGGATACCTCACTGGCCGATGGCCGGCGTGGCGCTATAGAGCACCACCGCGCCGGTCACCAGCAGGTTGATCAGGGTCAGGGGCAGGCAGAACTTCCAGCTGAAGGCCATTACCTGGTCGTAGCGCGGACGCGGAAGGGACGCGCGCAACAGGATGAAGATCATGATGAAGAAGGCGGTCTTCAGGGCGAACCAGACAAAGGACAGCCAGGGCAGGGTATCCAGGAAGGGCCCGTGCCAGCCGCCAAAGAACAGGGTCACCAGCAGCGCCGAGATCAGCACGATGCCGATGTACTCACCGACGAAGAACATGCCCCACTTCATGCCCGCGTATTCAATGTGGTAACCGTCGGCGAGCTCCTGCTCGGCTTCCGGCTGATCGAAGGGGTGACGGTGGGTGACGGCGATGCCGGCGATGAAGAAGGTGCAGAAGCCGAAGAACTGGGGAATGATGAACCACCAGCCCTGGTGCTGCGCCTCGACGATGTCCCTCATGTTGAAGGAGCCGGTCACCGCGACGATGCCCATTACCGACAGACCCATGAACACCTCGTAGGAGAGGGTCTGGGCCGAGGCGCGCATGGCGCCCAGCAGCGAGAACTTATTGTTGCTCGCCCAGCCGGCGAAGAGCACCGCATAGACGTTGACGCCGGCCATGGCAAAGAAGAACAACAGGCCGATGTTCAGGTCCGCCACGCCCCAGGTGGGGGTGATCGGGATGACCGAGAAGGCCACCAGCAGCGAGCCCATGGCGATCACCGGTGCCAGGGCGAAGATCATCTTGTCGGCGAACGGGGGCGTCCAGTCCTCCTTGAAGAACATCTTCAGCATGTCGGCGCCCAGCTGGAAGGCGCCGAAGGGACCGACCCGGTTGGGACCGTGGCGGTCCTGCCAGAGACCCAGCAGGCGCCGTTCGACGAAGCTCAGCAGCGCCCCGCAGATGACCACCGCCAGCAGGATGACGATGGCCTTGAGGACGCCGATCACCACGGCGATGAGGGTGGGGGTGAGCCAGGTCATGCCGCGGCCTCCTGCAGTCCTTCCACGGTGAGGCCGGCGAAGTCCACCGGAATCCCTTCGAAGCCGGCGGGCAGACCGACCAGGCCGGCGGACAGCTCGGGCTTGATCTGCAGAGGCAGGCGCAATTCCTGACCGGCGACCTGCAGGCGCAGCAGGGCACCTTCGTTGACGCCCAGGCGGTCGGCATCGGCCTTGGCCAGCGCCACGTAGGCGGCCGGGATGCGCTCACGCACCGGCTCGGCGCGCGAAGAGGTCTCTTCGCTGCCGAACAGGTGGTACAGCGGCACGGCCTGGAAGCCGGACGCGGTACCGCGCACGGCGGCGGCCGGGACGGCGAACCAGTTCAGGCGATCGCCCTGGGGCTCGATCAGGCGCACGCCCGGATCGCCGGCGCGCAGATGACCACCGACCTCGTCCTGGAACTTGTTCCAGGCCTGGGGCGAGTTCCAGCCCGGGGACCAGGCGAAGGGGATCTGCTGACGCGGCTCGGCGCTGCCGGCATAGCCTTCCATGGAGAAGGCGAAGGCGGTGTCGGCGTCCTGGGGCGCGCGCGGCTCGTGCACGCTGAGGTTGGCGCGCATGGAGGTGCGGCCGCTGTAGCGGTGCGGTTCGCGGGCGAGCTTGAGGCCCTTCACCCGGAAGCTGGCGTTGGGCGCGGCGTCGCGGATGCCGTCCAGTTGCGGCGCGGCAGTGGCCACGGCGTCGGTGACATGATCCAGCTGGGTCCAGTCCACCGGACGGTTGTCCAGGGTGTTGCGCAGGGCGTGCAGCCAGCGCCAGCCTTCGCGGACCAGGCTGGAGGGATCGTAGTAGCTCGGCTCATAGACCTGGAAGAAGCGCTGGGCGCGACCTTCCTGGCTGACCAGGGTACCGTCGCCTTCGGCGAAGCTCGCCGCCGGCAGCACCAGATCGGCGCGCTGGGCGGTGGCGGTGCGCTGGTGATCCAGCACCACCAGCACCTGGGCGCGGGCCAGGGCCTGATCCACCTGCTGGGCAGGGGCGCGGCGATAGAGGTCGTTCTCCAGCACCACCAGGGCATCGGCCTGGCCGTTTTCCAGGGCCGCGAAGGCGTCTTCGACGGACTCGCCGCCATAGAGCGCCAGACCCAGGCTATTGGCTTCGGGCACCACCAGACTCAGGGAGCCGGCCTTGCCCTTGGCGGCCAGAGCCTTGGCCAGGTTGGCGGCGGCTTCGATCAGCGCCGGTTCACCCAGGGAGGTACCGGATACCACCAGTGGACGTTCGGCCGCCAGCAGGGTCTCGGCCAGCAGACGCGCCTGCTCGGCGACTTCGTCGCTCAGGCCGTCGACGGCCGGGGCGCTGGCGTCGATGGCATGGGCCACGGCATGGCCGAAACGGGCCAGTTCCAGCGGCGAGCCATGCAGACGGGCGTCGGCGACGTCGTCCAGGCGGGTGGCGGCGACGCTGGCGATGAACAGCGGATTGCGCTCGCTCTGGCCGATATTCTGCACGGCCGCGTTGAGCCAGGGCTGGATCTTCTGCGCCGCGGCCATGGCCTCGGGCTTGCCCTTGACGGACTGCCGCAGGGACAGCGCCAGGCGGGCCGCGGTCTGGGTCAGGTCCTCGCCGAGGACGAAGACGGCGTCGTGCTTTTCCATGGCGCGCAGTGTCGGGACGGGCAGGGGGCTGTCCTTGAGCACCTGCAGCACCAGGCGCACATTGGCCAGGTCACGGGCGCTCATGCCGCTGTAGAAGTTCTCGGCGCCGACCAGTTCGCGCAGGGCGTGGTTGCTTTCCAGGCTGGCACGCGGCGAGCCGATGCCGATCACCTTCTTGCCGCGCAGCAGCAGGGCGGCGCGATCCAGGGCGGCATCGATCCCGGTTTCCAGGCTGCCATCTTTCAGCAGGGCCTGGCGCGGACGATCCTTGCGATTGACATAGCCATAGCCGAAGCGGCCACGGTCGCAGAGGAAATACTGGTTCACCGAACCGTTGAAGCGGTTCTCGATGCGGCGCAGTTCGCCATAGCGCTCGCCGGGGCTGATGTTGCAGCCCGACGAGCAGCCATGGCAGATGCTCGGGGCGAACTGCATGTCCCACTTGCGGTTGTAGCGCTCGGAGTGGGTCTTGTCGGTGAACACCCCGGTGGGGCAGACCTCGGTCAGGTTGCCGGAGAATTCGCTCTCCAGGGCACCGTCCTCGACGCGGCCGAAATAGACGTTGTCGTGGGCGCCATAGACGCCCAGGTCGGTACCGCCGGCGTAGTCCTTGTAGTAGCGCACGCAGCGATAGCAGGCGATGCAGCGGTTCATCTCGTGAGCGACGAACGGGCCGAGGTCCTGGTTCTGGTGAGTACGCTTGGTGAAGCGATAGCGGCGCTTGTTGTGGCCGGTCATCACCGTCATGTCCTGCAGGTGGCAATGGCCGCCTTCTTCGCAGACCGGACAGTCGTGGGGATGGTTGGTCATCAGCCATTCGATGACCGAGCTGCGGAATTCCTTGGCTTCAGCGTCTTCGATGGAGATGTAGGTCTTGTCGCTGGACGGGGTCATGCAGGACATGACCAGGCGCCCGCGGGTGTCGTTCTCGTCGGCGAACTGCTTCACCGCGCACTGGCGGCAGGCGCCGACGCTGCCCAGCGCCGGGTGCCAGCAGAAATAGGGGATGTCGAGCCCCAGGGACAGGCAGGCTTCGAGGAGGTTGTCCGCCCCGTCGACCTCGTACGTCTTGCCGTCTACGTGGATAGTGGCCATAGGGTTTTCTTCTCACCCGCGCAGGGCGGGTCTGGCTAATGGGAAAACGTTCGCGCCGCCCTGGCGATCGCCAGAGGCAGCGCCGGCCGGAGCGGGTCCGGCCAGAAAGCGATGGAAGCGGCCCCCGCGGGGGCCGATCCTCAGGTCACGCTCGCCGAAGCAGTCGGTCGCGGCTCGCTGGGCGCCTTGCGCACACCGGCCTCGAACTCTTCGCGGAAATACTTGATGGCACTACCCAGGGGCTCGACGGCACCCGGTGCGTGGGCACAGAACGTCTTGCCCGGGCCGAGGAAGTTGACCAGCTGCAGCAGGGTGTCCAGATCGCCCTGCTGCCCCTCGCCCTTCTCCAGGCTGCGCAGGAGCTTGACGCTCCAGGGCAGGCCGTCGCGGCAGGGGGTGCACCAGCCGCAGGATTCCCGGGCGAAGAATTCTTCCATGTTGCGCAGCAGCGAGACCATGTTGACGCTGTCGTCCACGGCCAGGGCCAGACCGGTACCCATGCGGGTGCCGACCTTGCCGATGCCGCCGGCGTACATCTGCGCCGAGAGGTGCTCGGGCAGCAGGAAGCCGGTACCGGCGCCACCGGGCTGCCAGCACTTGAGCTTGAAGCCGTCGCGCATGCCGCCGGCGTAGTCCTCGAACAGCTCCTGGGCGGTGATGCCGAAGGGCAATTCCCAGACGCCAGGGTTCTTCACCTTGCCGGAGAAGCCCATGAGCTTGGTGCCCATGTCTTCGCTGCCTTCGCGAGCCAGGCTCTTGTACCAGTCGACGCCGCCCGCGACGATGCCCGGCACGTTGCACAGGGTCTCGACGTTGTTGACGCAGGTCGGCTTGCCCCAGACGCCGACGGCGGCGGGGAAGGGCGGCTTGGAGCGCGGGTTGGCGCGGCGGCCTTCCAGGGAGTTGATCAGCGCGGTCTCTTCGCCACAGATGTAGCGACCGGCGCCGGTGTGGACGAACAGCTCGAAGTCGAAGCCGCTACCGAGGATGTTCTTGCCCAGCAGGCCGGCCGCCTTGGCTTCCTCCACCGCGCGCCGCAGGTTGGCGGCGGCGTCGACGTATTCGCCGCGCAGGAAGATGTAGCCGCGATAGGCCTTGAGCGCCCGGGCACTGATCAGCATGCCTTCCACCAGCAGGTGCGGCAGCTGCTCCATGAGCAGGCGGTCCTTCCAGGTGTTGGGTTCCATCTCGTCCGCGTTGCACAGCAGGTAGCGGATATCGAGGGATTCGTCCTTGGGCATCAGGCCCCACTTCACGCCGGTGGGGAAACCCGCGCCGCCGCGGCCCTTGAGGCCGGAGTCCTTGACTTCCTGGACGATGGCATCGGGGGCCAGCTCGGTCAGCGCCTTGCGCGCCGCGGCATAGCCGTCCTTCGCCTGGTATTCCTCCAGCCAGACCGGAGCGCCGTCTTCACGCAGGCGCCAGGTCAGGGGGTGGGTCTCGGGGGTACGGGCGATGCTGTTGGCAGGCCCGAAGGAGGTCAGTCTCATGCGTATCCCTCCAGCAGTTTGGCCACGCCCGCGGGTTGGACATCGCCATGGGTGTCGTCGTCGATCATCAGCGCCGGGGCCTTGTCGCAATTGCCCAGGCAGCAGACCGGCAGCAGGGTGAAGCGGCTGTCGGCGGTGGTCTGGCCCAGGCCGATGCCCAGCTGGCGCTGGATCTCGCCGACCACGGATTCGTGGCCGCCGATGTAGCAGGTCATGCTGTCGCACACCCGGATGATGTGGCGGCCGACCGGTACGCGAAAGATCTGGCTGTAGAAGGTGGCCACGCCCTCGACGTCGCTGGCGGGAATGCCCAGCACTTCGCCGATGGCGTAGATGGCGCCGTCCGGCACCCAGCCACGTTCCTTCTGGACGATCTTCAGGGCCTCGATGGACGCCGCGCGCGGGTCCTCGTAGTGGTGCATCTCGTGCTCGATGGCCGAGCGCTCGGTTTCGCTCAGGACGAAACGGTCGGTTTGGATCAGGGTTTCGGTGCTCATGCTCAGCGGTCCACGTCGGCCATGACGAAGTCGATACTGCCCAGGTAGGCAATCAGGTCGGACACCATGCTGCCGCGGATGACGGCCGGGATCTGCTGCAGGTGCGGGAAGCTCGGCGTCCGGATGCGGGTGCGGTAGCTCATGGTGCTGCCATCGCTCGTCAGGTAATAGCTGTTGGCGCCCTTGGTCGCCTCGATCATCTGGAAGGCTTCGCCGGCCGGCATCACCGGACCCCAGGACACTTGCAGGAAGTGGGTGATCAGGGTCTCGATGTGCTGCAGGGTGCGCTCCTTGGGCGGCGGCGTGGTCAGCGGGTGATCCGCCTTGTACGGGCCTTCGGGCATGTGCTGCAGGCACTGCTCGATGATGCGCAGGCTCTGGCGCATCTCCTCGACGCGCAGCATGCCGCGGTCGTAGCAGTCGCCGTTGTGGGCGATGGGCACTTCGAATTCGAAGTTCTCGTAACCGGAGTAGGGGCGGGCCTTGCGCAGGTCGAAGTCCAGACCGGTCGCGCGCAGGTTGGGACCGGTGACGCCCCACTCGAGGGCTTCCTTGGTGTTGTAGACGGCGACGTTCTTGGTCCGGCCGATGAGGATGCTGTTCTTCATCGCGGCCTTTTCGTACTCGTCCAGACGCTTGGGCATCCAATCGAGGAATTCGCGGACCAGCTTGTCCCAGCCACGTGGCAGGTCATGGGCGACGCCGCCGATGCGGAACCAGGCGGGGTGCATGCGGAAGCCGGTGATGGCTTCGATCACCTTGTAGGCGCGCTGACGGTCGGTGAAGGTAAAGAACACCGGGGTCATGGCACCGACGTCCTGGATATAGGTACCCAGGTACAGCAGGTGACTGTTGATGCGGAAGAACTCGGCCATCATCACGCGGATGAAGTCGACCCGCGACGGCACCTTGATGCCGGCGAGCTTTTCCACCGAGAGGACGTAGGGCAGGTTGTTCATCACCCCACCCAGGTAGTCGATCCGGTCGGTGTAGGGGATGTAGCTGTGCCAGGACTGGCGCTCGGCCATCTTCTCGGCGCCGCGGTGGTGGTAGCCGATCTCCGGCACGCAGTCGACGATCTCTTCGCCGTCCAGCTGCAGGATGATGCGGAAGGCACCGTGGGCGGAGGGGTGGTTCGGACCCAGGTTGAGGAACATGAAGTCGGAATTCTCCGCATGCTCCTTCATGCCCCATTCCTCGGGCTTGAATCTCAGGGTTTCCTGTTCGAGATCCTGCTTGGCGGCGTTCAGCGCATAGGGATCGAACTCGGTCGCGCGCGCCGGATAGTCCTTGCGCAGCGGATGACCCTGCCAGTTGTCGGCCATCAGCATGCGCTTGGGCAGCGGGTGTCCGTCGAAGTGGATGCCGTACATGTCCAGCACTTCCCGCTCGTACCAGTTGGCGTTGGGGAAGATGCCGGTGGCGGTGGGCAGGCGCAGGTCGTTGGCGGACAGGGCCACCTTGAGCATCACATCGCTGTTACGGTCTATGGACAGCAGGTGGTAGAAAACGGTGAAGTCCGCGTTGGGCAAGCCGCGGCGGTGGGTCCGCAGCCGCTCGTCCACGCCATGCAGGTCATAGAGCATGACGTAGGGGCGGGGCAGATTGCGCAGGAAGCGCAGTACTTCGATGATTCGTTCGCGTGCCACCCAGATCACCGGCATGCCGGTACGGGTGTCTTGCAGGGTCAGGGCGTCGGCGCCGAATTGGCCCTGGAGTTCGCCAACCACCGACGCTTCGCCGGCAGGGGCGAGCGCAGAGGCGGACAGAGCGGTGTCTGCGGTCATGATGTTCCGTCGCTAATCGATCGTCGTCAGCGTGCAGGTCCCGAAGGGGACTTACACTTCGTCTGGGCTGCGCAGGTTGGTGACCTGGATGCGGCGCTCGCGGTTCTGCTCGCGCTGCGAAGGCATCTCGGCGCGGTAGATACCCTGGTCGCCCACCACCCAGGAAAGGGGGCGGCGTTCTTCACCGATGGAGTCCTGCAGGAGCATCAGGCCCTGGAGGAAGGCTTCGGGGCGAGGCGGGCAGCCGGGCACGTAGACGTCGACGGGCAGGAACTTGTCCACGCCCTGAACGACCGAGTAGATGTCGTACATACCGCCGGAGTTGGCGCAGGCGCCCATGGAGATCACCCACTTGGGTTCCAGCATCTGTTCGTACAGGCGCTGGATGACCGGGGCCATCTTCATGAAGGGGGTGCCGGCGATGACCATGAAGTCGGCCTGACGCGGCGAGGCCCGGATGACTTCGGCGCCGAAGCGGGCGATGTCGTGGGGCGCCGTGAAGGCGGTGGTCATTTCCACATAGCAGCAGGACAGGCCGAAGTTGTACGGCCACAGGGAGTTCTTACGCCCCCAATTGACCGCGCCCCGCAGGACATCTTCGAGCTTGCCCATGAAGATGCTGCGGTTGACCTGACTTTCGACGGGGTCGGCCACGGTTTCCCGCTGGCCGGCCGGATAGCGGTCTACTGCCGCATCGGGATCGATCCGGGTGAGATTGTATTGCATTGCCAAAGCCTCATTGTTTCGACTTCGCCTGCCGCTCGCGACGGCTCGCAGGCGCCCAATCGAGCGCTCCGATTCGCCACAGGTAGACAAGACCCGCCAACAGAATTGCTATGAAAATGGAGGCTTCCACGAAGCCGGCCCATCCCGATTCACGGATGGACACCGACCAGGCGAAGAGAAAGAGGGCTTCGACGTCGAAGATCACGAAGAGCATCGCGACCAGGTAGAACTTGGCAGAGAGACGGAGACGGGCACCCCCGGTGGGGACGATGCCGGACTCGAAGGGGTCGTTCTTGCTGCGGCCCACGGCTTTGCTGCCGAGCAGGCTCGAGACTCCGAGCATGAAGGCGATCAGACCAACCACGCCCAGGAGAAATACCGCGAAGCTCCAGTTGTGGGTCAGTAGGCTGATCGACTCAGACATGCTTTGAATCCTTAATTATTGGGTATCAGGCGCTATCAGTGCGACACGGTGTCGCAAGACAGACAGATTTTATGCTCTATCGATTCATTCTGTAAATTTATTGGTCCAAAAAGATTCTATTGGACTGCTTTGAATCAAACTAAACAGAACTTCCGGTTTATTTGAGAATGAATATAAGAATTATTCTCAAATAACTTCCTTCTGTTCCTGTGTCCTAGATTGCCAGCCGCGGCAGGAGTTCTGCCGTTCGCCGGTTTGCTAGTCGATGAGATCGGCGCGGATGCTCAGCTGACGGTCGTCACGGCCTTCGGTGGAGTAGTGGCGGACAAGGCCGCTCTGGTCGCCCTCGATCTGCTGCCGGAAGCCGCCCAGGTCCAGCCACTGGCCCAGGGGGCCGCTGATGCGGGTAGCGGCGCTCTGGGTCTGCACCGTGCCCGGACGCATGGCGGCGGCCCGGTCATCGACGCTGCTGATGTCCAGGTGCACCAGATTGCCGCTCAGGCGGGCGGTGACCTGAAAGCCCCGTTCGAGGCGGCGATAATCGGTCTGGGCGTAGCTCTGACTATAGGGCGAGGTCTGGTAGGTGGTCACCGGGACGTCTTCACCGAAGCGGATGAAGGCGGGATAGCCCTCGGTGACCTGGACGCGCTGGGCGCCATCCTCCTTCTGGTCGGTGCTGTCTTCGATGATGCGTACCTGGGGCGCACGCACGTCGCCGTTTACCGAATAACCCTGACTGGCGCCCGAGCTGCCGGCGCGGGTGGCCAGGGTGATGAGCAGGCGCCGCGGTTGGGTGTCCAGCTGGGCGAGCAGGCTCTTGAGTTCGGCCAGCTTGGCCGGCTCGGCATTGACGATCAGCTGATTGCCGTAGACGTTGATCTTGCCTTCGCTGCCAAGGACGGCTTGCAAGGTAGGCAGCAGATCGTCGGCGGTGCGGTATTGCAGGGGTATGACCTCGGTACGAGGCGCCGCCCAGGCGGTGGTCGTCAGCAGCAACAGGAACGCCAGCAGACCTTTCACAGCACCATCCTCCGCAATTCCTGATCCGGCTGGCTGCTGGCCCAGAGGCGATCGAAGACCTGCTGCTGAACCTTGACGGCGGCGCGGTCGCCGTAGCGGACGAAGCCGGTGGGCGCACTGCCCGTGCGGCGCAGCAGGGCCTGGTCGTCGACGATGAGGCAGCTGCCTTCCGGGTGCTGATCGGCCGGTGGCCGCCGGATCAACAGATTGCTGGTCAGGCGTTGCGCCAGGGCGATGAGTCGGTGCCCCTGGCGCATGGCGAGGGCGCTGTCGTTGATGAGGATGCGGACCTGATGCCGCGGATGGCCCAGCAGCAGACGCTTGATCGCCGCCTCGACGGCGAGATTGTCGTAGAGCGGTGCTTCCAGGTCGGGCGTCTGGATGCTCAGCTGGCCGCTGGCTTGGCCGATGAGGCGGACACCGTGCTCACGCAGGGCGTCCAGGCCTTCGAGGCGCAGGGCGAGGTCCTGGCCGAGCTGGGGTTCGGGCAATCCGTCCAGGGTCAGATCGGTAAAGGACTCGTCCACGGCGGCTCCCCATCACTCGTCGTCGTCTTCTCCGGCGAAGATCAGGCTGCCCTGCTGGAGCAGTTCGCGGATCAGGCGCATGGCATCGTCGTCCTGCAGCCAGGGCGCGAGATTGGCCTCGTGCAGGACGTCCGCCGAGCATAGCAGGTCGAGCAGCGGTTGCAGCCGCATGGGCAGCAGGCGGCTCTGGCCGCTGGCGAAGACCATCACCTCGTCTTCCAGGCGACTCCAGGCGATGCGGCCGCTGGGGTTGCGCATCAGCAGGGCGCCTTCGTCGAGTTCCTTGCGCAGCTGCTTGGCGCTGAGGTTTTCTCCGGCGACGCGCTCCGGGTAGCGCGGCTCGGTCATGTGCTGGCCGAACCAGGCCAGCAGCAGGCGATCGTCGCTCAGGTGACGCTCCATCAGGCCGCGCAGCCGCTCGATGGCCTCGGGCGGAATCTCCGCCGGATGCTCGCTGGCCGGGGCGCAGCCGGCGTCGCTGTAGCGCTCGTCCTCGGGGATGAACTGGTTGAGGAAGTCGGTGAAGTGGGTGAGCACCTCGCCGGCACTGGGGGCGCGGAAGCCGATGGAGTAGGTCATGCACTCGTCTTCGGCGATGCCGTCGTGGGCCAGGCCCGGCGGCAGATAGAGCATGTCGCCCGGTTCCAGCACCCATTCGTCGGTCTGCTGGAAGTCGGCGAGGATCTTCAGCTCCAGGCCGTCGATCAGCGGGCTGTCGGCGGTGCACGGCTGACCGATGCGCCAGCGACGGCGGCCATGGCCCTGCAGCAGGAAGACGTCATAGTGATCGTAGTGGGGGCCGACACCGCCACCGGGGGCGGCGTAGCTGATCATGACGTCGTCCACGCGCCAGCTGGGCAGGAAGCGGAAGGCCTCCAGCACCTCGGCCACCTCGGGGACGAACTGGTCGACCGATTGCACCAGCAGGGTCCAGTCGCGCTCGGGCAGGCCGGCGAAGGTGTCTTCCGGCAGCGGGCCGCGGCGCAGCTCCCAGGTGCGGTCCTGGCCGATGATCAGGCGGGATTCGATTTCCTCTTCCAGCGACAGGCCGGCCAGCTCGTCCGGTTCCAGGGGGCTCTGGAAATCCGGGATGGCCTGGCGGATCAGCAGGGGTTTCTGCTGCCAGTAGTCGCGGAGGAATTCACGGGCGGTCAGGCCGCCGAGCAGTTGCAGGGGTTGATCCGGGTTCATGCACACCTCGCGCAATGAAAAACGCCCGGCGAGGCCGGGCGTGAAAAAGGAAGGCAGCCTCAGACCCGACGGGCCTGCTCGGCAGCGTTACCGATATAGCCGGCCGGGGTCAGCTGGCGCAGTTCGGCCTTGGCGGCTTCAGGGATTTCCAGGCCGTCGATGAAGTCCTGCAGGGCGCTGGCGCTGATGCCCTTGCCGCGGGTCAGCTCCTTGAGCTTCTCGTAGGGGTTGGCCACGCCATAGCGGCGCATCACGGTCTGCACCGGCTCGGCCAGGACTTCCCAACAGGCGTCCAGGTCTTCGGCGATGCGCGCGGCGTTGAGTTCCAGCTTGCCGATGCCCTTGAGGGTGGCTTCGTAGGCGATCACGCCGTGGGCCAGGCCGGTGCCCAGGTTGCGCAGCACGGTGGAGTCGGTCAGGTCACGCTGCCAGCGGGAGATCGGCAGCTTGCTGGCCAGGTGCTGGAGGATGGCGTTGGCGATGCCCAGGTTGCCTTCGGAGTTCTCGAAGTCGATGGGGTTGACCTTGTGCGGCATGGTCGAAGAGCCGATCTCGCCGGCCACGGTCTTCTGCTTGAAGTAGCCGAGGGAAATGTAGCCCCAGACGTCCCGATCGAAGTCGATCAGGATGGTGTTGAAGCGGGCGATGGCGTCGAACAGCTCGGCGATGTAGTCGTGCGGCTCGATCTGGGTGGTGTAGGGATTCAGGGTCAGGCCGAGGTCGTCTTCGATGAAGGTGCGCGCATTGGCCTCCCAATCGACGTCCGGGTAGGCGGACAGGTGGGCGTTGTAGTTGCCCACCGCGCCGTTCATCTTGCCCAGCGGGCGGATGGCGGCGATCTGCTCGATCTGGCGCTCCAGGCGATAGACCACGTTGGCCAGTTCCTTGCCCAGGCTGGTGGGGGAGGCGGGCTGGCCGTGGGTGCGCGAGAGCATGGGCACGTCGGCGAAGCGATGGGCCAGCACGCGGATCTCGCCGGCGATCTGGCGCATCAGCGGCAGCAGCACCTGGTCACGGCCTTCGCGCAGCATCAGCGCGTGGGACAGGTTGTTGATGTCCTCGGAGGTGCAGGCGAAGTGGATGAATTCACTCACCGCGGCCAGTTCCGGCAGGCCGGCGACCTCTTCCTTGAGCAGGTACTCGATGGCCTTGACGTCGTGGTTGGTGGTGCGCTCGATGTCCTTGACCCGCTGCGCCTGCTCGACGCTGAACTCGGTGGCCAGCTTGTCCAGCAGGGCATTGGCCTCGGCGGAGAAGGGCGCGACCTCGGGAATGCCCGCGTGGGCGGCCAGGCGCTGCAGCCAGCGGACCTCGACCTGGGCGCGGAAACGGATCAGGCCGAATTCGCTGAAGATGGGGCGCAGGGCGGCGGTCTTGCCGGCGTAACGGCCGTCGATGGGCGATACGGCGGTGAGCGAGGAGAGCTGCATGGGCATTCTCTTGGTAGCGGGGGAGAAAGGGGCGGAATTCTACACGCAAAGACCGGGGCTTTAGTACCGCCGCCGGCCGGTCCGGGATCAGCCGTTGCGCAGGGGATAGAGGTTGTCGAGCAGCTTGCGGCGATTGAGCACCAGTTGCCAGCGGTGACCGCCGAGCTGGCGCCACAGGCGGGCCGAGCGAATGCCGGCCAGCAGCAGGGCACGCACTCGCGAGGCGGTTGCTGATTGCTGCAGGTAGCGCATCTCGCCGTGCACCTGGATGCGCTGCTTGAAGGTGCTCAGGGTGTCCTCGTAGAGACCCCCGCAGGCAGCGATGACGTTCTCGTGAGCGACCCCGAAGTGCTCGACCTGGGACTGGATCTGGGTGAGGCGCCGGCCGATGAGATCGAGCAGGTCGCCGCGCTTCTCCAGCTTGCGTTCCAGGGCGGTCATCGCCAGGGCGTAGCGCAGGGGCTCGCGCTGCAGGCTGTTGGGGTTGCGCTCCAGGGTGCTGGAAAGCGCGCCGAGGCCCTCACGCAGAGGCGCGACCTGGCCGCCGTAGACCTCCAGGGTGCTGCCCGGATCGCGCACCAGCAGGCTGCCGAGCAGACAGGCGAGGGGTTCTTCCGCGACCTGGCCGGTACGTGCCAGCTGGTCGACCAGCACGGCGGCCTGGAAGACGCCGCCCAGGGCGATGAGTTGTTCCTGGGTGCGATTCATGCGGCGGGTGCCTCGGCGCAGGCGGGTTGATAATGTTCGATCACGCCGCCGCCCAGGCAGACGTCGCCGTCGTAGAAGACCACCGACTGGCCGGGGGTCACGGCGCGCTGGGGTTCGTCGAAGACTACCCGGTAGCCGGCGCCCTGGCGCTCGATCTGGCAGGGCTGGTCCTGCTGGCGATAGCGGACCTTGGCGGTGAGGCGGCGCGGTTGGGCGAGCTCCAGCTCATTGACCCAGAACATCTCGCTGACGGTCAGGGCCTCGGCGAACAGCCAGGGGTGGGCATTGCCCTGGCCGACGATCAGCACGTTGCGGGTCAGGTCCTTGCTCAGCACGTACCAGGGATCGTCACCGGCGTCCTTCATGCCGCCGATGCCCAGGCCCTGGCGCTGGCCGATGGTGTGGTACATCAGGCCGTGGTGGCGGCCGATGACCTCGCCGGTGGTGGTCTCGATGTCGCCCGGCTGCGCCGGCAGGTACTGCTTGAGGAAGTCGCTGAAGCGACGCTCGCCGATAAAGCAGATGCCGGTGGAGTCCTTCTTGCGCGCGGTGGCCAGGCCATGCAGCTCGGCGATGGCACGGACCTCGGGCTTTTCCAGTTCGCCCACCGGGAAGAGGGTGCGCGCCAGCTGCTCGCCGCCCACGGCGTGGAGGAAATAGCTCTGGTCCTTGTTGGCGTCCAGCCCCTTGAGCAGCAGGGTCTGGCCGTCGACGTCGCGACGGCGCACATAGTGGCCGGTGGCGATCAGGTCGGCGCCCAGGGCCAGGGCATAGTCGAGGAAGGCCTTGAACTTGATCTCGCGGTTGCAGAGGATGTCCGGATTCGGCGTCCGGCCGGCCTTGTATTCGGCGAGGAAGTGCTCGAAGACGTGATCCCAGTACTCGGCGGCGAAGTTGGCCGTGTGCAGCTTGATGCCGATGCGGTCGCAGACCGCCTGGGCATCGGCGAGGTCTTCCTTGGCCGTGCAGTACTCGGTGCCGTCATCCTCGTCCCAGTTCTTCATGAACAGGCCCTCGACCTGATAGCCCTGCTCCTTGAGCAAGAGGGCCGAGACCGAGGAATCCACTCCGCCGGACATGCCGACGATGACGCGGGTGCCGTTCACTTCAAAAACCTCTCATATCTACGATCATCGACAGGGGATAGCGGTGCCCGTCCAGGTATTTCTCGATGGCGTCCAGGACCAGGGGGCTGCGCAGCCGGGCCTGCTCAGCGCGGATCTCGTCGAGGGTCAGCCACACCGCGCGGGTGATGTCGGCATCCAGGGCGCGCTCCGGCTGGTGGGCCAGGGGGCGGGCATGGAAGGCCGTGCGATAGTAGGTGACGCCATTGGCCGGGGCGACATAGAGGCCGATGCCGATCACGCCCAGGATCTCCACCTGCCAGGCGGTTTCTTCCAGGGTTTCGCGCCGCGCCGCCTCGATCAGGCTCTCGCCCGGCTCCAGGTGCCCGGCCGGCTGGTTGAGCACCAGGCGACCCTGCTTCTCTTCTTCCACCAGCAGGAAGCGACCGGCGTCTTCCACCACGGTGGCCACGGTGACGTGGGCGTGCCAATCCATCTCGGACTCCGCTATCGGTAATCGCGCAGTATACGCCTTAAGCTTTGCGTGCCCCAAATGCAGCGAACCCCGGCCGGGGCCGGGGTTCGCTGTGATCAGCCATTCAGGCTGCGGGCGCAGCCCTCAGGTTCAGCCCTTGAGCTGTTCCAGGGCGGCGTTGAGCGTGGCGCTCGGACGCATGGCCTGGCGGGTCTTGGCCTGGTCGGGGTGGTAGTAGCCACCGATGTCAACGGCCTGGCCCTGGACGCCATTCAGCTCGGCGACCACCTTGGCTTCGTCGGCGGTCAGCGACTTGGCCACCGGCTCGAACTGGGCCTTGAGCTGGGCGTCTTCGCTCTGCTCGGCCAGGGCCTGGATCCAGTACAGCGCCAGGTAGAAGTGGCTGCCGCGGTTGTCCAGTTCACCGGCCTTGCGCGACGGCGACTTGTTGCTGTCGAGGAACTTGCCGTTGGCCTGATCCAGGGTCTTGGCCAGGATCTTGGCCTTGGCGTTGCCGGTGGTCTCGCCCAGGTGGTTCAGGGATTCGGCCAGGGCCAGGAACTCGCCCAGGGAATCCCAGCGCAGGTGGTTTTCCTGCACGAACTGCTGGACGTGCTTGGGCGCGGAGCCGCCGGCACCGGTCTCGAACAGGCCGCCGCCGTTCATCAGCGGGACGATGGACAGCATCTTGGCGCTGGTGCCCAGTTCCATGATGGGGAAGAGGTCGGTCAGGTAGTCGCGCAGGACGTTACCGGTTACCGAGATGGTGTCCTCGCCCTTGCGGATGCGCTCCAGGGACACGCGGGTGGCTTCCTCGGGCGCCAGGACACGGATGTCCAGACCGTTGGTGTCGTGGTCCTTGAGGTAGCGCTCGACCTTGGCGATGACCTGGGCGTCGTGGGCGCGATTCTGGTCCAGCCAGAAGATGGCCGGGGTGTTGCTGGCACGAGCGCGGTTGACGGCCAGTTTGACCCAGTCCTGGATCGGCGCGTCCTTGGTCTGGCACATGCGCCAGATGTCACCGGCCTCGACCGGATGCTCGAAGACCACCTTGCCCTGGTCGTCGGTCACGCGCACGGTGCCGTCGGTGGGGATCTGGAAGGTCTTGTCGTGGGAGCCGTATTCCTCGGCCTTCTGCGCCATCAGACCGACGTTGGGCACGCTGCCCATGGTGCTGGGGTTGAAGGCGCCGTGCTGCTTGCAGTCCTCGATCACCACCTGGTAGACGCCGGCATAGCAGCGGTCGGGGATGATGGCCTTGGTGTCCTGCAGGTTGCCTTCGGCGTTCCACATCTTGCCGGAGTCACGGATCATGGCCGGCATGGAGGCGTCGACGATGACGTCGCTTGGCACGTGCAGGTTGGTGATGCCCTTGTCGGAATTGACCATGGCCAGCGCCGGGCGCTGGGCGTACTGGGCGTCGAAATCGGCCTTGATGGCGGCCTGGGTGGCTTCCGGCAGGCTGGACAGGCGGGCGTAGAGGTCGCCGATGCCGTTGTTGCGATCGAAGCCGGCTTCTTTCAGGGCGGCTTCGTGTTTGGCCAGGACGTCCTTGTAGAACTCGCCGACGATGATGCCGAACATGATGGGGTCGGAGACCTTCATCATGGTGGCCTTCAGGTGCACGGAGAACAGCACGCCCTGGGCCTTGGCGTCTTCGATCTGGGCGGCGATGAAGCTCTGCAGGGCCTTGCGGCTCATGGTCGAGGCGTCGACGATCTCGCCGGCCTTGACCGCGGTCTTCTCTTTCAGGACCTTGCTGCTGCCGTCCTTGCCGATCAGTTCGATCTTCAGGCTGCCGGCGTTCTCGATGGTGGCCGAGCGCTCGCTGCCATAGAAGTCATGGGCGTCCATGTGGGCGACGTGGGACTTGGAGTCGGCGCTCCAGGCACCCATGCGATGGGGGTGCTTGCGGGCGTAGTTCTTGACCGACAGCGGCGCGCGGCGGTCGGAGTTGCCTTCGCGCAGGACCGGGTTCACGGCGCTGCCCTTGACCTTGTCGTAACGCGCCTTGACGTCCTTTTCCTTTTCCTTGTCGTCCTTGGGCTCGTCCGGATAGTCCGGCAGCGCGTAGCCCTGACCCTGCAGTTCCTTGATCGCCGCCTTGAGCTGCGGGACCGAGGCGCTGATGTTGGGCAGCTTGATGATGTTGGCTTCGGGAGTGGTGGCCAGTTCGCCGAGTTCGGCGAGGTGGTCGGAGATGCGCTGCTCTTCCTTCAGGTACTCGGGGAAGAGGGCGATGATGCGGCCGGCAAGGGAGATGTCACGGGTTTCGAGGGCGACGCCGGAGGAGGCGGTGATGGCCTCGACGATGGGTAGCAGCGAATAGGTCGCCAGGGCGGGCGCTTCGTCGGTCAGGGTGTAGATGATCTTCGACGTGGTGGACATGTCTTGCTTTAACTCCTCTTTATCACAGCTGTGGCGCGAAGCCGGGCGAGCGAGGATCGACCCTTGAGTCGATAGACGCCCCAAGAAGGCGTTATCGGGCCGCGCGACAGGCGCGGCGGCGATGGACGTGCGATGCGACAAAGCGTCGCTGCGGAAATTGCGGGATCGGCCGATACAGCCAGCGGAACCGGCAGGGCCTGCAGCGACCCGTCAGTCGGCGGAGTATATCAGCGCGGCGCCTGGCGTGCATTCGTACTGCCGCGGCCTGGCTGTGGGCAGATGTTGCGGCTGTGACGGGTCTGGTAGAAGCGCACAGCCGTATCGAGCAACCAGGTCAAGAGGCTTGACCATTCGACGGCTGGCGCTGCACGGCAGTTGCTTAAGGGACTAAACTATTGCCCCTCTTAATCTGATGAGGTCGTTATGAAAACCAAGGACAATGCGTCCAAGAGTCGTTCCTGGGCTATCGTCGGGCTGGAAACGCTCGTGATCGTCGCCCTGTCGCTGTACGTCGCCTTCGGCGCCGGGCTGTTCATCAAGCACCACTGCTGGGACACCCTGACCCCGCAGCAGCAAGACCAGATCCTCGAGCAGATGAGCCGCAGTGCTCAGGAAAATACCCTGCTCACCTGATTCGCCTTCGCTCGAATCCCTTCCTTTCAAACAATAAGAATCCTTCTTTTTTCTCCCGCGCACTCCCTGGGTGTCGAGGGGGCCTCGTCACGTCCGCAGTTCTAGCAGACCAGGTGTTTGGCTGGACTCACGGGGGCGGTGGGGGTGGCCTTGGGCAGCACGCTGGGCGAGGAGGTCGCCACGGGTCTGGCGCGACGTGCCAGGCGCAGCATGGCCCAGAGTATGGCCAGCGCCAGGGCCAGCCAGCCCAGAATCAGAAGAAGGATGTAGGTCGCAGGAGTCATTGACGTTCACCGTACGGCTGTCTCGGAAAGGTGTCTCTGCTGGGACACATTTCACTAGACTCGTCAATAGCTATCCTGTTCAGGCTTTCCCGACGAGGGGTCCGACCGGGCGCCGCCGATGCGGCGCCCGGTCGGCGCGGATCACAGGAACAGGTGCGCCAGCCAGAACAGGCCGGCGGAGAGGGCCATGGAGGCCGGCAGGGTCAGGACCCAGGCCATCAGGATGTTGCGCACCGTGCTGCCCTGCAGGCCGCTGCGATTGGCGACCATGGTGCCGGCCACGCCCGAGGACAGCACGTGGGTGGTGGAGACGGGCAGGGCGAAGACGTTGGCCATGCCGATGGCGGCCACGGCCGTCACCTGGGCGCTGACGCCCTGGGCATAGGTCATGCCCTGGCGCCCGATCTTCTCGCCGACGGTCAGCACCACCCGGCGCCAGCCGACCATGGTGCCGATGCCCAGGGCCAGGGCGACCGCGATGATGACCCAGAAGGGCGCGTATTCGGTGGTGCTGGTGAGATCCTTGCGCAGGCGGCTCAGGTCGTCGCGATCGCGCGCGGTCAACACCGGCAGCTTGCTCACCTTCTTGGCGGTGTCGTCCAGGCACAGCAGGTAGCGGCGCACCTGCTGGCGATGGTCGTCGCTCATGGCCCGGTAGTCGGTGATGCCTTCCAGATCGGCCAGCAGTGCCTGCAGTGTCGGCACGGTCATGTGCGGGGCGCAGCGGAATTCCTGGGGCAGGTCGCGATTGCCGGGCACTTCGGCGAGGAAGTCCTTGAGGTTGTCGCCCTGGCGCTCGTAGAACTGACCCAGGTGGATGGCGGCGTCGCGGGTGCGCTCGATCTGGTAGGTGGTGCTGTCCAGGTCCAGTACGAACTTGGCCGGGACGATGCCGATCAGCACCAGCATGATCAGGCCGATGCCTTTCTGGCCGTCGTTGGAGCCATGCACGAAGCTCATGCCCATGGCCGAGAGGACCAGCATCAGACGATTCCAGAACGGCGGGTGCTTCTTGGCGTCCACTTCGCGGCGCTGTTCCGGGGTCTTGTGCATCTTCGACAGCGGCCGCCAGCGCTTGAGGGCGAGCAGCAGCAGGCCGGCGACGGCGAAGCCGGCCAGCGGCGAGAAGATCAGCGACAGGCCGATGTCGATCGCCTTCTGCCAGTTCACCCCTTCGCTCATCGGGATGCCGGTGAGCAGGGCGTTGGTCACGCCGACGCCGAGAATGGAGCCGATCAGGGTGTGGGAACTGGAGGCGGGGATGCCGAAGTACCAGGTGCCCAGGTTCCAGGTGATGGCCGCGGCGAGAAGGGAAAACACCATGGCCAGACCGTGGCCGGTGTTGACGTTGATCAGCAGCTCCACCGGCAGCAGGTGGACGATGGCGTAGGCGACGCCAACGCCGCCGAGCAGCACACCGAGGAAATTGAAGATGCCGGAGAAGAACACCGCGAGGTGCGGCGGCATGGCCTTGGTGTAGATCACCGTGGCGACGGCGTTGGCGGTGTCGTGGAAGCCGTTGATGAATTCAAAGGCCAGCACAAAGGCCAGGGCCAAGACGAGGCTGATGGCGACCCAGGCGTGGAGTCCGCTGAAAAGTTCGAACATGGGGATACGTCGACAGTTGGCAGGCGCGAATTATGGCAGAAAAATGACTGCCGCCATCGCCACCTTGAATGGGAGGGGCGAATTAGTCGCCGCGGTAGATGCAGCCGCAGGTGCAGGTCTCATGGACGCGGACCTGGCTGAGCTCGGGCAGCTGGGGCTTGAGTTGTTGCCAGATCCAGCGGGCGAGCACCTCGCTGGTGGGGTTCTCGAGGCCCGGGATGTCGTTCAGGTAGTGATGGTCGAGACGCTCGTACAGGGGTTTGAAGACGGCCTTGATGTCGGCGAAATCCCGGACCCAGCCGGTATGGGGATCGACTGCGCCTTCGATGTGCAGGCCTACCTTGAAGGAATGCCCATGGAGACGGCCGCACTTGTGACCTGCCGGAACATTGGGCAGGAAGTGCGCGGCTTCGAAAATGAATTCTTTGAAAATTTCCACGATAACCACTCGCGTTGGGCCACGGGGTGTGGCGGCTGCGGGGCGGCAGTCTATCAGCTCGACAGCGCCTTGCCGAACCTAGCGCTGCCCGGCAGCGGCCAGCGGCTAGCCCGGCATCGACCAGGGTTCCAGCAGATGGCCGTCGTGCGCCAGTTCCAGGCGGGTCCGTTCGATCAGCGCGGCGAGGTGGCCGGCATGGCTGTACTGGCTGCGGGCGACGTGGGCGACCGAGGCCAGGACCTGGCTGCCGTCCGTCACCGCGAAGGAAAAGCTGGCGTCGCTGGGGTCTTCACGGACCTCGCCGTGCAGCGGCAGAAAGGCCTTTTCGACGATGTGGACGGCACGGGCGAGATCTATGGTCATGGACGGATTCCTCTGCAGATCGCCTTCTATAGAGGACCGGGTGGCGGAGAAATTCTGATTTGCCAACGCCTGCGGGCTTAGGCAGTCTCCCGGTCTTTGTCTGGACGTTTCCCCATGCGCAACAGCAATCCTCGTACCTTCTGGGCTCTGGTTGGCCTGGCCGCAGTCTTCGGTCTCGCCGGCCTGATCGGCAATCGGGTGGGCTGGGAGCGACTGGAGATCGGCTATCGGACGGTGCCGTCGCCCAGTGGCCTGGACATCGGCGTGGCGGGGCAGGTCATCACCGGTCTGCCGTCGCTGTGCATAGCCCTGGCGCTGGTCACCATAGTGACGGCGCTGATCATCCGCGGTGGCCGTCGCTTCCGTTCGCGGCTGCCCCTGCCGGTGACGGCGGCCATTCTCTGGGTGCTGCTGGCGGGCCTGCTGGTGCTCTTCTATCCCAGTACCCTGGCGTTCCAGTGGGAGAACCATCGCAGCGCGGCGGACATCGACTTCTATGTGCTGCAGGAGCGCCAGGGCCCGTTCCAGGGTACCGCGCAGAAAAGCCAGCGCCTGACCTACTACCGCGACTGCCGCGCCACCGGACAGGCGGCCTGCCCGGTGTTCGAGTGCGTGGTGGAAAGACGCAGCTGGCTGGGCGGCCTGCAGAAGATCGAAGGCTTCTACCCGGGGCTGGACCAGGAGCGTCAGTTGGAGCTGCTGCGCACCCGCTGCCTGCCCGGCACGCCGTGACCAACGAAACCGCCGGTCTGGTGGCGCCATAGGCGGGCATAGAGACCGTTGTAGGCGATCAGCTCGTCGTGGGAACCCATCTCGACGATCTGGCCGCGCTCCATGACCACCAGGCGATCCATGCGCGAGATGGTCGACAGCCGGTGGGCGATGGCGATCACCGTCTTGCCTTCCATCAGGGTCTCCAGACTCTCCTGAATGGCCGCTTCCACCTCGGAATCGAGGGCGGAGGTGGCTTCGTCGAGCAGCAGGATGGGCGCGTCCTTGAGCAGGGTGCGGGCGATGGCGATGCGCTGACGCTGGCCGCCGGAGAGCTTGACGCCGCGCTCACCCACCTGGGCGTCCAGGCCGGTACGGCCATGGGCATCGGTGATGCGGGCGATGAAGTCGTCGGCCTTGGCCTTGCGCAGGGCCGCGTGCAGCTCCTCGTCGGTGGCCTCGGGGCGGCCGTAGAGCAGGTTCTCGCGAATCGAACGGTGCAGCAGCGAGGTGTCCTGGGTGACCACGCCGACCTGGCATCTCAGGCTTTCCTGGGTGACGTGGGCGATGTCCTGGCCATCGACCAGGATGCGACCGCCTTCCAGGTCATAGAGGCGCAGCAGGACGTTGATCAGGGTGGACTTGCCGGCGCCCGAGGGGCCGACCAGGCCGATCTTCTCGCCCGGGGCCACGTCGAGGGTCAGGCCTTCGATGATGCCGGCGCCCTTGCCGTAGTGGAAATGGATGTCCTCGAACAGCACGGCGCCACGGCTCACCTGCAAGGGCTTGGCGTCCGGGGCATCGCCGACCTGGCGCGGCTTGGCGATGGTGCTCATGCCGTCCTGCACCATGCCGATGTTCTCGAAGATGCCGTTGACCACCCACATGATCCAGCCGGACATGCTGTTGATACGGATCACCAGGCCGGTGGCCAGGGCGATGGCGCCCACGCTGATGACGCCCTGGTGCCAGAGCCAGAGGGCGAGGCCGGTGGTGCCGGCGATGAGGAAGCCGCTGAGGATGGCGATGGTCACGCCCATGGCGGTGATCAGGCGCGCGGCGCTCTCGGCCTTTTCGGTCTGCTCTTCCATGGCCTGGCGGGCGTATTGCTCCTCCTGGGCGGAGTGGGAGAACAGCTTCAGGGTGGAGATGTTGGTGTAGCCGTCGACGATGCGCCCGGAGAGCTGCGAGCGGGCTTCGGAGGCGATGGCCGAGCGCTCCTTGGTCTGGGGCACGAAATACCAGAGGGCGATGACGTAGCCGATGATCCAGAGGACCAGGGGCACCATCAGCCAGACGTCGGCCTGGGCGAACAGGATCAGCGAGGTGACGGCAAAGATCAGCACGTGCCAGATGGCGTCCACCGCCTGCACCGCCGAATCGCGCAGGGAGACACCGGTCTGCATGATGCGGTTGGAGATGCGCCCGGCGAAGTCGCTGTGGAAGAAACCCAGGCTCTGCTTGAGCACATAGCGATGGTTCTGCCAGCGGATCAGGGTGGTGAGGCTGGGGGTGATGGTCTGGTGCACCAGCAGGTCATGCAGGCTGATGAACAGCGGCCGGATGACCAGGGTAACCACCGCCATCCAGATCAGGGTGCCGCCGTGCTCCTGGAAGAACACCGTGCTGTTGGGCGCGCTGCCGGCCAGGTCGACGATCTGGCCGATGAAGTTGAACAGGGCGACCTCGATCAGGGCGCCGATCAGACCGACCGCCAACAGCAGGGCGAAGGCCGGCCAGGCTTGCTTGAGGAAGTGCAGATAGAAGGCGCCGACGCCAGTGGGCGGCATTTCATCGGGGGCTTCCCGAAATGCATCGATGAGGCGTTCGAAGCGGCGAAAGATCATGCGGGGTCCTTGTGAGGAGGAGACGGCGTCTCGCACTGGGGCCTCGCCTGGTTGACCGGACGACCGCCAGCGGATCGTCCGGCAGGACGGGTCGGCTACAGCCGTTTGGCAGCGAGAATCATGACCGGTTCACGGGGAATGTCGCGCAGCATGCCCTGGCGGGTGGTCTGCACCCCGGCGATCTGGTCGACGACTTCCATGCCGCGCACGACCTTGCCGAACACCGCATAGCCGAAGTCGCGCGAGCCGTGGTCGAGGAAGGCATTGTTCTCGACGTTGATGAAGAATTGACTGGTGGCGGAATTGACGTCCGAGGTCCGCGCCATGGCCAGGGTGCCACGCAGATTCTTCAGGCCGTTGTCGGCTTCGTTCTTGATCGGCGCCTTGGTGCGCTTTTCCTGCATGTCGCGGGTGTAGCCGCCACCCTGGATCATGAAGCCGGGGATGACCCGGTGGAACAGGGTGCCCTTGTAGAAGCCGCTGTCGACATAGCCGAGGAAGTTCTCGGTGCTGACCGGTGCCTTGGCCGCGTCCAGCTCGACCTCGATGTCACCCTTGTTGGTGCTGATGAGCACGTGCGGATTGTCCGCGGCCCAGGTGGAGGAGGCGACGAACAGCGCGCAGGCGGCAAGCAGGGCTTTGAACATGATGGATCCTTGAGTGGCGGAGACGACTGGCGAACGATAGCAACCCGGCCGGCACCCCGCCACGGTCAGCGTGGCAGGGCATGCTTGCGCAGCAGGTTCATGAGGATCTGCGAGGCCGGGCCCAGCTCGTGCTGGCGGGTCTTGTAGAGCTGGAAGGGATGGAAGCGCTGGGCGCCCTGTTCCAGGGGCAGCGGCTTGAGCAGACCGGCCTCGAGATCGGTCTGGATGGCGTCCCGGGGCAGCCAGGCGAAGCCCAGGCCGTCACGCAAGAAGGTCGCCGCGGTGCTGATGCTGCCCACCGTCCAGCGCTGCTCGGCGGCCAGCCAGCCGGCATCCCGTGGCTGGGCGCGGCCGCTGTCGCGGATCACGATCTGCAGCTGTTCTTCCAGATCGGCGGTCACCAGGGTGCGCTGCAGCTGGTGCAGCGGATGCTCGGGATGGGCGACGGCGACGAATTCCACGGTGCCGAGGGAGGCCCCCAGGTGCGCGGCGATGACCAGCCCGGTGATCGCCAGGTCCGCCGAGCCGTCGAGCAGGGCCTCTTCCACGCCGGACAGCACCTCTTCGCGCAGCCGTACCCGGCAGCCACGACTTTGCGGCATGAATTCGCGCAGGCACAGCAGCAGGGGACGGGTGGGGTAGGCGGCGTCCACCACCAGCCGCACCTCGGACTCCCAGCCCTGTTCCATGTGGTAGGCCAGTTCCTCCAGCTGGCTGGCCTGCTGCACCAGGCGGCGCGAGCGGCGCAGGAGCACGGCGCCGGCATCGGTCAGCACGGCGCGGCGTCCCTCTAGGCGCAACAGCGGCACGCCGAGCTGCTCCTGCATGCGCGCGACGGTATAGCTGACCGACGACTGGGAGCGATGCAGCACCTCGGCGGCCTGGGCGTAGCCGCCGTGATCCACCACCGCCTGCAGGGTCCGCCACTGATCGAGGGAAACGCGAGGAGTCTTCATCAAGCGCTCTGGGCTCACGAAAGGGCGCATGTTAGTGCCTAGCCTGGCAATGGCAAAACGCGGCGTCCATCACGGCATGAAAAAATGTCGGCTGGCGGGTCAAATGTCCCGCCGGCGCCAGCCTCCAAGCCTGCCGATGAGTTTCCCACTCTAGGCAAGACAAGGAGTCTCCATGTCGTCATTCAAGGCGTTGCTGGGTTGCTGTCTGGTCATCGCGCCGCTGCTGGTCCAGGCCGAGGAATCTCGCGCGGCGGCCGCCGATCCCATCGATATCGAAGGCATGAACATCAGCCGGACCCTCGACTGCGAGGGGCGCGACGTGTCCCTGTCCGGCGAGGGCAATACCCTGACCCTGAAAGGCCAGTGCGGTGAGGTGTCGGTCTATGGCAGCCATCATCGCCTGGTGCTCGACAGCGCCCGGGCGCTGACCATCCATGGCCTGGGCAGCGTGACCACGGTCAGGGGCGCCGTGGCCAGCCTGAGCATCGGCGGCGGCTATCAGCAGGTGCAGGCCAATGTGCGCGGCAGCGATGGCCTGGCCAAGGTCGATGCCTACGGCTACGGCGCCAAGGCGCGCCTGACCCTGCTCAGCCAGGCCGACATCGCCGTGGGTGGTTCCAGTCAGCAGGTCTACTGGTCCCGCGCGGCCGGGGTGGCCGAGCCCAAGACGCTGGTCTCGGGTGCCGACAACGTGCTGCAGGCCAACCAGTCGGTGGCGGGCCTCACCGGCGGCGAACCCTCGGGCCTGAACGCCACCCGCTAGGCCGTGAAGGGCCGGGGGTTTCCCTCGGGCGGCGGGCACGTTAAGGTCGCGCACCTTTTTCGTGCGTCGCCGTCATGCCTTATCTCCTGCTCGTCACCCTCATCTGGGCGTTTTCCTTCAGCCTGATCGGCGAATACCTCGCCGGTCGGGTCGACAGCGACTTCGCCGTGCTGGTCCGCGTGGCCATCGCCTTCGTGCTGTTCCTGCCTTTCACCCGCTGGCGCGGGGTGCCGGGACGCTTCGCCCTGGGGCTGATGGCGGCTGGCGCGCTGCAATTCGGCATCACCTATCTATGCCTGTATCGCAGCTTCGCGGTGCTGACGGTACCCGAGGTGCTGCTGTTCACCGTGCTCACGCCCATCTACGTGACCCTGCTGGACGACGCCTGGCAGCGGCACTTGCGAATCTGGTCGCTGCTCGCCGCCGTGGTGGCGGTGGGCGGCGCGGCCTTGATCCGCTTCCAGCCGCTGACCGGTGACTACCTGCTGGGTTTTCTCCTGCTGCAGGTGGCCAACCTGACCTTTGCCGCCGGCCAGGTGCTGTGCAAGCACCTGGGGCATGCCTATGCCGGGCAGGGCGCCCTGCATCGCCATTTCGGGCTGTTCTTTCTCGGCGCCCTGCTGGTGGCGGCGCTGTCCTTTCTGCTGTTCGGCAATCCGGCGCGGTTGCCCGGCACCCTGTTGCAGTGGGGCGTACTGGTGTGGATGGGCGTCTTCGCCACGGCGCTCGGCCTCTACTGGTGGACCCTGGGCTCGCTGCGGGTCAACGGCGGCACCCTGGCGATCATGAACGAAGCCCATGTGCCGGCGGGCCTGCTGGTCAGCCTGCTGATCTGGCAGCACCCGGCCGATCTGCCTAGGCTGTTGCTGGGCGGTGGGATCATCCTGCTGTCGCTATTCATCAATCGTCTGGGGCGTCAGTCATGAACGTGCTGTCCGGCAAGGGCCTGGGCCTTTCGGTGCTGTCGTCGGTGCTGTTCGCGCTGATGCCGGTGTACTTCGCCTGGCTGGCGCCGTTGGACGGCCTGCAGGTGGTGGCCCTGCGGGTGGTCTGGTCGCTGCCCATGGTGCTCCTGCTGGTGCTGCTGCTGCGGGAGGGCAGGGCCCTGTGGGGCACGCTCAAGCGACTGGTGCGCGAGCCCCGGCTATGCCTGGCGATCCCGGCGGCGGCGCTGCTAATGGGCATCCAGTGGTGGGTGTTCGTCTGGGCGACCATGAACGGCGAGGCCATGGCCATGTCGCTGGGCTACTTCCTCTTGCCCCTGGCCATCGTGCTGACAGGCCGGCTGGTCTATGGCGAGCGGCTGCGGCCGCTGCAGCGCCTGGCGGTCGGCTGCGCGCTGCTGGGGGTGGTCAACGAGGTCTGGGTAACCGGGGCGCTGTCCTGGGTCAGCCTGCTGCCAGTGGTGGGCTATCCGCCGTATTTCGTCCTGCGCCGCTGGATGGCGGTGGACGCCTTGTCCGGGTTCGTCCTGGAGATGGTCTGCCTGCTGCCCTTCGCGCTGCTCGCCCTGCACTGGTTCTCGCCCGGCGTCATCCTGCAGCAGTCGCCCTGGCTCTGGGCGCTCCTGCCAGGCCTGGGCCTGCTCAGTGCCATCGCCTTCGCCGCCATGCTGGCGTCGAGTCGCATGCTGCCGCTGAGTCTGTTCGGCATCCTCAGCTATGTGGAGCCGGCGCTGCTGGTGTTCGTCGCCCTCTATGTGCTCGGCGAGCAGCTGCCGGAGGGCGCGATCTGGACCTATGGCCCCATCTGGCTGGCAGTGGCCTGGGTCTGTCTCGACAGTGCGCGCCTGCTGCGCAAGCAGCTCAGGCGCGCGCCAGTGGCGCCCTAGAGCGCCAGGGTCGGGCACTCCGCGGCCGCGAAAAAGAACTCGTCGCAGTTGGGCAGACTGCCGGCGCGATCGACGATGAGGAATTCATCCTCGTCGCGCAGGGCCAGCACAGGGTGGTGCCAGACGCCGGCATGGTAGTTGATGCCCTGGCGGCCATCGGTGCGGAAAACGCGGATGGCGCCGGCATCCGGGACCGTCGCCGGCGGCGCCACCACCACCAGGAAAGGCTCGCCGCGCAGCGGCACGAAGGCCTGGCTGCCGTGGGGATGGCGTTCGAGCATGGCGATGGTCAGCGGATAGTCCAGCCGCCGGGCGCGAAAGATGCTGATGATCGCCGCGCCGTCCGCCGGCCCCGTCTCGACCCGTGCCAGGGCGTGGTATCTATGGGTCGAGCCGTTGTTGATGGGATACCAGTCCCGGTCCGCCGTCTCTATGACCTCGCCGAAGGGCGCGAAGCCCTCGGCGGTCAGCGGCTCGATGCGCAGTGGCCGGCTCATGCCTGGCCCCGCGCCACCTTGCCGAACAGTCGCAGTCGGCTGACGCCGCCGTCCGGGAAGATGTTCAGGCGCACATGGGTGATGGGGCCGAGGTTGCGCACCTGCTCGCGGAAGCTGTGTTCCTGGTGCATCTGCAGCTTCTGCGGCGGCAGCAGTTCCTGCCAGAACAGACTCTGGGTCTCGATCTGGCCATCGGTACCACCACGCACGTAGGCGCCCTGGATCTGGCAGCTGTCCGGGTAGTTGCCCTTGAAGTGCAAGGTGTCCACCAGGATTTCCTCGACGATGCCGGCGTGGCCCAGGGCGACGATCACCCAGTCGTTGCCGGGGGTGCGGCGGCGCGCGGTTTCCCAGCCGTCGGCCATGCTGGCGGCGCGGCCCGGGTTGAGGATGTTGCTCATGCGGCCATAGTGCTCGTCGTTGCAGGCCAGGGCGCGACCGCCGTTGAGGGCGGCGGCCAGATCCAGCACTTCGTCGTCGGCCTGGGCCGACCAGTCGCGGTGGGGAATGCCATAGACCCGCAGGCGGGCCACGCCGCCATCGGGATAGATGTTCAGGCGCAGGTGCGTCCAGGGGCGGTCATCGGCGATGGCATGGTAGTGATGGCTGTTGCCCTGCATCTCGATGGCCGGCAGCACCTCGGTCCAGGCGGCATCGGCGGCCGGGTCGCCCTCGGCGCAGAAGCAGGCTTCCAGGGAGGCCGAGGGCGGGTAGTTGCCGGTGAACCAGCGGGTGTCGATGTCGACGCCCTTGATCGAGCCGGGCACGCCCAGGCGGATGACCGCATGGTCGTAGCCTTCGAAGCGCTTGCGCCGCGACTCCCAGCCGTCCATCCACTTGCCGTTGTCGTCGTAGACGCCTTCCTTCCACTCCGGCTCGTGGGGCTGGAGCATGCGGTCGGCGGCAGCGAACCAGTCGTCGGTGACGCTGATGACACGGGTGCCGAGGCGGGCATCGGCGAGGTTGAGGTACTTCTCGAAGGGCGCAGCGTAGGTGCGTTTCATGGGGTGCTCTTGTCGGGGGAGGGGTCAGAGGGTCTGCAGGCGGAAGAGGGCGATGCGGTCGATCTCGGCCAGGGCGCGCTGGAATTCCTGCTCCGGACTGTTGGGCAGGCGTTCCTCGAAGGCGGCCAGGATCAGGTGCCGGTTGCTGCCCTTCACCGCCATGATGAAGGGGAAGCCGAATTTGGCGCGGTAGGCCTCGTTGTGGCGGCTGAAGCGTTCGAGTTCGTCCGGGGTGCATTGATCGAGGCCGGCACCGGCCTGTTCGCCACTGCTGGCGGCGGTCAGTTCTCCAGCCAGGGCGGCGCGTCCGGCGAGATCCGGGTGCGCCTGGATCAGCGCCAGCTGTTCGGCCTGGCTGGCGCGGGCGACCTGGGCGGCGAGGCGCTGGTGCAGGGCTTCGACGCTGTCCGGCAACGGCTGGCGCTCGTCGAAGGCGCGCTCGGCGACCCAGGCGGAATGCTCGTAGATGCCGCCAAAGGTCGCGACGAAGGCGGCGCGCTCCAGCTGGCTGGGGGTGACGGTCTGGAAGGTGCTCATGCCGGCGGATGCTCACTGTGCCAGTGACGGGCGATGTCCACCCGACGGGCGAACCAGACGCGCTCATGGCTCTGGGCGTATTCGAGGAAGCGCTTGAGGCCCACCAGGCGACCGGGGCGACCGATCAGCCGGCAATGCAGACCGATGGAAAGCATCTTGGGCGCGGTGGCGCCTTCTTCGTAGAGGGTGTCGAAGGCGTCCTTGAGGTACTGGAAGAATTGCTCGGCGGTGTGGAAGCCCTGGACCTGGGTGAATCTCATGTCGTTGGTGTCCAGGGTGTAGGGGATCACCAGGTGCGGCTTGCCGGTGGGCGTATTGGGTTCCCAATAGGGCAGGTCGTCGTCGTAGGTGTCGCTGTCGTAGAGGAAGCCGCCTTCCTCCATCACCAGGCGCCGGGTATTGGGACCGGTCCGGCCGGTGTACCAGCCCAGCGGTCGTTCGCCGGTCAGTTCGGTGAGGATCTCGATGGCGCGCTGCAGATGGGCGCGCTCCTCGGCTTCGTCCATGTACTGGTAGTCGATCCAGCGATAGCCGTGGCTGCAGATCTCGTGGCCGGCCTGGACCATGGCGCGGATGACCTCGGGGTGGCGCTCGGCGGCCATGGCCACGGCAAAGATGGTCAGGGGCACCTGGTGCCTGGCGAACAGTTCCAGGATGCGCCAGACGCCGGCGCGACTGCCGTATTCGTAGAGCGACTCCATGGACATGTTGCGGACGCCCGGCAACGGCTGGGCGGCGACCATCTCGGAAAGAAAGGCCTCGGACTCCTTGTCGCCGTGGAGGATGTTGCGCTCGCCACCCTCTTCGTAATTGAGCACGAAGGACAGGGCGATGCGGGCGTCACCCGGCCAGCGGGGGTGGGGCGGCTGGGCGCCATAGCCGATGAGATCACGGGGATAAGTCATGGAAGGGGCATCCTGGCAGTCGAGATGTTTTGTATACAATGTTTGGAGACCTTTGCCGAGTCCCAGCAAGAATCCTGCCTAACTGGTCTGACCGGTCTGAAGACTTTCGGCCGGCTGGAACGCGCCCAGGCCGCAAACAGTGCCTCTGGTAGGGCTGTATACAATCGCTGGCTGAAAAACTGATAGGCTGGCTCATCACCCTGCAGGAGCGCTCCCATGTCCGTTTCTTCCCCTGGCGGTTACCTGACGACCCATGTGCTGGACACTGCTGGTGGCTGTCCGGGCGCAGATATCGTCTTTCGCCTGTACCGTCTGGAGGGGGCCGCGCGACAGGCCCTGGGTGAAGGGCGCACCAACGCCGATGGCCGCAGCGATACGCCGCTGTTGCAGGGCGACGCCTTCACGGCAGGGGTCTATGAGCTGGAGTTCGAGGTGGGCGCGTACTACCGGCGCCGCCAGGTGGCGCTGGATGAACCGGCCTTTCTCGATACCGTGGTCCTGCGCTTCGGCCTCGCCGACGAGGGCGCGCACTACCACGTGCCGCTGCTGGTCTCTCCCTATAGCTACTCGACCTACCGCGGCAGCTAGCGGCAACTGCTCCGCGGCGGTGCGCTTCCGCCCTAATCGGCACCAGGGTAGGGCGTAGGTCCGCGGAGCTAGTGGAAGGTCGGCTCGGTGTTGAGTCGCGCGGTGGCGAGCAGCGGACGATCCGGCACGGCACTGCCGGGCCAGGTCTGGGCGATGCGTTCCAGCACCACCTGGGCCAGCATGCTGTGGGTACGACTGGCGAAATGCCCGCGGGCGCCAAAGATATAGGCCTGGTCAGCGCCCGGTTCGACGTAGCTGTCCGGATCGCAGAATTCGCGACCGGGGAGACAGGCATCCCCTTCGGCATGGGTAAAGCCGTAGTTGCCGTAGTGAGCGAAGACCTCTTCCATCACCCGGTAGGCATCCACCAGCAGCAGACGGTCTCCGGCCGGCAGGTTGGCCTGCAGGGTATCGTTGTAGAGCTTGACCAGCTCATGGTTGCGCTGCGCCACCTGCTCGGTCCAGGGCTCGAGATAGGGCGCCTTGCCGTAGTCGGTGTTGTTGAGCACCACCAGCCGCTGGGCACCCAGGCTCAGCAGATAGCGCAACAGCTTGACCTCGTTCAGGGCGGTATGCCGGATCCGCGCCTCGACCTGTTCGCGGACCTCGGGGGGCAGTGGCGAGTCGGCCATCAGCGCGGCCTTGAGCTTCTTGTCGTAGAAGGGCCCGATGATGTCATTGCCGCCGATCTGCACCAGCACCAGGTCCTGCTGGCGGAAGCGGCCATGCTGCATCTCGAAGTTGCGGATCTGCTGGGAAAAGGCCAGCGGCGCCTCGTTGTGGTCGAAGCCCGGCTCGGTGAAGCTGCCGGTCACGGCGCCGCCCTCGGCGTAGCAGAGGCCGTCGGGGTCGCTCGGTCCCTCGTGGCCATAGCCTTCCACCTGGCGATTCGGGCCCAGCTCGATGCCGTAGGCGTCGGCGATTTCCTGCGGATAGGTACGCCCCGGATTGGTCGCATAGATGTGGCCGAAGGTGCCGCAATCCATGAGGCTGTCACCAAAGGCGATGACCCTCTGGATACCCCGCGCCTCGGCGATGGGCTCGGGGCTGGGTACGAGGGCGAGTAGCGCGGCGACACCCGCCAGTGCGGTCGCCAATCCCCAGTGCTTGCCCATCCTCTACCTCCCGGCAGCGCCCAGCGTCTGTGCTGTCACCGCCTGCTGCAACCTTCATACCGGGAAGAGCGGGAAAAACGGCGGAGAGTTCCCTGCGCCCGGACCAGCCGAGACGGCAGGCGACGACAGGCAAGGACCTCGGGTGGGACGGGGCGATTGCGGCCCGCCCGCTGCCATTCAGGGTGGGTCAGTCCGGCTTGGCGACGGGATCGGAAGATTGCGCCAGGATGGCTGCCATCAGACCGGGGAAGCGCTGATCCAGGTCTTCGCGCCGCAACTGGTTCATGTGCGTGGTACCGGCGTTGCGGGTATGCACCAGGCCGGCGTCGCGCAGGACACGGAAGTGATGCGACATGCTGGATTTGGGACGGCCGCCGTCGAGTTCGCCACAGGTGGCCTCGGCGACCCGCGCCAGATAGCGGACGATATCCAGGCGCACGGGATCGCTGAGCGCGTGGAACAGACGCTCAAGGGAAAATTCGTCGGGACTGGGATGTTTGAAAGGGCGCATGCGCCAATCATACACCGGGGGTTGGCGATTATGTTATGTTCGATTAATATCGAATTAACGAACAAGATTTCGACGTACACCTTGTCACCATACGGGAGACCGCTCAGATGTCCGCATTGTTCCAACCCTTCACCCTCAAGGACGTGACGCTGCGCAACCGCATCGCCATTCCGCCCATGTGCCAGTACAGCGCCGTGGACGGCGTCATCAACGACTGGCACCAGGTCCACTATGCCGGCCTGGCCCGTGGCGGTGCGGGTCTGGTCGTCGTCGAGGCCACGGCGGTCTCGCCGGAAGGCCGCATCACGCCCGGCTGCGCCGGCATCTGGTCGGATGCCCAGGCCCAGGCCTTCGTGCCGGTGGTCCAAGCGATCAAGGCCGCCGGTTCGGTACCGGGCATCCAGATCGCCCACGCCGGTCGCAAGGCCAGCGCCAACCGGCCCTGGGAAGGTGACGACCATATCGCCGCCGCCGACGCCCGCGGCTGGGACACCATAGCCCCGTCCGCCGTGGCCTTTGGCGCCAACCTGCCCAAGGTCCCCAAGGCCATGACCCTGGACGACATCGCCCGGGTCCGCCAGGACTTCGTCGACGCCGCCAAGCGTGCCTACGAGGCCGGCTTCGAGTGGCTGGAACTGCACTTCGCCCACGGCTACCTGGCGCAGAGCTTCTTCTCGGTGCATTCCAACCAGCGTGACGACCAGTACGGCGGCGACCTCGCCGGCCGCAGCCGCTTCCTGCTGGAAACCCTGGCCGCGGTGCGCCAGGTCTGGCCGGAGCACCTGCCGCTGACCGCGCGTTTCGGCGTGATCGAATACGACGGTCGCGACGAAGAGACCCTGGCCGAATCCATCGAGCTGGCCCAGGGCTTCAAGCGCGAAGGCCTGGACCTGCTGAGCGTCAGCATCGGCTTCTCCACCCCGACCGCCAACATCCCCTGGGGCTCGGGCCTGCTGGCACCCATCACCGAGCAGGTGCGCAAGGCGACCGGCCTCAAGGTGGCCTCGGCCTGGAACATCGACACCCCGGCCCTGGCCAACCAGGTGGTGGCCGACGAGCAGCTGGATCTGGTGATGGTGGGACGCGCCCACCTGGCCGATCCGCACTGGCCCTACTATGCGGCCAAGGCCCTGGGCGTCGGCAAGCCGTCCTGGGTGCTGCCGGCGCCCTACGCCCACTGGCTGGAGCGCTATCGCACCAGCTGAGGCTAAAGAAATGGCCGCCGCGGACCGGCGGCCATTTCTACTGGCGAGTGGCCATTATGATAGCTAGCTAATCGTTAGGCCCGCACCTTGCATGACGTCAAAGCGATCCATCGCTGCTCTATCGTCATACAGGGAAAATTGTCATGTCCGAGATGTCTCGTCGCTCCTTCGTCAGCCTGGCCACCCTGGCCTCCGCCGCAGTTCCGCTGGTGGGCTGGTCCCGTCTGGCTGCCGCGGATACGGCCGCGCCGCCCGTGCGGGAAAAGGTGCTGATCAACTACAACGAGAATCCGCTGGGACCTTCGCCCAAGGCCGTGGCCGCCATGCAGCGAGGGGCGGCCCTGAGTGGCCGTTATCACTTCGAGTATCAGGAGCAGCTGATCGAGCTGTTCGCCCGCCAGCACGGCTTGCCGAAGGATCATGTACACGCCTTTTGCGGCTCCAGCGAACCCCTGCAGTACGCGGTGATGGCCTTTACCGGGCCCCGCAGCCTGGTGCTGGCCAACCCCAGTTACGAAGCGGCCATGGTGGCAGCCAAAGCCAAGGGGGCACCGGTCCACGAGGTTCCGCTGGACGCCAGCCATGCCCACGACATTCCCGCGATGCTGGCGGCGGACAGCCAGGCCGGGCTCATCTACATCTGCAATCCGAACAACCCCACCGGCACCGTCACGGCACGCGAGCGCATCGAATTCGCCATCGCCAATCGCCCCAAGGGTAGCGTGGTGATGATCGACGAGGCCTATATCCACCTGAGCAACGAAAAGAGCTGCCTGGACCTGGCCGCGCAGCATGACGATGTTCTGGTCCTGCAGACCTTTTCCAAACTCTACGGCATGGCCGGCGCCCGACTGGGCTTCGCCGTGGGTAAACCGGATTTGCTGGCCAGGCTGGAGGTGTTCGGCGGCGAGAATGCCATTCCGGTCGCCGCCATGCTGGGTGGCATGGCCAGCCTGGAGGATCGCCAGCTGGTAGCGCAGCGCCGCAAGGAGAATGCCGCCACGCGCGACGAGACCCTGGCCTGGCTTCGTCAACGGGGCTTCGCCTGCACGGCCTCCCAGGGCAACTGCTTCATGGTGGATACCGGTCATCCGGGCCAGCAGGTGATCGCCGCCCTGGCCAGGCGCAACATCGTCATCGGTCGCACCTGGCCGGCGTGGCCGACCTGGGTAAGGGTCAGCGTCGGGTTGCCGAATGAGATGAAGGCCTTCCGCGAAGCCTTCGTCGCGGTGCTCAAGGACCCGACGGCGCTGGCCGGATTCACGCCCTTGGAACGCCAGGGTGGCCAATTGGCGCAGCTCGCCTGATCCGCCGATAAAGCGCTTGCAGGGTGGCTAACGGCGCAGCCTTATCCACCCTGCCGCGGGCCTGCCAGTGGAAAACGCGGCGCGGTTTTCCACGCTACCGGATCGAGGCTCGGGCTTGGTCGTTTGGGTTTGTTGGGCTTCGCTAGGCTCAACCCAACCTACGTTGATGGGTAGGTTGGGTTGAGGCGGCTCCAGCGGCGAAGCCCAACAGGTTCAGCTGTCGCGGCTGTGTACCCGGCGACCCGCGGCATAGGTCTCGCGCACCACGCGGTCGTCGGCCAGGGTGGTGAGGACGAAGAGGGTTTCTTCCAGGCTCTTGGACTGCTGCAGGCGGTAGTCGAGCAGCGGGGTGGCCTTGAGGTCGAGCACCACGAAGTCGGCGTCGTGGCCGGGGGCCAGGCTGCCGATGCGGTCGTCCAGGCGCAGGGCGCGGGCGCCGCCGAGGGTGGCCAGGTAGAGCGACTTGAAGGGGTGCAGGCGATGGCCGCGCAGTTGCTGCACCTTGTAGGCCTCGCCGAGGGTCTGCAGCAGGGAGAAGCTGGTGCCGGCGCCGACATCGGTACCGAGGCCGACATTGACCTTGAAGGCTTCCATCCGCTGGAGATCGAACAGCCCGCTACCGAGGAAGAGATTGGAGGTGGGGCAGTGGGCCACCGCCGAACCGGTGTCGTGCAGGCGCTGGCATTCGGCGTCGCAGAGGTGGATGCCGTGGGCGAACACCGAGCGCGGACCGAGCAGCTGGAAGTGGTCGTAGACGTCCAGGTAGTGGCTGCGCTCCGGGAACAGCGCCTTCACCCAGTCGATCTCCTTGAGGTTCTCGGAGAGGTGGGTGTGCAGGTAGACGTCCGGGTGCTCGGCCAGCAGGCGGCCGGCGGCTTCCAGTTGCTCCGGCGTGCTGGTGGGGGCGAAGCGCGGGGTGACGGCGTAGTGCAGTCGGCCCTTGCCGTGCCAGCGCTGGATCAGCGCCTTGCTGTCGGTGTAGGCGGACTCGGCGGTGTCCTGCAGATAGTCCGGGGCGTTGCGGTCCATCAGCACCTTGCCGGCGATCATGCGCAGGTCGAGGCGTTCGGCGACCTCGAAGAAGGCATCCACCGACTGCGGATGGACACTGCCGAACACCAGGGCCGTGGTGGTGCCGTTGCGCAGCAGTTCGCCGACGAAGACCTCGGCCACCTCGGCGGCCTTGGCCGGATCGTCGAAGGCGCCCTCGGTGGGGAAGGTGTAGGTGTCCAGCCAGTCCAGCAGCTGTTCGGCGTAGCTGGCGATCATGCCGGTCTGCGGATAGTGGATATGGGTGTCGACGAAGCCGGGGGTGATCAGGGCGTGGGGGTGCTCGATCACCTCGGTGCCGGCTGGCAGGGTGGGCAGCAGTTCGGCGGCCGGACCCATGGCCTGGATGCGGCCGTCCGCGACCAGCAGCAGGCCGTCGGCGTGGTATTCGTAGGAGGCGTCCAGCCCCACCTCGGCCGGGTCGGCGAGGCTGTGGAGCAGGGCGGCGCGATGGGCGATGGCAGTCATAACGATCTCTGAAAGACGAAGCGGCGGAAAAGGGGATCAGCTGGGCGCGACGGCGTTGACCAGGCGCAGCGGCTGGTCCGCCTGCTGGGCCTGGCGGCCGTAGTGGGCGATGACCTCGCCGGCCACGGCGATGGCGATCTCCAGCGGCAACTTGCCCTGGACCTCGGGCAGGCCCAGCGGGCAGCGCACCGTGGCCAGGCGGTCGGCGCCGTGGCCACGGGCGGCGAGGCGGTGGCGGAACTTGGCCCACTTGGTCTTGGAGCCGATCAGGCCGAAGTAGCCATGGTCGCCGCGGGCGAGGATGGCGTCGGTCAACTCCAGGTCCAGGGGATGATTATGGGTCATGACGATGTAGTAGGCACCCGCCGGCATGCGGGCGATCTCGTCGACCGGCTCGTCGGTAACGATCTTTTCCACGCCAGCGGGCAGGACGGCGGGAAACTCCTGGGGCCGCGAGTCGACCCAGCGCACGGCGCAGGGCAATCCCGCCAGCAGTGGCACCAGGGCCCGGGCGACATGGCCGGCGCCAAAGACGATCACCGGGACGTCCTGCGCCAGCTGGGGTTCGAACAGCAGGGTGGTGACGCCGCCACAGCACTGGCCGAGGCTGGCGGCCAGGGAGAAGCGTTCCAGGCGCGGCTGGCGGGTGCCGGCGGCGAGCATTTCCCGGGCGATGTCCACCGCGCGGTATTCGAGATGACCGCCACCGATGGTCAGGTGCTGCTCCTCGCGCCCCACCAGCATCTTGGTGCCGGCCTCGCGGGGCGTGGAGCCCTGTTCGTCGGCCACGGTGATCAGCACGCAGGGTTCGCCGCGTGCCTCGAAGTCGGCCAGCAGGGCCAGCCAGCCACGTTTGGGGGTCATGCCGGTTCCTCCGTGGCCGTCACAGGTATGACCTGGCTTTCGGCGGCCAGGCGGCGCATGCGTTCCACGCCCCAGAGTACCCGCTCGGGGGTGGCGGGCGCGTCCAGCGCGGGATGGAAGCGGTAGTCCGCCACGCTGGCCACGGCGTCCTGCAGGGCGCACCACACCGAGATGCCGAGCATGAAGGGCGGCTCGCCCACGGCTTTGGAGTGGAACACCGTGGCCTCGGGATTCTGTCGATTCTCCACCAGCCGTACGCGCAGATCCGGTGGCACATCGCTCACTGCCGGGATCTTGTAGGTGGAGGGACCGGCGGTGAGCAGCTTGCCGGCGTCGTTCCACACCAGTTCTTCCATGGTCAGCCAGCCCAGGCCCTGGACGAAGCCGCCTTCCACCTGGCCGATGTCGATGGCCGGATTCAGGGAGGCGCCGACGTCGTGGAGGATGTCGGTGCGCAGCAGGCGGTATTCGCCGGTGAGGGTGTCGATCAGCACCTCGGAGCAGGCGGCGCCGAAGGCGTAGTAGTAGAAGGGCCGACCGCGGGCCTGGTCGCGGTCGTAATGGATCTTGGGCGTGCGGTAGTAGCCGGTGCTGGAGAGTGACACCTGGCCGACGTAGGCCAGCTGGATCAGCTCCTCGAAGCTCAGCAGGCGATCGCGCACCCTGACATGGCCATTGCGGAAATCGACCTCTTCGGGCCCGACGTGGAAGTGCCGACTGGCGAAATCGATCAGCCGGTCCTTGATGGTCTGGGCGGCGTTCTGCGCGGCCTTGCCGTTGAGATCGGTGCCGCTGGAAGCGGCGGTGGGCGAGGTGTTGGGCACCTTGTCGGTGTTGGTCGCCGTGATCTGGATGCGGGCTACGTCGACCTGGAAGACCTCGGCCACCACCTGGGCGACCTTGGTGTTGAGCCCCTGGCCCATCTCGGTGCCGCCGTGGTTCAGGTGGATGCTGCCGTCGGTGTAGACATTGACCAGGGCGCCGCCCTGGTTGAGAAAGGAAGAGGTGAAGGAGATGCCGAATTTCACCGGGGTCAGGGCCAGGCCCTTCTTCAGTACCGGACTGTTCCGGTTGAAGTCGCGGATGGCCGCACGACGCGCCTGGTAGTCGCTGCTGGCCGCCAGGTCCGCGGTCATCTCCTCGAGCAGATTGTCTTCCACCACCTGGTGGTAGTGGGTGAGGTTGCGCGTCTCCTTGCCGTAGTAGTTGCGCCGCCTGACCTCCAGCGGATCGAGACCGCGATGGCGGGCGATGGCGTCCATGACGTTCTCGATGGCCAGCATGCCCTGGGGGCCGCCGAAGCCGCGGTAGGCGGTGTTGGACGCCAGGTGGGTCTTGCATCTGTGGCCGGTGATCTGGGCATTGCCGAGAAAGTAGGCGTTGTCGGCATGGAACATGGCGCGGTCGATGATGGCGTTGGACAGGTCCGGCGAATAGCCGCAGTTGCCTGCCAGTTCGAAGCGGATGCCCAGCAGCCGGCCTTCGTCGTCGAAGCCGACGTCGTACTCGACATGGAAGGGATGGCGCTTGCCGGTCATGTGCATGTCTTCAAAGCGCGGCAGGCGCATCTTCACCGGGCGCCCGGTGAGATGGGCGAACACCGCGCAGAGCGCCGCCGGCATGCCGGCCTGGCTCTCCTTGCCGCCGAAGCCACCGCCCATGCGTCTCATGTCGACAGTGACCCTGTTCATGGAGACGCCGAGCACCTCGGCCACCTGTTTCTGCACCTCGGTGGGATTCTGGGTAGAGGAATAGACCAGCATGCCGCCGTCTTCGGTGGGCATGACCGAGGCCACCTGGGTTTCCAGGTAGAAGTGCTCCTGGCCGCCGATGGCCAGTTCGCCCTGCAGACGATGGGGGGCAGCGGCCAGGGCGGCGGCCGCGTCACCCAGGTGGTGGCTGTGGCTGGGCGAGATGAAGTGCTCGCGGCGCAGCGCTTCCTTGACGTCGAGGATGGCCTCCAGCGGCTCGTATTCGATGAGGGCGGCCTGGGCCGCACGGCGGGCGGCATCGAGGCTGGTAGCGGCCACCGCCAATACCGGCTGGCCCAGGTACTGCACCTCGCCATCGGCGAGCAGCGGATCGCCGGGGAGGACGGCGCCGATGTCCAGCTGGCCCGGTACGTCGGCGGCGGTGATGGCCAGGGCCACGCCGGGAATCGCGTAGCAGGGCGCGAGATCGATGTGCTTGATCCGCGCATGGGCGTGCTCGCTCATTCGCGCATAGACGTGCAACTGGTTGGGGAATTCCAGGCGATCGTCGATGTACAGGGCCTCGCCACTGACATGCTTGTCTGCGCTCTCGTGCTTGAGCGATTTTCCGACGCCGGTGGCCAGGCCGGCGGCGAAGGCCGCGGCCATTTCCTCGGGGGTGCGAACAGGGAGGGTGCTAGACATGGGCGGTGACCCTCGTGGCGAGCGTGGGTTGGGTGGTCTCCAAGTGACATTTGCGCAGCAGATTCTGCGCCGTCAGCAGGCGGTATTCGCGACTGGCGCGGAAGTCCGACAGTGGGGCGAAATCCTCGGCCAGGGCCTGGACGGCGCGTTCGATGGACGCGGCATTCCAGGGCTGGCCAAGCAGCGCCTGCTCGCACTGAGCGGCACGCTTGGGCGTGGCCGCCATGCCGCCGTAGGCGATGCGTACCGCCGCGACGCGGTCCTGGTCGAGCTCCAGCGCGAAGGCGGCGCAGACCGCGGAGATATCGTCGTCCAGCCGCTTGGATACCTTGAAGGCGCGGAAGACCAGGCCCTCACGCGCCCGCGGCACCCGGACCGCCTGGATGAATTCGCCGGGTTCCAGGGCCGTCTTGCGGTAGTCGAGAAAGAAATCGTCCAGAGCCAGTTCGCGCAGGCGTTCACCCTGGCGCAACAGCAGGCTGGCGCCCAGGGCCAGCAACAGGGGCGGACTGTCGCCGATGGGCGAGGCATTGCCGATATTGCCGCCCAGGGTGCCCTGGTTGCGGATCTGCAGGGAGGCGAAACGCTGCAGCAGGGCGCCGAAGTCCGGGTAGTCGGCGGCCAGGGCGGCGGCGCAGTCGGCCAGCGGGGTGGCGGCGCCGATCTCGATCGAATCGTCGCCAACGGTGACGCCGCGCAATTCCGGGAGGTTGCCCAGGTAGATCAGGGTCTCCAGACGGCGATGCTGCTGGGTGACTTCTAGGGCCAGGTCGGTACCGCCGGCCAGCAGGCGCGCCTCGGGGTGCGCTTGGTAGAGACCGGCCAGTTCGCTCAGGGTGGTGGGGCTGTGGCAGCGCCGGTTGGCGCCCTCTAGATGGGTGTCGGGTAGTGGCGCCAGGGCCTCGAGGCGCTCCAGGGTCTGCTGCTCGCGGGCATCGAACTGATCCGGCTGACGGCCGGCGCAGGCCTGCTCGGCTGCGGCCAGGATCGGTCGGTAGCCGGTGCAGCGGCAGAGATTGCCGGCCAGGGCCTCGTGGGTGGCGGCGTCATCCGGCGCGGCGACGTTCTTTTGCAAGGCGAACAGCGACATGACGAAGCCCGGGGTGCAGTAGCCGCACTGGGAACCGTGGCAGTCGACCATGGCCTGCTGCACGCTGTGCAGGCGGCCCTGGTGCTTGAGGTCTTCCACGCTGATCAGTTGCCGGCCGTCCAGTGCCGCGACGAAGGTCAGGCAGCTGTTGACGGTGCGATAGCGCAGCTGGTCGCCGTCGGGCTCGGCCAGCACCACGGTGCAGGCGCCACAGTCGCCCGAGGCGCAGCCTTCCTTGGTGCCGGTCTTGCCGCAGCGCTCGCGCAGGTACTGCAGCACGGTAAGGTTGGGATCTAGCTGCTCTTCAACGCGCAGCTCCTGGTCCAGCAGAAACCTGATCACGGCCGCTCTCCACCTGGTCTCGAATGCCTTGATGGTGGGTAAAGCTGACCGATAGGTCAACATTTGCCCGGGTGAGTGGCGCCCCTCTGTCGTTTTTGAGCAAGAGGGGCAGGAAAGGCTGCGCCGTCCTGGCGCACTCGGTACGTCGGCGCCCATGGATGGTGCAAAAGCAGCCGCTCTAGCGAGCTCTTCTGCGGAATATTTATGGGGGGGCTTCAAGCCGCCCAAGGCAGTGCCGATATAAAGGCAGACGATTACGGCCTGGCCGCCTGCCGTCAGCACTCTCGTACAACCCGTTGCAACAGGTCGCTCTCGTGCCTACCCAACTCAATCGTGTCGCCCGTCAGGCCTCCCTCGGCTTCTTCGCCCTGGTCACCCTCATCTTCGCCCTGGCGGGCTGGATGCTGTTCGACCTGTGCGCGCGCATCGACGAGCAGCAACGCCACCACAGCGAGGCGGACGCCCAGCGCGCGCTGGAAACGCGGGTGGACAAACTGGGTCGGGTGCTGACCGATTATTCCTTCTGGCTGGAGGCCTATGCGCGGACCAATAAGAAGGTCGACGTCAACTGGGCCTACGAGGAGGACAATGTGGGGCCGTCCCTCTACAGCGGCTACGGAGTGAACGGCGCCTTCATCCTGGCACCCAATGGCGTGACCCGCTATGCCGTGGTTGGCGGCGGCCGCAGCAAGATGCAACTGGACACCTGGCTCGGCGACGACCAGACGGCGCTGCTGGCGCAGGCGCGGGAACGCTCGCTCAAGGATGGCTATGCCCAGGGCTATTTCCTGATCGATGGCCAGCCGGCCAGCGTGCTGGCCGCGGTCATCCGCCCGGATGCGACCTACCAGGACTTCAAGCGGCTGTCCTATATGGTGTTCGTCGACATCCTCACGCCGGACAAGCTGGCCCAGCTCGGGCACGCCTTCGAATTGCCCGGGCTGACCGCGGAGCCCGGGGACCTGCCCGCCCTGGCGGAGCGGCCGACCCTGGTGGTGAGGTCCGATCCGGGTATCGCGGTGACCTTCCACTGGCTGGTGCATGGCATGGGGCATCGCCTGCTGACGCAATTCGTGCCGCTGCTGGCGACCATGTGTGGCCTGGCGCTGCTGCTGGTCTGGTACCTGCGCCGGCGGATCGCCCTGGCGGCGCGGCAGACCGACGTGGCCGAAGATGCCCTGAGGCACAGCGAGCAGCGCTTTCGTACCGTTTCCGAGGCCTCGTCCGACTGGATCTGGGAGAGCGACGCCGAACAGCGCCTGGTCTATCTCTCGGAGCGCTTCGTGGCCGTCACCGGCTTCAGCCGCGAAGACTGGCTGGGGCGTCCGCTGCACGAGTTGCTGGGCTACCCGCCGAGCCAGGTCGAGGAGGTGGCCCGGACGCCGCTGGCGGCCGGCCGCACCCGCCGTCCGCTGCCCTGCGAGATGCGCGATGCCCAGGCCAAGCTCAGGTACTGCCAGCTCTCGGCGCAGCCCATCATCAGCGGCGGCCTGCTGGCCGGCTTTCGCGGCACCGTATGCGACGTGACCGAGGAGATCGAGGCCAAGGCTCGCATCGAGCACATCAGCCGGCACGACGCCCTGACCGGACTGGCCAATCGTCATCAGCTGCACCGCTACCTGGCGCAGCGCTTCGCCGAGGGCGTCAGTGCCAGTCAGCCGCTGCATCTGCTGGCCCTCGACCTGGACCGCTTCAAGCCGGTCAACGACTCCCTCGGCCATGGGGCGGGCGATCAGGTGCTCTGCCAGGTCGCTCGCGAATTGCGCGCCAGCGTCCGGGAGGGCGATCTGGTCGCGCGCATCGGCGGCGATGAATTCCTGATCGCGGTGAACGGCTGCCTGAGTGCCGAGCAGGTGAGCCTGATGTGCAACCGGATGCTGGAGGGCATCGGCCGGACCATGCGCATCGACGAGCACGACATCAATATTGGCGCGAGCATCGGCATCGCCCAGGCGCCCCAGGATGGCCATGGCGCCGAGGATCTGCTGCGCTATGCGGACATCGCCCTGTACGAAGCCAAGGCCGCCGGGCGCAATACCCTGAGGTTCTACGAGCCCACCATGAACCAGCGCATCCTCGAGCGGCGCCAACTGGAGACCGAGTTGCGCCTGGGATTGCAGCGGCTGGAATTCGAGCTGGATTTCCAGCCGCGATTCGACGCCAGCAGCCAACGCCTGCTGGGCGCCGAGGCGCTGGTGCGCTGGAACCATCCCGCGCGCGGTCGCCTGGCACCGGCCGAATTCATCGGGGTGGCGGAGGAGACCGGACTGATCCTCGGCCTGAGCGACTGGGTGCTGCAGGAAGCCTGCAGCCAGGCGGTGGTCTGGGAGCCGGAACTGATCGTGTCCATCAACCTGTCGCCGCTGGAGTTCCAGCGCGACGATCTGGTCGCGCGGGTGCGCAAGGTGCTCGACCGCACCGGCATCGATCCGGCGCGGGTCGAGCTGGAGCTGACCGAGAACGTCCTGCTGGACGACGCCGCGGGCGCCCTGGAGTTGATGAAGAAGCTCAAGGCGCTGGGGGTGCGACTGTCCATGGACGACTTCGGCACCGGCTATTCCTCGCTGAGCTATCTGCGCACCTATCCCTTCGATTGCCTGAAGATCGATCGCAGCTTCGTCTCCAACATCGAGGTGAGCGAGAGCAACGCGGCCATCGTCGAGGCCATCGTCAGCATGGGGCGTGCGCTGTCGCTCACGGTGGTGGCCGAGGGCATCGAGACCGCCGGCCAACTGGCGCGCATCGCCGATCTCAGGTGCGACCAGGCCCAGGGCTTCCATCTGCAGCGACCGCTGTCCCAGGCGCGTTTCGCGGCCTTGCGGCAGGAGCAGTCACGACCGCGGGAAGCGTCCAACGACGCCAGTCGCACCCTGGTCGCCACCAGGCACTAGGCACTAGGCACTAGGAGCGCCCAGGGCCGCACCCAGCAGCAGCGCGGCGAACAGCAGAAAGAGTCCGCCGGCCGCCCGGTTCAGGCGCGCGAGGGTAGAGCCCGCGGTCAGGCGGGTACTCAAGGCTGCCGCGGCCCCGGCGTAGCTGCAGTGAATGAGGAGGCTCAACAGGCAGAAGCTCGCCACCAGCAGCACCAGCTGCGGCAGCACCGGGCGGTCGGCCTGGATGAAGGGCGGAAACAGCGCCAGAAAGAAGATGATCAGCTTGGGATTGGTGAGGGACACCAGCAGCCCTTGCCGGAGGCGTCTGGCGACGCCGATCGCCGGCCGGGTCGTGCCGGTCCGCTGGCCTGGAAGCGAGCCCTGGCGCCAGCGACTCAGACCCAGCCAGCCCAGATAGAGCGCGCCGAGCAATTGCAGCCCCTGCAGCGCCCGTGGCGAACTGCTCACCAGGGCGCCGAGCGCGGTGCTGGCCAGAATGGCTACCAGCAGGATGCCCAGCACCACACCGAGGATGCCTGGCAGGGCGCCGCGCCACTGCAGCAGCAGGGCGTTGTTGACCGTGAGCAGCACGCCCGGACCGGGACTGGCAATGGTGAGGCCGCACAGCAGCAGGTAGAGGGCAAAGGTATCCATGGCGTTTCCAGGCGGTCTGGTGGCCGGTCCTGGGCTGGCCGGTCCCCGCTGCCGGCGACCAGTCGCTGACAGCGGCGCCCAGTCTGGCGACAGGGCGCGCCGGCGTCGCCATCCAGAGGGGCGGCTTTTCCACCGTACAGCGGCCGGCGCGGGTTCAGGCCACCTGGAAGCGCCCCACCAATGACTGCTGGGCGTCGGCCAGGCGGGCCAGTTCGCGACTGGTGACCGCGGTCTGCTCGGCACCGGCGCTGACCTGGATGACCAGCTCATGGATGTCGCTGACGTTGCGGCTGATGTCTTCGGCGACCTGGCTCTGCTGCTCGGCGGCCGAGGCCACCTGGATATTGCGATCGTTGATCAGGGTCACGCCCTCGGCGATCTCGCTGAGCAATTCGCCGGCGCGGAGCATGTTGCCGGCGCCGGTCTGCACCTGGCCGAGGGTCTCCTGCATGGCCTGGGCGGCGCGGTCGGTGCCGCTCTGCAGGCGGCTGATCATCTGCTGAATGCTGCCGGTGGATTGCTGGGTCTTTTGCGCCAGGGAGCGTACCTCGTCGGCCACCACGGCAAAGCCGCGGCCGGCCTCACCGGCGCGCGCCGCCTCGATGGCCGCATTCAGCGCCAGCAGATTGGTCTGCCCGGCAATGCCATTGATCACGTCCAGCACGAGGGAGATGGCGTCGCTCTCCTGCTTGAGTTCGGCGATGATCTGCGCGGTGCGCTCGGCCTGCACCGACAGCCCCTGCACCAGGCCGATGGTGGCCTGCAATTCGTGGCGACCCTGGCGGGCGCTGGCCTCGACCTGCCGCGAGCCCTCGGCGGCTTCGCTGGTGCTGCGGGCGACATCCTTGACGGTGGCGCTCATCTCGGCGATGGCGGTGGCCATCTGATCGGTGCCCAGGCGTTGCTGGGTCACGTTCTCGCTGGTCTGGATGGCGACCGCCGAGGCTTCTTCGGCGGCGGTGGCGACCTGCTGGGTGGCCGCGCCGATCTCCTGGATGACCTGGCCGAGTTCCTGGCTCATCAGATTGAGGTTGCCGGTGATGGTGCCGAATTCGTCCCGGCCCTGGTAGACGCAACGGGCGCTGAGGTCGCGGGTCGCCAGGCGGTTGAGGGTGCCGTTGACCTGTTCGACCGCCTGCCTGATGTTGCGGATGACCAGCCACGCCAGCACCGAAACGGCCACCAGCAGCACCAGCATCAGGCCGAGGGTGGTCCAGAGATCGCGGCTGGCGCCGGCGCGTAGCTGTTCGGTGGTGGCGATGATGCTGGCGCCCAGCTCCGTTTCCAGGGTGCCCAGCTGATCGATGCGCTGGGTGGCCAGGTCGAACCAGGTGTCCGGCTGCACATTCAGCGGTCTACCCGGCGTCGTGTAGAGCGCGCGCCGCTGCAACTGCGCCAGCTCCAGGGCACCGGGCTGCTTGAGGAGGTTCTCGAATCGCTGGACGATCTCGGGCGCGGACCTCTGCCTGAAGGCGTCGGCGTAGGCGGTGAATTCGCCGAGATTGCGTGCGATCTGCACCAGTAGCGGCAATTCCAGCCGATTCCTGCTGAAGGCTATCCCCAGCAGCGCGCGCTCGCGGCCGGCTCTTTCCTTCATCTCGACGAACAGATTCAGGGCATTCAGGGCGCGCTTGATCGCCGGATCCTCGACTTCGGCTTCGAGCTTGCTGTTGTAGCCGATCAACGCCTGGATCATCTCGGTATAGGCGGCACTGGATTGGGTACCGCTGATCGTCAGGCCGTCCACGGTGGTGCGCACCCCGGGCAGGCCGTCGAGGAGCTTCAGCACGGGTTGCAGGGCGGTATCGTCGCTGGCCACCCGGGCGCGCAAGACGCCTTGGGCCTGGTCGCTGTCCTGGCGATAGGTTCGCAGGTCGTCACGCACGGCCGTGCCGCCACTGCTGAGAAAGGCGCCGCTGGCGCCCCGTTCGCGTTGCAGGTGGGTGATCAGGGTGCTGACGTCTTGCGCCGTGGCGCTGGCGGTCACGGTGTGATCGAGATTCTCCAGCGTCTGGTAGCGCTCCTTGAGGAAGAGACCGCAAATCAGCAGAAAGCCGGTCAGGGGCAGGAGCAGGATCAGCAGCAGCTTGGTACTCAGGGCGGCGTTCTTCAGCATCGGTCAGTCCTTCTATAGATGACCCTCGCGCTTGCTGGGACGCGAGGGATCGGTTCCATGAGAGGTCACCGCGCAGGCATCGCCGGAAAGGATTCCGCTGCGCAAAGCCTGACTGTTGCTTGCGGAAATACCCGGGTAGCGGATGCGCGCGCATGACCGGCTGTAATGTCTGCAAGTAGCGTGCTAGAGCGGTTCGTGGGTGTTGCTTGCCGATTCCCTGCGTCGTCTGGAACCGCGGAGTCGCCACCGAGGCTGAAGGGCGATGGCGGCAAAGGCCTGCGGTGGAAGGATCAAGCCGGGGCACACGGTAGAACTCGGTACAGAGCACTGACGTCCGGGTTGGGGGCAGGCTGGGCAGTGCCGAAGGGCGACCAAGCCCAACGACAGGGCAACGCGGGGAGGCGGGAGAGAACAGCGAGAAGCGGGAAGGCGGGGTTGCAGCGGATGGCCAGCGAGGGGGAACCCGAGCTGTCCCTCTCGCTGGCCATCGAATGCCTGGTTAGGGTCAGGCCACCCGGAAGCGGCCGACCAGCGCCTGCTGCTGTTCGGCGAGGCGCGCCAGTTCGCGACTGGTGACCGCGGTCTGCTCGGCACCGGCGCTGACCTGGATCACCAGGTCGTTGATGTCGTTGACGTTGCGACTGATCTCTTCGGCGACCTGGCTCTGCTGTTCGGCGGCCGAGGCGACCTGGATGGTACGGTCGTTGATCAGGGTCACGCCCTCGGCGATCTCGCCCAGCAGCTCGCCGGCGCGAACCACATTGCTGGCGCCGGTCTGCACCTGGCTCAGGGTTTCCTGCATGGCCTGGGTGGCGCGGTCGGAGCCGGTCTGCAGATTATTGATCATCTGCTGGATGCTGCCGGTGGATTGCTGGGTCTTTTGCGCCAGGGAGCGCACCTCGTCGGCCACCACGGCGAAGCCACGCCCGGCCTCACCGGCGCGAGCGGCTTCGATGGCGGCGTTGAGCGCCAGCAGATTGGTCTGCTCGGCGATGCCACGGATCACGTCCAGCACCGAGGAGATGGCATCGCTCTCGTGCTTGAGTTCGGCGATGATGTCCGAGGTCCGTTCGGCCTGCACCGACAGCCCCTGCACCAGGCCGATGGTGGCCTGCAATTCGCGACGACCCTGGCTGGTGTTGCCCTCGACCTGGCGCGAGCCCTCGGCGGCTTCGGTGGTGCTGCGGGCGACGTCCTTGACCGTCGCGCTCATCTCGGCGATGGCGGTGGCCACCTGATCGGTGCCCAGGCGCTGCTGGGCGACGTTCTGGCTGGTCTGGATGGCGACCGCCGAAGCCTCCTCGGCAGCGGTGGCGACCTGGACGGTGGCCGCGCCGATCTCCTGGATGACCTGGCCCAGCTCCTGGCTCATCTGGTTGAGGTTGCCGGTGATGGTGCCGAACTCGTCCCGGCCCTGATAGGCGCAACGGGCGGTGAGGTCACGGGTGGCCAGGCGGGTGAGGGTGCCATTGACCTGTTCGACCGCCTGCTTGATGTTGCGAATGATCACCCAGGCCAGCGCCGAGACGGCCACCAGCACCAGCAGCACCAGGCCCAAGGTGATCCAGAGGTCGCGACTGGCGTTGGCGCGGGCCTGCTCGGCCTGGGCGCCGACGCTGGCGCCGAGGTCCGCCTCCACCTTGCCCATCAGGTCGATGCGCTGGGTGGCCAGGTTGAACCAGTCCTCCGGCTTGACGCCCAGGGCGTCGCCAAGGGGAACGGTAAAGGCCAGTTGCTGCAGGCGGCTGACTTCCTGGGCGCTGGGTTGCTTGAAGGTGTCGTCGAGCTGGCGGATGAACTCGGGCGTGGCCTTGCGCTGGAAGGCATCGGCATAGGCGGAGAATTCGCCCAGGTTGCGGGCGAAGCGCGACAGCAGGCTGGCGTCGAAGCGATTCTGGTTGAAGGCCAGACCCAGGAGCACCCGCTCGCGACCGGCGCGTTCCTTCATCTCGACGAACAGATTGAGGGCGCCCAGGGCGCGCAGGATAGCCGGATCGTCGACCCCGGCTTCCAGCGAATGGGTATAGCCGATCAGCGTCTTGATCAGGTCGGTGTAGGCCGCACCGGACTGGGTGCTGTTGAGCGCCAGGCCGTCGACCTTGGTGCGCAGCTCCGGCAGACCGTCCAGGGCACGCAGCAGGGCCTGGATGTTTGCATCGCTACCGCTGGCGAGGGTCTTGAGTTCGCCATGGGCGTTGTCGCTGTCCTGGCGGAAGGTCTTCAGCTTGTCCTGCATCGACTTGCCGCCGCTGCCGAGAAAGACGCCGCTGGCGCCGCGTTCGCGCTGCAGGCTGGTGATCACGGCGCTGATGCGTTGCGCCGTGGCACTGGCGGTGACCGTGTGCTCCATGTCCTTGAAGGTTTCGTAGCGGTCGGCGGTGTAGAGGCCCGAGATCACCAGGAAGCCAGCCAGCGGCAGCAGCAGGATCAGCAGGAGCTTGGTACTTAGGGGGGCATTCCTGAGCATGGTGGACTTCTCTGAGGCGGTCAGCAGGGGCGCCGGCGGCAAAGCGATCAGCCGTCGTGGGCGAGGTCGATTGCGGTTATGTCGGCACCCCGGGACGAACCTTTATAGTCAGGTTAATCAGTGGTGCGAGTGAGAGTGCACCAGGCTGTATGGCAGGCGGTACGCCGGGTGGTGCGTGCTGCGCCCGGGGAGGCCGGGCGCTAGGGTCAGACATCGATCAGCCCAGCTGCGCCCTGAAGAGCAGGGCGTAGCCGAGCACCAGCAGCGGCCAGCCCACCGCCGGCCCGAACACCAAGCGCCAGAGCCACAGGCGCGGCACGAAGCCGACGCCGTGGACCAGTCCGGCGGACACGCCCAGCATCACCGCCATCAGCAGCGGATGGCTGTAGTGGCCGCTGGCGTCGAGCATCAGCCCGGGGTGGATCAGCAGCAGCAGGGCCAGGGGCGCCGCCAGCAGCAGGGACAGCGTCCGCCCCAGCGGGTGGACGCGGGGCAGGGCTTCAGCATTCGGCATCGTCATGGACGTCCAGCTCCCGGGTGCTTTCCAGCCAGAGGGCGTTGATGATGCCGAAGCTCGCGGCGAGCAGGACACCGAGGATCCAGGTGAAGTACCACATGGCGTGTCTCCTTGAGAGGCTGATCAGTAGAGGCCGTGGGGGTTGGCGTCGATGAAGCGGTCATCGACCTTGCCCCACATGCGGACGTAGCTCCACAGGGTGTAGGCGAGGATGAGCGGCACGAAGAGGGCCGCGGCGACGAACATGATGCCCAGCGTCTTGTGGCTGGAGACGGCGTCCCAGACGGTCAGGCTGGAGGCCGGATCCAGACTCGACGGCAGCACGAAGGGAAACAGCGCGCAGCCGGCGGTGGCGAGGGTGCCGACGATGGCCAGGGCCGTGCCGGTAAAGGCCAGACCGGCCTGGCGCCAGCTGCTGCCCAGCAGCGCGAGGACGCTGCCGAGTACAGCCACGACCGGGGCGATCAGGGTCAGCGGTTGGGCATGGTAGTTGGCCAGCCAGCCCGGGTTGCCGGCTGCGACCACCTTGTGCAGCGGATTCAGGGCGGTGCCCGGATCGCCCTGGCTGATCAGCACATAGCCGTCGATGCCATGGGCCAGCCAGACGCCGGCGAGGCCGAAGGTGGCGAGATGCAGTAGGGCGCACAGGCCGGTGGCGTGGCGGGCGCGCTCGCCCAGGGCCTGGTGGGTGCGCAGCATCAGCCAGCTGCCGCCATGGGCGCAGAGCATGGCCAGGCTGACCCCGCCGCAGAGCAGCGCGAAGGGGTTGAGCAGGGCGAAGAAGCTGCCGCTGTAGGTGGATCTGAGGGTGTCGTCGAGCTGGAAGGGCACGCCCTGGAAGAGATTGCCGAAGGCCACGCCGAACACCAGCGCCGGGACCAGGCTGCCGGTGAACAGGCCCCAGTCCCAGGCGCTGCGCCAGCGGCTGTTGTCCAGCTTGCTGCGGTAGTCGAAGCCCACCGGGCGCAGGAACAGGGCGAAGAGCACCAGCAGCAGCGCCCAGTAGAGTCCGGAGAAGGCGGTGGCATAGACCATCGGCCAGGCGGCGAAGAGGGCGCCGCCGGCAGTGATGAACCACACCTGGTTGCCGTCCCAGTGCGGGGCGATGCTGTTGATGGCGGCGCGCCGTTCCTTGTCGGTCTTGCCGATCAGAGGCATGAGGATCATGGCGCCCATGTCGAATCCGTCGGTGAGGGCGAAGCCGATCAGCAGCACGCCGATCAGCACCCACCAGATGAGCTTGAGGACTTCATAGTCGAACATGGCGGTCTCCTCAGACGTTGGCCGGGGCAGCGGGCTTGGCCACCGCGGCCTGGCGCAGGGCGTCGCCGACCTGGGCGACGCGTTCATGGAAGTAGCGGCCGGTATGCAGGCTGCTCGGGCCGAGGCGGGCGAAGCGGATCATCAGGTACAGCTCCACGATCAGCAGCAGGGTGTAGAAGGTGACCAGGGCGCCGATGGAACCCCAGAGGTCGGCTGGGGCCAGGGTCGAGGCCGACAGGTGGGTGGGCAGCACCTCGCTGATGGTCCAGGGCTGGCGACCATGCTCGGCGACCCACCAGCCGGTCTGGGTGGCGATCCAGGGCAGGGGCAGGCTGAACAGCGCCCACTTCAGCAGCCAGGGTTTCCTGAGTTCGTTGCGCCGGGTCGAGGCCCAGAAGGCGCAGAGGAACAGGGCCAGCATCAGCACGCCGCTGGCGACCATGATGCGGAAGGTCCAGAACACGCTCGCCACGTTGGGGATGGTGTCCAGGGCGGCCTTGCGCACCTGCTCGTCGGAGGCGGCAGGCAGATCCTTGGTGTATTTCTTGAGCAGCAGGCCATAGCCCAGGTCATGCTTGCGGGCATCGAAGGCGGCTCGGGTAGCGGCGGAGTCGTCGCCGGCGCGCAGGCGCTCCAGCAGGGCATAGGCCTGGGCGCCGCTGCGGATGCGTTCTTCGTAGTGCTTGACCAGATCCTTGATGCCGGTGACCTGCTCGGTGGTGGAGCGGGTGGCGATCAGGCCCATCACATAGGGGATCTTTACCGCGTAGTCGGTGCGCATCTCCTGCTGGTTGGGGATCCCGAACAGGGTGAAGGAGGCGGGGGCTGCCTCGGTGTTCCACTCGGCTTCGATGGCGGCCAGCTTGACCTTCTGTACCTCGCCCACGCGATAGCCGGATTCGTCGCCCAGCACGATCACCGAGATGACTGCGGCCATGCCGAAGGCGGCGGCCACGGCAAAGGAACGCCGGGCGAAGCCGATGTCGCGGCCCTTGAGCAGGTAGTAGCTGGAGATCGCCAGGACGAAGATGGCGCCGGTGACATAACCCGAGGCCACGGTGTGGACGAACTTCACCTGGGCCACGGGGTTGAGCAGCAGAGCGCCGAAGTCGACCAGCTCCATGCGCATGGTGACGTAGTTGAATTCGGCACCGACCGGATTCTGCATCCAGCCGTTGGCCACCAGGATCCACAGCGCGGAGAGATTCGAGCCCAGGGCCACCAGCCAGGTCACCAGTAGGTGCTGCCCTTTCGACAGCCGCTCCCAGCCAAAGAAGAACAGCCCGATCAGCGTCGATTCGAGGAAGAAGGCCATCAGGCCCTCGATGGCCAGGGGCGCGCCGAAGATGTCGCCGACATAGTGGGAGTAGTAGGCCCAGTTGGTACCGAACTGGAACTCCATGGTCAGGCCGGTGGTGACGCCCAGGGCGAAGTTGATGCCGAACAGCTTGCCCCAGAACTGGGTCATGTCCTTGTAGACCTGTTTGCCGGTCATCACATAGACCGACTCCATGATCCCCAGGATCACCACCAGCCCCAGGGTCAGGGGCACGAAGATGAAGTGATACAGCGCGGTCATGCCGAATTGCAGGCGTGACAGGTCCACGACGGATTCCGAGATCATCCCGGCAATCTCCTCAAGCGAAGGGAAGGGGTACTAGTCCAGCAGGTGGGCGCTGACCGCCTGGGTGGCGTCGGGCGGCACCGTGGGGGCGCTGAACCAGAGGCTCTTGATCGCCATGAGCAGCGCCAGCTTGATCAGCAGGATGATCAGCAGTTCCTTGACCAGGCGTCCGTTCATGGCGACCTCGCGAGCCGTGGCGCCGCTCCAGGACGGAGTGGCGGCTGCATGCAGGATGCGCCTGCTGGCCCTGGGCAAAACTGATCCAGATCAATTGGCCAGTGGCCATCGCCTGGGTCAGGTTGTCGCAGTTGTTCAGGTCGGGTTCAGAGGGGTTAAGACAGCGTTAAGACGCCTGGGCGCAAGGTGGAACCGTGACTGACGCCGGCCCGCTGCCGCGGCGACGCCAGCCCCCGTGTTCAAGACAGGAGGATCCACCATGAACGTCTTCAACAAGATGGCCGCTCTCGCCCTGCTCAGCACCGCCAGCTACACCGCCATGGCTGCCGAGATCAATGAAAGACGCGCCCAGGCCGCACTGCAGCCCAAGTCGGCCCAGTCCGAGGTCGTCGCGGTGCAGACGCAGGCACCGGCACGCTGGGACCAGGTGCTCGATCCCCAGGCCTATGGCCAGGCGTCGGTGCGCTATCAGGCAAGGGTCGTGGATCCGGCGCTGCTGCGGACCGTGAACGTCGGTTAGCGCCGCGGCGGGCCGGGCGGACCCCGGCCCCGGTTCGCATGCTATGTTGCATCCCTCGAGACGTGCGCAGGGGGACGCCAATGCAGCCGGTCACAGCCATAGCCGCGGGACTCGGGCCGATCCGCTGGGAGGCGCATGCCTGCCTGCCCCTGGTGCCGGGGCAGGACATGTCCGGCTTGCATCGCTATCGCGCGGCCGGCTTCCATCATGTGTCGATCAACGTCGGCATGGACATGACGCCTTTCGCCACGGTGGTGCAAACCCTCGCGGATTTCCGCGCCTGGCTGGCGCGGCATGAGCCTCACTTCCGTCTGGTCGGCACGGTGGCCGACATCCACCGGGCGCGTGAGCAAGGCAGGCTGGCCGTGTCCTTCGATCTCGAAGGCTCGACCATGCTGCTCGACGACCCGGCGATGGTCGGGCTCTATGCCAGTCTCGGGGTGCGCCAGATGCTGCTCGCCTACAACCGCGACAACAGCTGCGCCGGGGGGTGCCATGGCGCGGGAGGCGGTCTGACGGCGCTGGGTCGCGAGATGGTGGCGGCCGGCAATGCGGCGGGCATCACCCTCGACTGTGCCCACGCGAGCGAGCGTGCCAGCCTGGAGATCATGGCGGTGTCGACGCGGCCCGTGGTCTTTTCCCACACCAACATCAAGGCGCTCCACGAGCATCCACGGACGGTGAGCGACCGGCAGATCCGCGCCTGCGCCGACCAGGATGGCGTGATCGGCCTAACTGGTCTGAGTCTCTTTCTGGGCGATCCCGCGGCTTCGGTGGCCAGCTTTGTCCGCCAGATCGACTACCTGGCGGAGCGGGTCGGGACTCGCCATATCGGCATCGGGCTGGATACCGAATTGTGCCCGGCCGACCATGACCTGCCCGCTGGCGTCGACGCCGAAGACTGGTGGCCCGCACGCCACTATGGACAGCCGCATGGTCATACCCAGCTGCAACCCGAGGCGCTACCTGAACTGGTACGCCAACTGGCAGATCGGGGCTACACCGCCGCCGACATCGACGCCATCCTGGGCGGGAATTTCCTGCGTATCGCGTGCCAGACCTGGCCGTCTGCGGCTGCCTGAGTCCAGGCGCAAAGCGCTTTCCCCTGGCCTAGACGTACTGCGCCGCCGCGTAACCCGACGCCCAGGCCCACTGGAAGTTGAAACCGCCCAGGTGGCCGGTGACGTCCAGCACCTCGCCGATGAAGTACAGACCGGGCGACTTGAGCGACTCCAGGGTCTTGGACGACACCTCGCGGGTGTCGACGCCGCCCAGGGTGACCTCGGCGGTCCGGTAGCCCTCGGTGCCCGCCGGGACCAGTTGCCAGTCGTGCAGGCGGGCGGCGATGGCCTTGAGTTCGTCCGGGGTGTATTGCTTCAGCGGCCGGGACTGGAACCAGCTGTCGGCGAGCAGCGTGGCCATCTTCTTGGTGAACAGCTCGCCCAGCAGGGTCTTGAGTTCGCTGTTGGGCCGCGCCTGGCGCTGCTCGGCGAGCCACTGGGCCAGGTCCAGGTGCGGCAGCAGGTCGATGCTGAGGCTGTCGCCGGGTTGCCAGTAGGAGGAGATCTGCAGGATCGCCGGACCGCTGAGGCCACGGTGGGTGAACAGCAGATTCTCGACGAAGCTCTGGCCGTTGCAGCTGATCCGGCAGTCTTCCACCGCCGTGCCGGACAGGGCGCTGCAGAATTCCTTGAGCTGCGGATCGGTGACGGTGAAGGGCACCAGACCGGCGCGGGTCGGCAGCAGCTGATGGCCGAACTGGCGGGCGACCTGATAGCCGAAGCCGGTGGCGCCGAGAGTCGGGATGGACAGGCCGCCGGTGGCGATCACCAGGGACTCGCCACGCACCGGGCCCAGGCTGGTCTGCAGCTGATAGCCGCCCGGGTCGAGGCGGGCGATCTCCTGCACCGAGGTATTGAGGCGGATGTCGACGCCGCCCTGTTCGCACTCGTCCAGCAGCAGGGCGAGAATGTCGCTGGCCTTGTTGTCGCAGAACAGCTGGCCGAGCTTCTTCTCGTGGTAGGGCACGCCGTGTTTGGCCACCAGGGCGATGAAGTCCCATTGGGTGTAGCGCGCCAGTGCCGATTTGCAGAAATGCGCGTTCTGCGAGAGGAAGTTGGCGGGCTCGCAATAGAGGTTGGTGAAGTTGCAGCGGCCGCCGCCGGACATGAGGATCTTCTTGCCGGCCTTGTTGGCGTGGTCGAGTACCAGCACCCGGCGCCCGCGCGCGGCGGCGCTCAGGGCGCACATCAAACCGGCCGCGCCGGCACCGATGATGATGACCTGGGTCTCGAACACTGTGACTCCTTACCGAGAGAAAGGGGCCACTGGCCCGCGGCGGCGCATGTTACCCGATCGCTCGCCCGGGGTGGATGGCCGCCGTCGCATCGCGGGTCCGGCTGTCCGGGCACCCTCCGCTAGGCGCGGGCCGGGGCGGGCGGCGATCCATGGGCACCCTCGGCCATGGCCGGACGCGCGGCAGCGGGCAGTCTCAGCGACGGCTGCCCGCCGCCCGTCCGCGCAGGTGATTGGTCGGTAGGGCGGTGGTGTACTTCACCTGGCTCAGGGCGAAGCTCGATCTGATGCTGGCGACGACGGGGATGGTCGTGAGGCAATCCAGCAGCAGCGTCTGGTACTTGGCCAGGTCCTCGCTCACCACCCTGAGCATGAAGTCGGCCTCGCCGCTCATCAGGTAGCACTCCATGACCTCCGGACGCTCCTTGATCGCATCCGTGAAGACCTCCAGCGACTGCTTGTCCTGCAGCTTGAGCGACACATGCACGAAAACGTTGATGGCGAGCCCCAGCGCGGCCGGATCGACCAGGGTCACGGCGCCGCGCAAGACGCCATGCTCCTTCATGTCCGCCACGCGCCGCCAACAGGGGGACGTCGAGAGTCCGGCGATTTCCGCCAGTTCGGCATTGCTCAGTTCGGCGTTCTGCTGCAGGGCATCCAGGATCCGCAGGCTGGCATCGTCGAGTTTGGCGCGGTTCACGGTAGGAATTTCCTATTTGCTAGCTCTACAGGGTTGGATGTACCGATCTTTCCATTTTTCACGAAGAGAAAGGTGCGTTTTCGCGCGCGAGCGGAAATAGCATAACTCCGAGTGATCCATGGGCAACAGGGTGGCATCGTGAGCGCTACGATTCGGCAAAACCTCGACCTTCCAGGCAAGGCCTTCGGGCTTTCCTCCACCTATGTCGCGCTCGGCGTCATGGTGCTGCTGTGGGGAAGCAGCTGGCCGGTGACCAAGCTCGCCCTGCAATCGGTGCCGCCGCTCTGGCTGGCGACCGTGAGATTCGCCAGCGCCGCGGTCTGCCTGTGCCTCTACCTGGCGCTGCGGGGACAACTCAGGCTACCCACCCGGCAGGACCTGCCGATCATCGCCAGCGTGGGACTGCTGCAGATGATGACCTTCACCGGGCTTGGCATGGTGGCCATGGTGCAGATCGACACCAGCAGGGCCGTGCTGCTGGCCTACACCACGCCCCTGTGGTGCGTGTTGGTCGCCTGGCTGCTGTTTCGCCAGGCGCCGTCGCGCCTGCAGCTGACCGGATTGTCCATCGGCATGGCCGGGGTGGTCGCCGTCTGCAGTCCCGCGGAACTCGACTGGACGCAGCCGGGCACCGTGAAGGGGGCACTCTTTCTCCTGCTCGCCGCGGTGAGCTGGGCGCTCGTTATCCTCCATGTGAAGCGCCATCGCTGGGTGACGTCGCCGCTGGCACTGGCACCCTGGCAGATGCTGCTGGCCGTGGTGCCCCTGGCCTTTGCCGCCTGGCTGAGCGAAGGCTGGCCGACCGCCGTCACCTTGGATACCCGGCTGTTGCAGGAGCTGTTCTTTATCGGTCCGATCGCCACCTCGGCCTGTTTCGTCATCTCGGCGGAGTTCGGTCGGAGGATATCCACCTTCGCCATGTCGACCGTCACGCTCGGGGTGCCCCTGGTGGGAACCCTGGCGTCCTGCCTGGCGTTTGGCGCCACCGTGTCGAGCCTGTTCGTCGCCGGGCTCGGCCTGGTGGTGGCGGGGGTGCTCGTCTCGGCCCTGGCGGTGCGCCCCGGCCGTGCCTGAGCCTGACCGTCCGTACCGCGGCGCCCTAGATGGTCAGGTGCGTCGTGGTTTCTTCGAGGATCTGCTGCAGCCGGCGTGACAGGGCCTCCGCCGAATAGGGCTTGTGGATCAGCTCGAAGCCCTGGGCGCCATTGGTCGCCAGGACGTGGCTGTAGCCGGAGGTCAGCAGGATCGGCAGGCAGCGATAGAGGCGTCTGATCTCGATGGCCAGCTCCAGCCCGCTCATGCCGGGCATGACGACGTCCGAGAAGACCACGTCGAATCGACCCGGCTGGTCGGCGAGCAGGGCGAGGGCGATCTCGGCATTGCCGGCCAGCACGGCCTGGTAGCCGAGGCCACTCAACAGCTCGACCGCGAAGGTACCCACCTCGAGGTTGTCCTCGACCACCAGGACGGTGATCCCGCTGCCATCGGCCGCCGCGACGAACTCCTCGAGGGCCGGTTGCGGCTCGGTTGCCGGCGCGAGCGGCAGATAGAGGTGGAAGGTCGTCCCGCGGCCGACCTCGCTGGTGACCCGCACCTCGCCACCGGACTGCTTGATGAAGCCGAACACCTGGCTCAGGCCGAGTCCGGTGCCCTGGCCGACTCTCTTGGTGGTGAAGAAGGGCTCGAAGATCTGCTCCAGGTGTTCCCGGGCGATGCCACTGCCGTTGTCCGCCAGGGTGATGGCCACGGCCGGGAGGTCCAGCGCTGGCTGAGCCCCGCTGGCCGGAATGCCGGCGACGGTCATTACGCCTATGGTCAGGCGTCCGGCACCACTCATGGCGTCGCGGGCGTTCACCGCGATGTTCACCATCGCGGTATCGAACTGGCTGGGGTCGGCATAGACCAGGCACGGGTCATCGCCTACCTCGAGCTCGATGCCCACCTGCGAACCAAGCAGGGTTTCCAGCATGTCACCCATGGCCAGGACATTGTCCCGCGCGGAAAACACCTCGGGCGCCAGGGCCTGGCGCCGGGCGAAGGCCAGCAGTTGCCCGGTCAATCGCGCGGCGCGATCCACGGTGGTGGAGATCGCCTCCAGGTAGCGCTCGCGCCGCGCATCGCTGAGGTTGGGGCGCTTGAGCAGGTCGCAGGAGGTGCGGGCGACGGTGAGCAGGTTGTTGAAGTCGTGGGCCACGCCCCCGGTGAGCTGGCCGATGGCTTCCATCTTCTGCGCCTGGCGCAGGGCGTCTTCGGCGGCCGCGAGATCCAGCGTCTGCTGGCGTTGCTGGGTCACGTCGCGCACGGTGGCATAGATGAGTCCGCCGTTGCGCGTGGCATTCCAGGAAAACCAGCGGTAGGTGCCGTCGCGGTGGCGATAGCGGTTTTCGAAGCTGACCAGCGCCATCCCCTGCTTGACGTCGCGAAACGCCTGGCGCGTGGCGACGAGGTCGTCATCGTGGACGAAGGTCAGGAAGGGACGGGCCTTGAGTTCGTCGAGCGACCAGCCCAGGGTCGCCGTCCAGGCCGGATTGAGGTTGACGAAGAAGCCTTCGAGGTCGGCCACGCACAGCGGATCGGTGGAGCAGTTCCAGATCTGGTCGCGCTCGGCGGTGCGCTCCGAGATGCGTAGCTCCAGCTCGTCGTTGAGCGCGGCAATGGCTTCGGCACGGGCCTGCTGCGCCTGCTGGGCGAGGATGCGACTGCTGATGTCGCGCGAGATGCAGACGATCTTGACCTCGCCGGTGCCGGCCACCGCGAAGGGCGAACAGGACACCTCCCACCAGCGCGGCTCGCCCCGGGCCGTGGGGCAGAATCCCTCGACCCGGGTGCCCTGGCCTTCGACGGCGCGCCTGACGGCGTGGCGGATCTTCTCGACCTCCGCGTCAGGCCAGAGCGCGGCGTATTCGCAGCCCATCACCTGATCGACGGACTGCAACTGGTTGAGCTCCAGGCCCTGGGCGTTCATGAATTCGATATGGCCCCCGGCGGAGAGGACCTTGACGCAATCCAGGCTGGCCTGGAGCAGGCTGCGGGAAAAGCCTTCGCTGTGCAGCACGTTGCGGGCGGCCACGAAGCGGCGCTGGGCGCCGATCTCCAGCGCGATCATGCTGGCGAAGAGTTCGAAGGCGGGCAGGATCTCCGGGCTGCTGGGCTTGGCCGGCTGCGGATCGATGGCGCAGAGGGTGCCGAAGAAGCTGCCGTCGTCCAGCACGATGGGGACCGAGATATAGCTGCGCAGGCCGTACTGCCTGGGCGTGTGATGATGGCGATAGAGCTCGTCCAGCGCCACGTCGTCGATCACCACCGGCTGGCGATGGTCGCGGATCTCGTCGCAGATGGTCGATTTGACCTCCAGTTCGCCACCGGGCTCCAGGCCGAAGCCGATCAGGTCGAGGGTACTGCAGGCGATCCAGCGATCGTCGGTCACCCGGGCGACGGCGGCGAAGCCCATCCCTGTCATCCGACAGACCACGTCCAGGATCCTGGGTACCGCGGCGATCTCGGCAATGAGGTCGATGTCCTGGGACAGGAGGTACGAGGGGACTGGAGTCGAGGTGAGAGTGCTCATCGGGTCGCTCGTACGGTGCCCTGCCGGGGCAGCGGGGAAGATGGCGAGCGACAGGTTGAAGCCTCCAACACGGATGCTAGAGGTGTTCGTCACAGGCCGTGCGCGGCCAGTATAGCGAGCATCCAAGCGAAGCGGGTGACAGGATGCCCACCGGTTTGCGATGGGCGTCTCCGTCTGCCACCCGGGACCGCGACCGCCGTTGCCCGGCGGCCAGGGCTTCAGTGGTTACCCAGCAACGGCGGCCGCCGTCCCGCCCAGGGTTGCGCGCGTTCCAGCTGGGCGGCCAGGGCCAGCAGGGTGCCTTCCGCGCCGAAGCGCGCAGCGAAGTGGCTGCCCAGCGGCAGGCCGCTGGGCGTCCACCACAGCGGCACCGACATGGCCGGCTGACCACTGGCGTTGAACAGGGCGGTGAAGGGCGAATAGCTGTGGAAGGTCGCGATGGCCTCGGCCAGGGGGCGCTCCGCGTGCCCGCCGTCGAGTTCGCCCAGGCGCGGCGGTTCACGGGTCAGGGTCGGGCTGAGGATGACGTCATGGTCGGTGAGAAAGCGCGCGAGGGTCCGGCCCAGGGCGTGCAGGCCTTCGACTGCGGCGGCGTAGCGGTGGGCGGGGATATCGCCCCGCTCGCGCAGGATCACCCGGGTGCGGGCGTCCAGTTCCTCTTCGCTGACCGGGGTACCGCGCATCGCGCCCAGCACCTGCAGGTAGTGGCGGGTGCTCGGGCCGATGATGTCGAAGACCTGGTCGAGAAAGCACGGCAGGTCCACCGGCAGGGTTGCCGGTTCGACGTGGTGGCCAAGGCTTTCGCACAGCCGCGCCGTGTGGCGCACCGCGGCCAGGGCGTCGGGCCCGCTGGGCCAGGGCGCCAGGTGCTCGACCAGGGCGATGCGCAGCGGGCGCGGATCGCGCTCCAGCAGGCTGGCGAAGGGCACCTCCTGGCTCGGTGCCGCGTAGGGCGCGCCCAGATCGGCGCCGGCGGTGGCGTCCAGCAGCAGGGCGTTGTCGCGCACCGACAGGCTCATGGCATGGGGCGTGCCCATGCCGGCCCAGCCTTCGCCTACGATGGGGCCGGAGGGCATCCGGCCGCGACTGGGCTTGAGGCCGAAGATCCCGCAGCAGGAGGCCGGTACCCGCAGCGAACCACCGCCGTCGTTGCCGTGGGCGAAGGGCACCACCCGGGCAGCGACCAGAGCCGCAGCGCCGCCGCTCGAACCGCCGGCGCTGTGGGCCGGGTTCCAGGGATTGGCGGTGGCGCCGAAACGGCGCGATTCGGTGCTGTAGGAGGTGCCGAATTCCGGCGAGGTGGTAGTGCCGACGAACAGGCAGCCGGCCTGGCGCAGCCGGGTGACCAGTTCGCAGTCGAAATCCGGGCGCGCGTCGCCGAGGGCTAGGGAGCCATTGGTCATGCGGGCCCCGGCCAACGGGGTAAAGAGGTCCTTGACCAGGGTCGGGACCCCGGCGAAGGGCGCATTGACGTCGAGCGGCGCCCTGGCCGCGGCGCGGGCCTGGTCATAGAGTCGCTCGCTGACGGCATTGAGGCTGGGCTCCACGGTGTCCAGGCGCTCGATGACCGCTTCGAGCAGCTCGCCCGCCGTGATTTCGCGCTGCCGCAGCAGCATCGCCAGGCCGTGGCCGTCGTGGGTGTCCAGCAGGGATTGCAGGCTGTGCATGGAAGATCCTCGATCAGAATTCAGGAAGAGCGCGATGGGGTCGGCAGGGCGGTCTTGCGGCGCAGGAGGCCGATCGCGGCCCAGCCAAGGGCCGCGACCAGCGCGGCAAGGGCCAGGGCGCGGATGGCCAGGTGCAGATCGCCGGCGAAGGGCAGGAGCACCGCCACCACCAGGGGGCTGGCGAATTGGCCGAGATACAGGCAGCCGGTGTAGCCCCCCATGCCGCGACCCCGGGCCCGGGCGCTGAGGGCACCCATCACCGGCGCCATGGTGTTGGGCACCAGCATGCCGACGCCCAGGCCGTGGATGCTCACCGCCACCAGCACGGCCTCGTAGCTGCGGGCATGGACCAGCAGCCAGAGGCCGCTGCCCATGCAGGCCAGCAGCACGGCGTTGCAGCCGGCCAGGCCCCACCCGCGCCGCAACAGCGGCCATAGCAAGGGACCGCCCAGGGTCGCCAGCAGGCCAAGACCCGCCGAGGCGCCGATCAGGGTGCTGGACGTCACGCCCAGCTGCACCAGCAGCAGCGGACTCTGGATGGGCACCACCACGCTGAGCACCATGCCGGCGAAGACCAGCAGGTAGTTGACGAGCAGCGGTAGCGGCGCGCTGTGCTGCGGGCCTTCTTCGATGCCAGCTTGCACGGCGGAACGGACCGGTTCCCATAGCAGTCGCAGCATGAAGGGCACCAGCAGCAGGGGCAGCAGATAGAGATAGAAGGGCGTGCGCCAGGAATGCTCGCCCAGGGCGCCACCCACCACATAGAACAGCGAGCCCACCAGGCTGATGGCGACGACCTGGCCGTTGACATAGGCCAGGCGCCGGCTGCCCTGCCAGTAATCGGCGATCAGCGTCACGCAACAGGTCATAACCGCCGCCTCGGCCAGCCCGAAGATCAGCCGAGTGAGGGTGATGGCCGGCAGCGACTGCAGCAGCGCCGGCAGCATGCCGAGCACGGCATAGCACAGCGTCGCCAGGATCAGCAGGCGCTTGCGCCCCAGGCGGTCGGCCAGCCAGCCGGCCAGGGGGGCGAAGAGGGCGATGGCTAGCGCCGGGCCGGTCATCGCCAGGGGGATGAGCAGATCGGCACGGGGTTCGACGGGACCGAATTCGGCGCCCAGCTTGGGAATGATCGGCGCGACCATCACCGAGCCCATGATGGTCAGGCTGCTACCGAGCAGGAGTACGGCGCCCTGCGGTCGACCTGGGGTTTGCCGGGAGGAGGCGTTGAGTGTCATGCGCAGATCCTCAGAAGCTGTGGGAGAGCCGCACGGCGAAGGCGTAGCCCTCGGCGCGGTTGCGGGCGTCGACTTCCTTGTAGAAGTGCACCCAGACCGGCGGCAGGCCGGGCTGGAAGAAGCTCAGCGCGGGTCCCAGCGCCAGCACCCGGGCTCGATTGCCGCGCGTGAGGCCAGGGGCGTCGTCGTCGGTCAGCTGGCGGTAGTAGTAGCCGCCGAGGCCCAGGGTCCAGGGGCCGAGGTGCTGCCCCACGGCGAATTCGTGACGGTATTCCGTGCCGCTGCGGTAGTCGGTGGCGTTGTTGCGGCTGTTGAAATCGGCCTGGAGGCTGGACGAGACCTCGAAGCCCGAATCGCTGATGTAGCTCAGGTTGAGCATTGGCGAGACGGTCCAGTGATTGGTGCCCGGATTCACCAGCCGCCGCTTGTCGTAGTCCCCGGTAGGCGCCTGCACCTGGAACCAGAAGTTCACGCCCAGGTTGCGCGAGGGCTCCCATTGCAGGATCAGCGGAATGACCTGGATGTCGGCCTGGCGGAAGAGCTCGGCGCTGTCGGCAAACACCGGCACGCCGTTGGCCTTGACGTTAAGGTCCGCGTCCATCTTGAAGAAGGGCTGGACCCCGCCGAAGCCATAGCGGGCGCCGAGCACCCGGGTATCGGTCATCTTCAGATAGGCCAGGCCCAGGGAGAGGACGTCGACGGAAAAGTCGTTGCCGTTGTCGCGGCCGTGGCTGTCACGGACGGAGATGGCGCGGTAGTAGTTGGCGCGCAAGCCCAGGGTGCCGTGCGGCGTGGGCGGTGGCGTGAAGCCGGCACCGAAGTCGTAGACCCCGAAGGCGGTGGTGGGCGAGCCGTTCTCGGTGGCGAGGCTGGCGGCGGTCATTCCCAGCGCGGTGAGGCCGACGGCAAGGGTGTGGAGCGGGCGGGTAACGTTCATGGAGTTCCCTCTTCTTATTGGCCATTCGAGCCTGAGGGAAAGCCGTTACCCGCCGTTAGCCAGATTCAGCACTTCTGCATGGCGGCCTTGAGGGTGGTGGAGGGCAGCTGCCCGAACAGCCGCTGATAGTCGCGGGCGAAGCGGCTGAGATGGCAGAAGCCCCACTGGGCGGCGACGTCCTGTACCGATTCGCCTGCGCCCCGGCGCAGGGCGCGGTGGGCCGCATTGAGGCGCAGGGTTCGCAGATAGGCCACCGGATTGATGCCCAGCGTCTCCTGGAAGCAGTACTGCAGCTTGCGCCGACTGGCGCCCACGCGACTGCACAGTTCGAGGATGCTGGGCGGCTGGTCCGGATGCGCCAGGGCGTATTCCCGCGCCCGGCGGATTACCCGCAGGCGCGCGCTCGGTGCCAGTTCCTGGGACTCCGAGGTGTCGAGCAGATCGAGCAGGTACAGCAGCACGGTATCGCGCAGGGTCGCGCGGGTACGCGGATGGGCCAGCCAGGACTGGATTTCCGCCTCGGAGGCGAAGAGCTCATGGGCCAGGGCGGCCAGCTCCCCGTGGGGCCCCCCTGCAGGCAGGCGATAGCAGCCGGAAAGATCGCGCACGCTCAGGTCGCTGCGCTGACTGGCCAGCAGCCGCGCCATCTCGGCTTCCTGCAGGTTGATGCAGAGCAGTTCGAGATTGGCCGGGGTCCGCAGCTCCGGCAGGTTGTCGCCGCGCGCCACCAGCAACTGGGCTTCGTGCAGGGTATGGCCGGCGCAGTGCAGGGCGCCAGCGTCCCGCAGGGGCAGGCTGAAGGTCAGGGTGTCCCCCTGGGCCTCGCCACTCTTGAGCATCGCCTGGTTGGATCTGTCCCGCAGCAGGCTGACATCGTCCAACCAGAGGTCGCTGAGCTCGCCGTGGAAGCGCCCCGCCGACAACTGATCGTATTGCATGCGCCAGCCCTCGACGCAGAGCGCATGCTCGTCGATGTCACCGGTATACCGATGGCGGACGCGCGGCGGTAACGCGAGGGAGCCGTCTTGGTGCATTTAGGAAACCTTTTGGGTAGCACAGGGCCGGTAGTGCGAGAGCTACAAATTTCGTACCTCAAGGCAGGATCGCGCGGCAAGGGTGCCAATTCTGGCTAGTGCGGCGGGTTCTGCTCGCCGTCTTTCCAGCAGGGCACCGCCGATTGGCTACCCTGGGAAGACCTCACAAGAAGGATGCAACCGATGCGCTACCTGTCCGCTGGAACCCTGCGCCCCTTGCTCGCGGCCATTGCCGGTCTTGCCAGTGCCACGGCTTTCGCCGCCACCGCGCCCGCTACCGACATACCCGCTCGGCAAGAGGTGCTGACCTTCACCTCGCTCACCCTGAGCGATCAGCAATTCCTGACGGGGGACCAGGGCGGCACCGAGGTCCTGCTCGGCGGCGTACTATCGCTGCCGCCCGGCGAGGGCCGGGTGCCGGTGGTGCTTCTGCAGCATGGGTCGGGCGGGATGGGGGCCAACATCACCTATTGGCAGCGGCAGTTCAATCAGGCCGGCATCGCCACCTTTGCCGTGGATGGCTTCTCGGGGCGGGGCATCACTAGCACCGCCACCAATCAGGCTCAGCTGGGGCGGCTCAATTTCGTGCTGGATGACTATCGCGCCGGTGCCTTGCTCGCGCGGCATCCCCGCATCGATCCAGGCAAGATCATCCTGATGGGCTTTTCCCGTGGTGGGCAGGCCTCGCTCTATGCCGCCATGGAGCGCTTCGACAAGCGCTGGAAAAGTCAGGACTTCCAGTTCGCCGGCTATCTGTCGTTCTATCCCGACTGCTCGATCAGCTTTCGCGAGCAGGACCGGGTCGTCGCCAAGCCGCTGCGCGTCTACCACGGCCTGGCCGACAACTACGATCCCTATTCCCGCTGCGAGGGCTATCTCGCCACGCTCAAGCAGCAGGGCGCCGATCTCGGGGTGCACACCTATCCTCACGCCGAGCACGGCTTCGACAGCCCCTATGCCTGGAGTCCGGTGGTGGTCGCGAAGGGCAGCCAGACCGTGCGTGAGTGTCGGATTACCGAGAACGCCAAGGGCGAGTTGATCAACCAGCAGACCGGCAAGGTCTTTTCCTATCAGGATAGCTGCGTGGTGCTGGGGCCCAAGGTCGGGCCCGATGCGGAGGCGACCCGGCAGGCCACCCGAGATGTGCTGGCGGCGGTCAGGGCCATCGTGAAATAGGGCTCACGCTCGACATCGGCCCTGGCGGAGGAGGGCGCAGGACCGCATCGGGGTTCGAGCGGATCGGCTGGCGGGACCGGCATGGATCCAGGCGGCGGGTCAGGCCCGCTGGTCGAAAAAGCGCCCAATATCCCGGTGTAGAGCCTTCACGAGTGAGCGAGACGGCACTTTTACAAGATGTGTCCAGTCTTAATTCAGGCCTCGCCGGGTCGCTTGAGCGGCCCCGCGTCTCTCCCATGCTCCGCTCCGAGACGACTCCTGATGAATACTGCGAACTGGGCTTACATCCTTATCGTCGTGGCCGGATTTTTGCAGGCTGCCGGTGCGGCCATGAACGGCTCGCTGAACAAGGCGCTGGTCAATCCCTGGCTGGCGAACTCGGTGTCCTTCGTGATGGTCACCTTCGTCGCGATCGGGCTGTTCATCTGCATGCCCAGGCCGCTGCCTTCGGTGAGCCAGATCGGCGACATGCCCTGGTGGGCACCCCTGGGCGGCATCGCCGGCGCGGTGGCGGTCTTTGCCGGTCTGCTGTTCATCCAGCGCCTCGGCGCAGCGCCGGTGAACGGCGTCACCATCACCGCGAACCTCATCGCCAGCCTGGCCATCGATCACTTCGGCCTGTTTTCCATGGAACAGCATGCGGTCAACGGCTGGCGGCTGCTGGGCGCGATCCTGATGATCGCCGGGGTGGTGCTGATTGCCCGGTTTTGAAGCCACACCCCGGTAATCCCGGGACAGCGGAGGCCTTCGAAGCGCCTCCGGATTCACGGGAACCGGGCTAGCCGTCAGCCCTTTCCAGCCAGGCGCGGGCGATCTCCTCGCGGGTCGCGAACCAGACCCCTTCAAACTGCCTGGCGTATTCGATGAATCTCTTTATCGCCCGGACCCGACCCGGACGACCCACCATGCGTGGGTGCAGTCCGATCGACATCATGCGCGGTCCGGTCGCGGAATCCTCGTAGAGGACCTCGAAGCTTTCCTTCATGTATTCGAAGAAGTCCGAGGCCTGAGACAGGCCGGGCGAATTCCAGTAGCGGAAGTCGTTGACGTCGGCGGTATAGGGCACGACGAGATGGCGGCTGCCCTCGACCTCGACGAAGTAGGGGACGTCGTCGTTGTAGGCGTCGGAGTCGTAGAGAAAACCGCCTTCCTCGGCCACCAGCCGGCGGGTGTGGATGCTGGCGCCGTAGCGGCAGTACCAGCCGACCGGCCTCTTGCCACAGGTGCGCTCGAAGGATTCGACGGCGAGGCGGATATGCTCGCGCTCCTCCTCTTCGCTGAGGCGAAAGACTTCCTCCCAACGATAGCCATGGCTGCAGATCTCGTGGCCACCGGCGACGGCCGCCTGGGCGACGTCGGGATTCTGTTCGAAGGCCACCGCACAGGCGTGGAAGGTCGCGCGTACCGATTGCTCGTCGAGGATGTCGAGGATCCGCCAGATGCCGACCCGGGAGCCGTATTCGTACATGGATTCCATGGCCAGGTTGCGGGTGCCGGCGGGGATGGCGTAGCTGCCCCATTCGGTCATCGACTCCTGGTCCGGATCGCCCATGGCGAGCGAGCGCTCGGAGCCTTCCTCGTAGTTGATCACCAGGCTGATGGCCAGACGGGCGCCGTTGGGCCAGGTGCCTTGCGGACGTTGTCTTCCATAACCGACCAAATCGCGTGCAGGTGACAGCATCGGGATCTACTCCTGAAGTGATTGTTGTGAACTACCCGGTGAGCGCTTGGGCTCAGCAGTCGATGTCCTTCAGCCGTTCATGGTCGAAGGCGCCATCGGTATCGCCCTGGCTGAAGGCGAGTCCCATGGCCAGGGTCTGGGCGATACAGAAGGAGGCGGTGAGGGAGCGAAAGCCCAGCAGCTCGGCATCGTTGACCTCTATCACCGTCTCCGCCATCTTTCCGATCGGACTCAACACGGTGTCGGTGATGGCCACCAGCGTCACACCTGCCTCGCGCGCCTGCCGGCAGGCTTCGACGGTGTCCCTCGCGTAGGGTGGAAAACTCACCGCGATCAGCAGGTCGTCCTGGGCGATGGCGCTGACCTGTTCCGGCAGGGTGCCGCCGCCACCGCTGATCTGCACGGCGCGTCGGCCCACGCGGGCCAGGGCGTAGCTCAGGTAGGCGGCCACCGGAAAGGCCCGCCGCAGACCGATGACGAAGGTCGTGCGCGCCAGCTGCAGATGGGCGATGGCTGCTTCGATATTGGCCTGCTGGTCGCCTTCCGCCAGGTGTTCCAGGGACACGATATTGGCCTGGCTGAATTCCCGCAGGATCGCCCCGACGTCGCTGGGGTCATCCAGCAGCTTTTCCCCACCGTAGTGCCGGATGCGCTCGCTGTGGGTGGCCGCGGCCTGTTGCAGCGGCGCGCGAAACAGCCGCTGCAGATCCTTGAAACCGGCGAAACCCAACGCCTGCGCCAGCCGGATATAAGCCGCCGGGGCGATGTTGGAGCGCTTGCCCAGTTCGGCGACCGTGCTGAGGGCGATCTCGTGGGGATTGTCGATGAGGAAGCGGGCCGCATCGCGCAGGCGCTCCGACAGGTGTTCGTGCTGGGCGGTTATGCAATCGCGCAGCTCCGCAAGGGTTTCCGGTAAGGCCATGAAAAACGCTCGGCAGGTGGAAAGGAGAGGCGCCGGTCAGCGCAATTCGGTGATTGCCTGATCGAGCGCGGCGATGAGACGGTCGATTTCTTCGAGCGTGTTGTAGTGCGCCAGCGACACCCGTACCACGCCGCCCTGGGGCGCCAGGCCCAGGGCTTCGATCAGGCGTCGGGCATAGAAGTCGCCGAAGCGGATGCCGATGCGCTGCTCGTCGACCTTGAGCACCACGGCTTCCGAGCGCACGCCTTCCACCACGAAGCTGATCGTGGGCACGCGCGCCTGGACGCTGGTCTTGCCGATGATGCGGACCCCGGGGCGCTGGCGCAGAAAGCCCAGCAGTCGTTCGGCCAGGGCATCTTCCTGGATCTCGAAGGCGTCGAATGCTGCCTGCATCCGCTCGCGCTCGCTACCCTGGACGCCCAATTGGTTGGCGATGTCCAGCAGGTAGTCGGAGATGCCGATGCAGCCAAAGGACAGCTCGTAGTTGACGTTGCCGGGCTGCAGTTTGTAGGGCACCACGTCCTGGCCGATGAAGAAGTGGTTGAGGCTGGGAAAGTCCAGCAGCAGGTCACGACGGCCCCAGAGCACGGCGAAGTGCGGTCCGAAGGTCTTGTAGAAGCTGTAGACATAGAAGTCGGCGCCGCTGGCCTGTACATCGACCAGCCGGTGTGGCGCATAGGCCACCGCATCCACGCACAGCTGCGCCCCCACGGCATGCACGCGGCGGGCGATCTCGGCGACGGGATTGATCGAGCCGAGGATGTTGGAGGCGTGGGTCACGGCTACGTAGCGGGTCTTGTCGCCGAGCAGCGCCTGCAGGTCGTCCAGTTCCAGCTCGAGGCTGTCGGGATCGACCTCCCAGACACGCAGGGTGGCGCCGCGGTCTGCGCAGAGCCGGACCCAGGGGCCGATGTTGGCCTCGTGGTCGCAGTTGGTGACGATGATTTCATCGCCGGGCGCGATCGAGGGGGCGATGGCGCGGCAGAGTATCTGCAGCAGGTGGGTGGTCGAGCCGCCCATGATGACTTCGTCGGGATGAGCCGCGTTGATCAGCTGCATGACCGAGCGGCGCGCCTGCATCACCCGTTCGCCGGCCGCGACCGAGGGCGCGTAGGAGGCGCCCAGCTGGACGCTGCTGTTGAGCAGGTAGTCGGCCACCCGGTCGGCGACCCCTTGCAACACCATGGAACCACCGGCGTTGTCCATGAAGGCGTAGTCGCCGGCCAGACCGGGAAACTGCTTGCGAACGTATGCGATATCGAGGGGATTCACGCGACTCTCTCCAGCCAGGATCAGTGGTGCAGGATGGCCTGCAGGAAGGCCCGGGTGCGGGGTTCCTGAGGGGCGGTAAAGAAGGGTTCCGGGGTGTTCTGTTCGACGATGCGGCCGCTTTCCATGAAGATCACCCGGTCGGCGACGCGCCGGGCGAAGCCCATTTCATGGGTCACCACGACCATGGTGACGCCGGAGCGGGCCAGGTTCTGCATGACGTCGAGCACCTCGCCGACCATCTCCGGGTCCAGCGCCGAGGTGGGCTCGTCGAAGAGGATGGCGCGCGGCTCCATGGCCATGGTGCGGGCGATGGCGACCCGCTGCTGCTGGCCGCCGGACAACTGGCTCGGGTACTTGTGGGCGTGATCGCCCATGCCGACCTTGACCAGCAGCTCCCGCGCGCGGGCGTGGACCTCGCGCCGGTTCAGGCCGCGCACCCGGATCGGCGCCAGCGAGACGTTGTCCAGGACGTTCAGGTGCGGATAGAGGTTGAAGCTCTGGAAGACCATGCCCACTTCGCTGCGAATACCGGCCAGGCGCGGTCCGTTCTCGACCCGTTCCCCGGCCACGCGGATATGGCCCTGCTGATAGTTTTCCAGCAGGTTGATGCAGCGGATCAGCGTCGACTTGCCGGAGCCGGACGGGCCGAGGATGACCACCACCTCGCCTTCCTCCACCTGCAGATTGATGTCGCTCAGCGCCTGGAAATTGCCGTAGTACTTGTCGAGGTGTTCGATGTCGATCAGGGTGCTCATGCGGTCTTGCCTCCCATGGCATTGCGTCTTTCGACCCAGCTGACCAGTTGCACCATGGGCAGGAGCAGCAGCAGATAGAGCAGGGCGGCGCCCACCAGCGGGGTAGGGTTGGCCGTCAGGGCCTGGGCCTGGGTGGCCTGCTTGAGCAGGTCCGGCATCGCCACCACCGAGGCGAGGGCGGTGTCCTTCATGACGTTGATGCAGTTGCTGGTCATGGGCGGCAGCACGATGCGGATCGCCTGGGGCAACACGACGTCGCGCATGGTGTTGAAGAAGCTCATGCCCTGGGCGGCCGACGCCTCGAACTGACCGCGGGGAATGGCTTCGATGCCCGAGCGAAAGATCTCGGCGCTGTAGGCGCAGGACACGAGGGACAGCGCGCTGGCCGCTGCCGCGAAGGAGGACAGGCGGATCCCGACGAAGGGCAGCGCGTAATAGATCAGGACCAGCAGGACCAGCAGCGGGATGGACCTCATGATGTCGATGTAGATGCGTGCCAGCAGCCGGACCGGGGCGTAGGAATACAGCCGCAGCAGCGCCAGCAACAGCCCGCCGACCAGCCCCAGGACGATACTCACGAGGCCCAGCAGCACGGTCACGCCCAGGCCCCGGATCATCAGGGGGAGCGATTCGACGAGCACGTTCCAGTTGAAGAAGGTTTGCAGAAGATCCATGGGATACCTCGGTCACGGCCCGGGGCGCGCGGACGGCGTCCCGGGCCTGCAGCAGCGGCAGGACTCACTTGGGCGCGGCGGAGACCTTCAGGGTGCTCGACTCCTTGTCGGCCTCGGTACCGAACCACTGTTTGTGGATGGCGCCCAGGGTGCCGTCTTCCTTCATCTTGCTGATGATGTCGTTGACCTGATCGCTCATGGCCCAGCCCTTGGCATGCATCAGCGAATAGCGTTCACCGGTGGGGATGCGGGCGACGACGGTGAATTGCGGCTTGTCCTTGATGTAGTAGAGGACGGCGGGGATATCGCTCAGGTAACCATCGATGCGCCCGGAGCCCAGGTCCAGCATGGCCGGTGACAGCCCTTCGTAGCGCGAAACGTCGGCGAACTTGTATTCGTTCCTGTGCTGGCCGATCCACATGTCGCCGGTGGAGCCGGTATCGACACCCACGACCTTGCCATTCATGTCCGCCAGGCTTTTCACCTTGGAGTTGGTCAGGGCGGTCAGCGACTGGTCGCTGTCGAAGTAGGGTTGAGCGAAGGCGACCGATTCCAGGCGTTTGGGCGTGATGGTGATGGACGAAATCGCGATGTCCACGCGTTTCGACTGCACCGCGCTGAACAGCCCGTTGAAGGGAATGTTGACGAAATCCACGGTCTTGCCGGCCCGTTTCGCCACTTCCTTCACCACATCGACTTCAAAGCCGACGAAGTCACCCTTGGCGTCCTGGAACTCCCAGGGCACGTTGCCGACGTTGGCACCCACCGTCCAGTCGGCTGACCAGGCGGGCAGGGCTACGGCGGCGGTCATGAGCAGACCCAACGCTATCTTCGCTTTCATCTTCACTCCCTATTTTTCGGTGCGGTCAGTGGCTTGTTCCTTACGACGTCGAGCCGAGAGTAAGGTGATGAAATTTTTTATTCAATAGGCTTTTTTGATGAATATTTTGCTCCAAAATTGTGCGAAGCAGCTCGATGAATGCTCTGCTGTAGGGGCTTTGCGCGGGTTTTCCTGGCTGCATTTTCAGTCGATGGCCGGCGCTAGACACCTCCTGCGGCCGGTCGCACGCATGCCCGAAAATGAGTCACGCGACCTTTGGCTAGACGCTCGGCCCGGCAGCTCTCTTGCTGTCAGCGGACGAATGACAGCCTCCTCTGCAGCAGTGCGGCCGGATCGTGGGCGACTGGCCTTGGGCTAGCTCTGGCTACGGGCGTGTCTGGTCCCTGGATACTTCCTCAGGACAAGCACCGCCGGCAGCCCGCTACGGGCTCAGGCCGGTTTGGAACGGCGCGAATTTCCCCTATGTCCTTGTTGCGACTACAGTTGTCTGACTAATCCAACAATGCCAACAAGGAAAGCCCGATGTCCGCTCCGTTCTTCCGCACCACCCTCGCTGCCGTTCTCGCCTGCTGTATCGCCGTGCCCGCCAGTGCCGCGCTCGATGCGCGCATCCAGACCGCTGCGGAGCAGGCCAAGGCGCCGACGCTCAAGCTGCTGGAGCAACTGGTCAACATCGACTCGGGTTCCGGCTACGAGCCCGGCCTGAGCGAGGTGGGCAAGCTGGTCAGCGCGGAATTGAAGACACTCGGCGCCACGCTGCAACAGGTGCCCAATACCGCGCCGGACAAGAGCCAGCACCTGGTGGCCACGCTCAAGGGCAGCGGCAAGGCGAAGATTCTCCTGCTGGCGCACATGGACACGGTGTTCAAGGAAGGCACCGCCAAGGCCCGGCCGTATCGCACCGATGAAAAACGCGCCTATGGTCCGGGCGTGTCCGACGACAAGGGCGGCATCGTGGTCGCCCTGGCGGCGCTGGAGATCCTCAAGCAGCTCGACTTCAAGGACTACGGGCAGATCACCCTGTTGCTGGACGCCAGCGAGGAAACCGGCTCCCAGGCCGCCACCGAGCTGATCGCCAGTACCGCCAAGCAGCACGACGTGACGCTGAATCTGGAGCCCGGTCGACCGGCCGATGGCCTGGTGGTGTGGCGCAAGGGCAGCGCCACCGCCGTGGTGGAGGTCAAGGGCAAGTCGTCCCACGCCGGCGTCTCGCCGGAGCTGGGGCGCAACGCCGCCACCGAGGTGGCGCACCAGGTGCTGCAACTGGGCAACCTGGGCGATGCGGAAAAGAAGACCTCGGTCAACTTCACCGTGATCGAGGCGGGCGAGCGCATCAACGTGATTCCCGATCACGCCGTGGCCAAGGCCGACGTCCGCGCGGCGCTGCCCGAAGAATTCGATCGGGTGGAAAAGGACCTGGCGCGCATCGCTGCCAACAAGCAGATCCCCGATACCGAGGTGACCACGCGGCTGGAGCGTGGCCTGCCGCCGATGCCGCAGACGGCGGCGAGCGATCGGCTGCTGGCCATGGCCCAGGGCATCTATGGCGAGCTGGGCCGCAAGCTGACCGTCGAAGGCAGCGGTGGCGCCGCGGATGCCAGCATCGCCGCCGGTGCCGGCGTGCCCACCCTGGACGGCTTCGGCATCGTCGGCGGCAAGCTGCATACCCCGGAGGAGTACGTCGAACTGGACAGCGTGGCGCCGCGTATCTATCTGCTCACGCGCATGCTGGTGGAGCTGTCCAAGGGGCAGTGACGGCCTGGGCCCCCTGATGCATGGGGGCCAGCGCCCAGCGGCCAGCGATCAGGGCGCGCAGTTGCCCGCCTTGGTGAAGCCGGCCGCCTTCGCCTCGGCTTCCGAGGCGAACGTGACCTGGTTCTTCGGCGACACCTGGGCGTAGCTCGGGCAGCCTTGCGGCAGGTGATAGACGTGGCTGTTGCGGTTGCCGATGATCGCGCCCTGGCTGGCAGCGGCAGGGCTATCGGTCCTGGCCGGTGCCTTCGGCGCCGATTTCGGTCCGGGCAGCGGGCTGACGATGCCGTCGCCGACCGGCTGGTAGCCCAGCGTCCAGTGCCGCTCGCCGGACACGAAGGGATTGCCGTAGCCCATCACCGCGGCGATGCGTCTGTCCCGTTCGCGCTCCCAGGCGGTGACCGGCTGCTGCTTGTCCCAGGCCATGAGCAGTTGCTGCTGCTGGCGCGACATGTTCAGGCCGTAGCGATCGAACATGTAGAAGGTGACCCGGGCGACCAGTCCCTTGACCTCGTCGCGCGGTTCGGCGGCGCGTTCCTGGAAGTCGATCCTGGTCGTGCAGCGGCCATATTGGGGCTGCACGCCCTGGGCCATGCCGTAGTTGAAATTGGCCCGGTCCCCATTCACCTCGCCCACGGCGGGGTAGAGGTTGAAGAGGTCGGCCTCCATGGCCCGGAACACCGGGTCATCCGCCACGCAGTGTTCGCGGCCGCCGTTCTGCCAGCACTGGCGCTGATGACCAAAGGTCCAGGCCGGCACGATGTGCTCCCATTCGGTGCGCTCCCCACGGGTTTCCTGCTTGCGTGCCTGGAAGCCGCAGGAGGCGGCATCGACGCGCCCCCCGGACTTACCGACCCACTCCCATTGGCAGCCGCAATAGAGGTCGCCCTGGGCGCTGGTGTTCTGGTCGAAATAGACTTTTTGTTTGGCGATTACCTTGGCTTCGACAAAGGTATCGGGCGCAGCGGCGAACGCGGAGGAGGCCAGCAGCGTGGCCAGGAGAAGCGAGAGCAGAGGACGCATGTATCTTCACGGCTTATTTAGGGCGCCGAATTGTATAGCTTTTGCCGGGCTGATGGCGGGTGCAAAGGTTCGGGGGAGTCAAGGAAGCGCTCTAGCCCGAGGGGGCGGGAAACACCGCGGTGGAACGCATATTCAGCAACAATGAGATTCGCTACGATTTGTGAACCAAATCTCAAAAACTTGTCTGATGACGCAGTCTGCACATCTGTCCGGAGTTTTTTATGAATGGCCCCAACCCCTGCTGTGATCTGGGTATGAGCACCTCGTTGCTGGAGCAGGAGCTGGCCGAGCGCAAGACGCGTCTGGCCCATGCCCATGCCCATGCCCAGGCCGATGCCCAGCGCCAGTTCCTATCCTATGCGGACGAGCACGCCTGCATCGCCGTGCTGGAGCGGGCGCTGGCCAAGGCCTATCGGTTTTTCTAGTGTCTGGCTGCCGGCGCCTGGCGTGAGACGCCGGAGTCCGGCTTAGGGAGACGCCTATTCAGGCGCTCCTTCGGCACTGGGTCGACTAGCGCCTCAATTCTGGTTGTAGCAGCCGTTGCCGAACACCTGGTAATCCAGTTCATGTTCCCGGCCAGCGTGATCCAGGTAGTCGAGGCGGGCCGTGACGATCCCGCATTGGGCGCTCAGGTCGGTCTGGCTGACCACCCGGTCGACGTCGAGGGGGACGAAGAAGCCGGGCTTGTCGTGGATCAGGGCGGGATGGTCGGGAGCGGCCAGGGCGGAGCCGGTGGCGAGCAGACCGAAGAGACCGAGCAGCAGTGCTTTCATGATGAGTCCTCTTGAGTGGGGTAGCTATTCGCTGACCGGGCCACTCTAGGAGGACAGGGGGGACGTCAGCCTGACCGGCGCATGACAAATTGGTCATGGAGGTTGTCGTCTGGTCGCGCAGAAGGCCGAGAGATCCGCGCGGACCTCTTACCAGGCGCCCAATGCTCAGACCGAGCAGTCCAGCGTCTTGCCCGGCACCCGGCGCCGCCCGCAGGACAGCATGACGATCACCAGGACGCAGCCGATGAGGATGGCCCCTGAGGACAGCACGAAAAGGCTGCGCCGGTCGTTACCTTCGATGATCAGGCCCAGCAGGGTCGGCGCCGCCGCGGCCGAGGCGACCTGCACCACGCCGACCAGCTTGGTCAGGCGACCGCTCGGATCGTGGGTCACCACCAGCGACATGTAGTAGGACAGCGCCAGGTTCCAGCCGAAGTTCATCAGGAACACCGCGAGCAGCAGATCCGCAGCGGTGTGGATGCGCGTGGCCAGCAGGTAGATGGCGCCGAGCACGGCCAGGGAGCCGGTGAGGATCATCGGCATCCGGCCCAGGTGCCGCCCGGCTGCGCTCGGCAGCGCCGCACCAGGCAGGCCGCCGAGCAGGCCGAGGCTGATCGCCCAGCCGATATCGACCGGTGCCACCCCGGCGTCACTGGCGATGCCCTCGACGAAGCCCCACAGCGAATAGATCGACAGCTGCAGGAACAGCATGCCGAGCAGCGAGCAGACGCCGATCACCGTCAGGCCGGAGCGCAGCGACGCCTGGGAAACGGATCGTGTTTCCGGGCTGTGCCTGGCCGGCAGGCAGAGGCTCAGCAGACAGACCAGGGCGAACCAGGCTGCCAGGTAGTAGATCGCCCCGGCGAAACCCTGCCACTGGGCGATCATCGGCATGATCACCGCGCTGCTGGCGAACAGGGCGGTCTGCACGAACAGCAGGATGCCGAAGGACCTGTCCTGGCCCGGCATGCTGCCCAGCCAGTAGATGGCGTAGGAGTAGAGCACACCCGAGCAGAGACCCGAGAGGCCGCGCAAGGCCAGCAGCGGATCGAGCGCGGTGACGCTGGCGGTCGCGGTGTTGGCGAACAACAGTAGCAGGGCGGTGCCCAGGGCCAGGGTGCGCGGACCGAGGAAGCGGTTCATCGGCAGGTACAGCAGCGTCCCGACGATGGAGCCGCACATCTCCACGGACAGGGTCCAGCTCTGCTGCGCCAGGCTCAGGCCGAGGCGTTCGGTCAGCAGTCCGATAAAGATCGGCTGCACACCGATGACGAGGATCGAGGCGGCGGCGATGGCGATGCACGCGGCGCGTACCAGGGTTTGATGGGCGATGGTCATGGTCATTTACCTGCCGGCTCGGCCACGGCGGGGCCTGCCGCTTCAGTAGAAAGCCGTGCTGCGAGAAGGGTGGGCGGTCAGGTGAGGCGATAGCAATGGATGGCGACCCGGTCGGCGGCGGGATAGCCCACCTTGCCGATCATCACGCTACGGGTCAGCCAGTCGAGTCTGCCGCTGGCCACCTGGAAGCGCGGCGTGCAACTGCAGTGATAGTCCTCCTCGGCGATGGGCCAGAGGCCCTGGGCGACCTGCGCCCGGCCCCGGTCGCTGAGGGTGATCAGGCCGGTGTTGTGGATATTGATCCACTCGCCCTGGTCGCTGCGCAGGCTGTAGCGAGCGTCCAGCTCGCCCACGCCATCGCTGCGCAGCAGATAGAAATCCGCGCCGCCGGCGATGACTTCGCCGCGCACGTTCAGGCCTTCGAACTGCCCGCCGGTGATGCGGTAGTTGCTGCGCTGGCCATCCGTGCAGGCGCCCAGGCCATCGGCCGGATCGATGATCACATGCAGGCTCAGCACCCATTCCAGCGTCGGCACGGCGATCCCGTTTTCTGTCTTGGTATTCATCACGCTCTCCTGTGCCCCTCGGGGGCAGTGGTGGCTGGTGGTCAGTAGCGATAGGTGAAGTACAGCTCGAGGGCGCTGAAGCGCTCGTTATCGCCGAACGCCTGGCGGGCGGCCGACCTGGCCTGCACCCAGTTGTACGAGAGCGAGCCGTAGAACTGCCGGTTGGGGGTCCAGTCGAGGTACACCGCGGTCTCGTCGGCGAAACGCCGATCGCTGACCGCGGCGCCGCGGAAGTTGGCCTGGTCGAGCCAGAACTGGTAGTGGATGACGCCGAGGGTGAGGGTGTCGCCGAGGCGGTTCTTCAGCGAGAACTGCTGGACGCGCTCGTTGCTGTTGAACAGCAGGTAGTTGCCCACCACGTCGCCGATCAGCCAGGTGCTCCAGTCCGTGAACCCCTTGCTCAGCGGGTCCCAGGCTTTCTGGCGATTGTCAGTCGGGTTGCTGTCACCGGAGAAGACGGCGTAGCGATAGCCGAGGGTGGGGCTGAAGGGCAGGTCCTGGAATTGATAGTCGGCCTGGGCGTACCAGGCCCTGGCGTCGTAGCTGAGGGCGCCGTCACCGCCGCGCTGCACCGCGTATTCGCCATTGAGGGCGAGGTTGGGCAGGCCCGGCAGGTGACCACGCAAGGCCCGCAGGTTGTATACCCGCATGCCGTCGCGGCGGACCGCGGTGCTGTCTCGGCTGGCCAGGGTATCGACCGTCATGGCCAGGGCGCCGAGGGTCACCTGGCCGTCGAGGTCGTAATCCAGGTTGGCGCCGCTCAGGCGGAAGTCGCCGTAGTGATCGTCGGTGCGCAGGGTGAAGACCTGGGCCTGGGCTGGACCTTGGCCCCACGCCAGGATCGCCGAGTCGCGAAAGGCAGTGCGCGGACCGAGCCAGTAGGCGCCATCGCCGAACAGATCGAGATTGCCGTCCATGACGATGAAGCCGGTGCCGACCATGAAATTCTGGCGGCCCGCGGTGAACTTCCAGTCGCCCAGCTGCACCCCGGCATAGAGCTCTTCGGGGGCGAAACGGCCGTCCGAACTGCGGGTGAAGCCACCGGCATCGCCGTCGCCAAAGGTGGTGGCGCCGACCACCGAGCCCCCGGCGAGCAGATGGAGCCTGTCGCTGAGCGAATAGTCGAGCGTGACGCCGGGTTTGACGTAGAACTCCTGCCAGGCGCTGCGGCTGCCGTTGTTCTGGCCGCTGCGGGCATCCACGCGCCCGGCACCGAAGTTGACGCCCCGGGTGCTGATGGAACCGGCGCCCACCGTCAGGTTGAGGTCACCTCTGAGATTCTCGTAATCGAACGCATAGCCCGCCAGGGCCGGCTGGCTGGCCAGCGGCAGGCCGAGCGCCAGCAGCACGCCGGGAAGGCGCTTGGTTGTGCACATGTGGAGCTCCTGACTATTTTTCTTGTATTACAGGGCAGTGAAGGATGGCCAAGGCGACCACCGGATACCTGACAGTGCAGGTGGGAGCGCTGGCGAGCCGGCGCTCTTCGATCTCGTTAGGGGTGGATCAACCGCGCAACCGGGCGGCAATGGCGCGCAGCAGGCGAACGGTATCGATGTCCAGTTCGGTGACCGCCTCGGGCAGCGACGACTGCTTGACGATCACCACCTTCGAGGCGAAGTCGACGAACAGGTACTGGCCGTGGATACCGCTGGCCATGAGGGCTGGGCTGTGGTCATTGAAGACGTACCACTGGCTGCGATAGGAGGCGCCCGGGGTCCAGTCGGAGAAGTCCTGGTGTACGCCATAGACGGCCGGATCCCCGCCGGCCGCAATGGCCTCGATCACCGCTTGGTCGATGACCTGCTGGCCATCGACCACACCGCCATTGGCCAGCATCAGGCCGAAGCGGCCCATGTCGCGCAGCGTGGCGTTGAAGCCGGCGCCGGCGACGCTGCGACCCCAGGGGTCGGCCATGAAGTAGGCGTCGCGCTCGCAGCCGAGTTGCTGCCATACCCGCTGCAACTGCTCGGCGCAGCCCAGGCCGCTGGCGCGCTCCATCACCCAGGCCAGCACCTCGGTGGTGGCGGTCACGTAGTGGAAGAAACCGCCGTGCTCGCCTCTTTTGCGCAGCGATGGCAGGTACTGGTACAGCGACTCGTACTGGGCGTACGCGGGCAGGGCCGGCTTGAAGCCACAGGCGTAGCCGTACTGGGAGCTTTCCGAGGTGGGATCGTCGTAGAGCTCTGTGTAGTGGACGCCCACGGCCATGTCGAGCAACTGGCGGACGGTGGCGTCACCGAAGGCGCTGCCGGCCAGTTCCGGCACATAACGCTGGGTCGGCGCCTGGGCATCGAGCACGCCATCGTGGATGAGTTGCTCGCCGAGCAACCCGATCAGCGACTTGGTGACCGAGAACATGATGTGGCGGTCGGTGGCGACCTGGCCGTTGAAGTAGCGCTCGTACACCACCCGGCCCTGGTGCAGCACCAGAAAGCCGTCGGTCTTGCTGGCCTGCAGATGGTCGAGGGCGCTGACGCTGCGGCCGCAGCTGCTCTCGAATCTCAGTTCTTCGAGGGCCTCGGGTGCATGGGCCAGCACCCTGTCCGGTCGCGGTCCGGCCGCCACCTCGATGGTAGGGCGCAGGCGCGCCAGATGGCGAAAGCCCCAGCGATTGAACGGCGGTGACATCCAGTTGGCCCAGGTCACGCGCCGGTCCGGCTCGGCCGGAAAACCCTGCATCAGTACGGGCTCTTGTTCTTGTCTGTCGTACATCTCGCTGACTTCCCGACTCCGGGAAACCAGGGAGCGATCGAGGCTCTGGTTCATCAGACTCATCCTGGCAGTGGCCCTGCGTAGAGCAGGTACGAGAAAATAATTAACCCTGTTAATTTCTTTAGTCAATAAAATATTTTCTTTGCCGAAGCCTGGCCAGCTATCCTCTCTGGCACCCCAGGAATCAGGAGCGACGGTGAGCGGGCTACGCGAACGTCAGAAGGAATCACGCCGCACCGCCATCTCGGCCGCGGCGGTCATGCTGTTCCAGCGCCAGGGCTTTCGCGAGACCACCGTCGAGCAGATCGCGCGCGAAGCCGGCGTCTCGGCGCCCACGGTGTTCAAGTATTTCGGCAGCAAGCACGAGATCATCCTGGAGATGATCAAGGAGTCCGATCGCCGGGCCCTGGTCGACGTGCGCCGGCACCTCCGCGACTTCGCGGATCCCGTCGACGCGCTCTGCCACCTGGAGCACCTGCTGGTCAGCTACGCGCTGGATGTCCTGCCCGCCGCCCTTTGGCGCGAGCTGCTGCCGCTGGTGCTGGTGGGGGGCGACAGCGGCCTGCCCCTGGCCTACCGGCAGATGAACAGCGGCCTGCAGGACGAGATCGCCAAGGTGCTGCGCGAGTTGCAGGCCGCCGGCAAGTTGCGCGCCGACCTGGATGTGCAACTGGCCGCCTTTCTGCTCAACGACTACTCCCATCTACAGCTGCTGCGGCTGACGGCCAGTGACCCGCTGGATCGCGAAGGCCACGCGGCCAACGTGCGCAACACCACGCGCCTGATCTTCGAGGGCATGCGCGCGCTGCCGGCGTAAGGCGCCAGCGGCGTCATCAGCCGTGGCAGTGTCCTTGCGGGTCGGCTGGCGTCTCGTCAGGTTTCGCTCAGGGGTGCTCTACGGCGCTACGATTGCGAGGGCAGGGGGCAGGCGAAGCGGATCGCGGCGCCAACCCAACAGTGAGCCGACCAAGGCGAGCGCCTCTCACCTATCCCGGCAGGGAGGTGCCCAGCCCTTTTCAGATGTGCCTATAGTGAGTCCGCGCGCAGCAGGTGAACGTTGAACCGCCTTATCGGCGGCGATCGATACTCCTGCCGTATCCAACGGGCGTGCGGGCTGCTCAGAATAACAAGGTAATGGAGTGCTTATGCCTATAGCGGGCTTCTTGATGCTGGTGGGTTGCTATCTGGCGGGCGTCTATCTGACGACTCATATAGGCGGCATTCCGGCCAGCGTCATAGGGATCATCGTCCTCTTCGCCCTGCTGATGCTCTTGCGTCGCGTGCCGGAAGGCGTGGAGACCATGGCCGGCAACCTGCTCAAGTACCTGCCGCTGATGCTCGTGGTGCCGGCGGTGGGCATCGTCGATTTCAGCGGTCTCGAGGCGTCGGTGTGGTTGCGCCTGGTACTGGTCATCGCGCTGTCTCTGCTGGTCACGGTGCCGCTGTGCGGCTGGTTGCTGCAGTACCTGATCGGACGGAGCAAAGACCATGGCTGATCAATCCCTCGCACCCCTGCTGGCCCTGTCCCTGACGCTCGCGGCCTATCAGCTGGCGCTCGTGCTGCAGCAGCGCCTGCGCCTGGTCATGCTGCAACCGGTGCTGGTCACCACGGCCATCGTCGCCACCGTGCTCTGGATCGGTGGCATTCCCTACGAGCAGTATCGAAGCGCCAGCGGGATGCTCGCTATGCTGCTCGGGCCCACCACCGTGGGCCTGGCCGTTCCGCTCTACAAGAATGCCCAGCGGGTGAGGGCACTCTGCACGCCGCTGCTGATAACCCTCGTAGTCGGTGGCGTGGTGGGCGTCTCCCTGACCCTGGCCCTCGGCTGGCTGTTCGGCTTGTCCGAGACCCTGCTGATGAGTCTGGTGCCCAAGTCGGTCACCATGCCGATCGCCTTGCCGCTGGCGGATCATTTCGGTGGCATCGCGCCCCTGACCGCGGTGATCGTCATGCTGACCGGCGTGATCAGCACCACGCTGGCGCTGCCGCTGCTCAAGGTCTGCAAGGTGGAGGATCCGGCGGCCCGCGGCCTGACCCTGGGCATGAACGGCCATGCCATAGGCACCGCCCATGCGTTGCGCGAAAGTCAGGAGACGGCGGCCTTTTCGGCACTCGGCATGATCCTGCTCGGCATCCTGACGGCGCTGGTGCTGCCTTGGGTGCTGGGCGCCTGAGCGACCTTGCCCGAGCGGGCGGGAAGGGGCGTGGCAGGCCAGTCCGGGCGTCACGGCCTCGGGGGCTCCTTCAGGGCTCGCCGCAGACCGGCATGGCTCAACGAAAGGGCGATGCCGTCCTCGGCCAGGCCCAGACCCGCGTTGATCCAGGTGTCAGCGGCGTAGCGCTTGCGCAGTCCTATCGCGACCCGGGCGGCGACACAGGCCGCCGTCGCCCCGATCATGGCAGGCAACAGCCGCGGTTGCCGCCGCGCGCCGGCGAGAGCTGCCGCGCTGAGGCCGCCGGACAGGGCACGGACCAACATAGAGGGCGCTATGGTACGGTCCGGGGCGAAGGGCAGTTTGTCGCCCAACAGCTCGCCGGCCGCCAGGGGCAGCAGTTACTGCCGTACGGGCTGCGACGCGAGCGTGCGAGCGGGTTCGCAAGCTTCGTCGAGGTCCGCACGTTCCGCCAGTGCCCGGCTGACCAGGGTCGGCGCCAGCATGCTGCGCATGCCCGTCACCACGCCAATGGCCAAGGCGCCCCACAAGACATTGCGGGCTGTCGTCATCGTCGAGTCTCCCAATGGTCGTTCCAATAGGGACCGGATCCACGGGTGGCTGTTCAGCTGGATGGCACCACGGGTCGCACGCCTGCTCGTATCCAGGGATGCCCGCCTTCCGGTCTCGCGGCGCGGACGCTCTCGCTACCGGTCCTGTCGTCAGGAAGCGGCGACGCTCCTGCCGGATGGGGTGTGATCAGGCAATTAGCAGTGCCCGGACGTGGGGCCGCCAGGGTGTGTGGACCAGCCGGCCCTTGAGCAGGTCGGCATCGGTATCCAGCAGCCGCGAGGTCCGGAAATGGTCCCAGTCGTGCTGGAAGGCCGAGCGCGAACGCAACAGCTGGAGCTGCGCCAGCACCACCCGTTCTTCCTCGGCCGAGCTGCAGGGGTCGATCCAGTCGATGCGATGGCGCTCGCGATCCACCTTGCCGGCCATGACCAGGTGGCCGTGGCGATCGGAGACGGAGATCCGCTTGGGGTGAAAGTCGAGCGCCGCCACGGGGGTCGGATAACGATCCTGGCGGACCGCCGCCAAGGCGATCCGGAGGACGTCATCGAGCACGCCGCACTGGCCGAGCTGGACATGCCCGGCGACATGGAAGGTGCCATGCCCGGCGTCTTCGAAGCGCTTCATCGTCCCGTGCAGCAGGATGGTGAATTGCCGCTCGAACAGATCCTGGCGAAGCGAAGTGCCCGGTACATAGGGGTTGCTGACGAAGGGCTGGCCTTCGAAGTGTCGAATGATCAGATCCATGATGCCTCCAGCGTCCTGGAATCCATCATGCCCCCGAAAGGATGATGGATTCCTTAAGGGTAGACGACGCAGGCGGGAAGCCAAGTCGGGCCGGTGATCCGCACCCCGCCCGGCGGAGGGAGTAGGGACCTTGCCATCTGATCATCGCCGCACCCCATGGCTTGCCTGGAGCAGGGACGGAGGGTGCGCGCCCGAGCCGTCCACCTGAATTCGGCGGGCGGCTCGTGAGGAGGCCGGTGTGAGCCCTAGGCCTTGGCGACGTTCGGTGACCAGCCGGGATATCAGAAGCGAAAGGCCTGGCGACCGATCAGTAGCCAATGGCCGTTCTGTTTCTGCCAGATCTGGAAGTTTTCGATTTCGGTGGGCACGACCTTCCCACTGTTCACGGCCTGGGCGGAAAAGTGATTGCGCACCAGGGCGACGTCGCCGGACAGCGTGATCTTCTGATTGAGCATCTTCAGCTCGTTGAAGGCGCTTTTGCCGGTTTCGATATCGGCGATGAAGGCCTTCTTGTCCTGAATGTTGCCACTCGAATGGCCGTAGGTCAGGTTGTCCGCGGTCAGGGCATCGAGTTGCGCGATATCCTTGTGCCACATGGCTTGGGTCAGCTTGTCGACCGCAGTGGCGACATCGCCTTCATCGCCGGTGGCCGCGGCGACATAGCCGCTGAACAGACACAGGAAACCTACCGCCAATTTCAGCTTTTTCATGCGCGTATCCTTTTGTTGTAGTTGTCGGAAAGGGGATGTAGCAGACGTCACAGGACGGCCCTTCTTGTCTGTCATCGTATGACTATTGGATTGTGCCTGGCGGAAAGGCGTAAGGCCAGCCCTGGCCACATTCCGCGCGGAAGGCGGATTGCCTGGCCAGTTGGCTGCGACTGGCTGGCACCTGCAGGTGCCCGCAGAACCCAACCCGAGGCCGGCAAGCGCCGGGATGCTGGGCCCGAGGCACCTCATGAGTGGTCATTGCCGCGACCGCAGCGAGTCGACAGCGATTGACGGCGGTGCAGGGCTAGAAGGCGAAGCACGAGCAGCCGAAGGCCCCCCAGAAGCCCTGGTGGTCACTGACCGGCACCGAGCTGCGGCGTGCGCGATCGTGCTGGTGCTGGTGAACGGCGCAGGAGCCGATGCACTGGTGGAGGCTGGCCGCCAGCGGGGCCGCGGGACGCCAATGGCCAGGTACGATGGCCACCGGTGACCAGTCCGGCATGACCGGTACGGCTGGCGGTGCCAGGTCAGCGAATTCGCTGGCGGCATGCACCACCTTGCCCCCGACCACCGTCAGCACCGATTCGAGCCATTTGATCTGCTCTTCCTCGACGCTGAAGAAATCGGCCGAGAGCGCCACCAGATCGGCCAGCTGGCCGACCTTGAGCTGTCCCTTCTTGCCTTGCTCGCTGGAGAACCAGGCGCTGCCGTGGGTGAAGAGCTGCAGGGCGGTGGCCCGGGGCAGGCCTTCCGGATAGAGGGTCATGCCGCCGACGGTCTTGCCGCTCACCAGCCAGTAGAGCGCGGTCCAGGGGTTGTAGCTGGCCACCCGGGTGGCATCGGTACCCGCCCCGACCGGTACGCCTTCGGCGAGCATGCGCTTGATCGGCGGGGTGGCCTCGGCCGCCTGGGCACCGTAGCGGTCGACGAAGTATTCGCCCTGGAAGGCCATGCGATGCTGGATGGCGATGCCGCCGCCCAGGGCCCGGACACGCTCGATGTTGCGCGGGCTGATGGTTTCGGCGTGATCGAACAGCCACGGCAGGCCATTGAAGGGGATGTCGCGATCAACCTTTTCGAAGACATCGAGCATCCGCGAGATGGACTCGTCATAGGTGGCATGCAGCCGGAACGGCCAGCGCTGCTCGACCAGATGGCGCACCACCGGCTCCAGTTCGTCTTCCATGCTCGGGGCCAGATCCGGCCGGGGTTCGAGAAAGTCCTCGAAGTCGGCGGCGGAAAACACCAGCATCTCGCCGGCGCCGTTGTGTCGGAGAAAGTCGGTGCCCTGGTGCAGGGTGACGCTGCTCGTCCAGTGCTTGAAGTCGTTCAGCTCTTCCTTGGGCTTCTGCGTGAAGAGGTTGTAGGCGATGCGCACGGTGAGCTGGTCGTTGTCGGCCAGCTGCTGGATCACCTGGTAGTCCTCCGGGTAGTTCTGGAAGCCGCCGCCGGCATCGATGGCGCTGGTGACGCCCAGGCGATTGAGTTCGCGCATGAATTGCCGGGTGGAGTTGACCTGGTATTCCAGCGGCAGCGTGGGCCCCTTGGCCAGGGTCGCGTAGAGGATGAGGGCGTTGGGCCGGGCGATCAGCATGCCGGTGGGATCGCCCTTGGCATCGCGCTGGATCTCGCCGCCGGGTGGGTTGGGGGTGTGACGGTCATAGCCCACCGCCCGGAGCGCCGCTCGATTCAACAACGCACGATCGTAGAGGTGCAGCACGAAGACCGGCGTGTCCGGCGCGGCCCGATTCAGTTCCTCGACGGTAGGCATGCGCTTTTCGGCGAACTGGAATTCCGTCCAGCCACCCACCACCCGCACCCACTGCGGCGTGGGCGTGCGCTCGGCCTGCTCCTTGAGCATACGCAGGGCATCCGCCAGCGACGGAACACCCTCCCAGCGCAGCTCCAGGTTGTAGTTGAGGCCGCCGCGGATCAGGTGCAGGTGCGAGTCATTGAGGCCGGGGATCACACAACGCTGCCGCAGATCGATCAGCCGCGTCGCCGTGCCACGAAAGGCCATGGCCTCGGCATCGGTGCCCACCGCGATGAAGCGGCCATCCCTGATCGCCACGGCGGTGGCCTGGGGTTGCTGGGGATCGACGGTGTGCAGGCGGCCATTGAACAGAATCAGATCGGCGCTCATGGGTAGGGTCCTTGTGAACGAAAGGAAGGGTTGTAGAGGGCGAAAGGGTGAGGGCAGGGGCCGGGGCCACGCCCTAGGCGGGGTCGGCGGTCAGCCAGGGATCCAGCATCCGCGTGGCCAGCGGCATGAACAGGTACACCACCAGCACCACGATGCTCAGGGTGATCAGCAGGTTGCTCATCAGGTAGCCGGCCAACCAGGGCGCCACGCCGAATACCGGTTGCCAGAGCGCGGGTACCAGCAGGCTCAGGGGCAGAATGACCAGGAAGCTGACGACCACCTGCTTCCACCGCGGCGGTGCCTGCTCGGCCGGCCGGGGCGCGAACCAGAAGTCCTTGCCGAGCCGGACCTCGGTGTTGTCGCCGTCCTGCAGCCATCCCTGTGCCTGGCTGACCAGCCACTGCCGGGCGGAGGACGCGAGCCATTCCTGCAGGTGCTGCATCTCGTCGAAGCGCAGCACCGAGGTGAACTGCAGGGCATCGCCATGGCGTTCCCGGCCGACGTCCACCCCGAGGTGCCCGGGGAATTGACTGGCGGCCTCGATGGTCTGGTGCAGCCAGGTTTCGTAGCGCTGTTCGTGCTGCGGATGGACCTGGTGGCGGACGACCAGGGTCGCGGTAGTAAGAGCGGGGTTCATGAGCAGGACTCCTGCCTGGACTGGGGAAGCGCCAGCCCCGCCTGATACGGTGGGGCTGGCAGGGGCTCAGACGGCGGCGGCGACCGGGGCCAGGGTGGGGCCGTGGGCGATACGCTCGGGGGTCTTGTGCACCATGGTGTAGGCGTAGTCGACGCCCATGCCGTAGGCGCCGGAATGCTCCTTCACCAGGGCCATGACGGCGTCGTAGGTGTCGCGGTTCTTCCAGTCGCGCTGCCATTCCAGCAGGACCTGCTGCCAGGTCACCGGAATCACGCCGGCCTGGATCATGCGCTGCATGGCGTAGTCGTGAGCGGCCTGGGTGGTGCCACCCGAGGCGTCGGCGACCATGTAGATCTCGTAGCCGGCATCGTGCATGGCGGAGAGGGCGAAGGTGGTGTTGCAGACTTCCGTCCAGAGGCCGGAAACGATGATCTTGTTGCGGCCATTGCGCTTGAGCGCATCGCGCACCTTCTGGTCGTCCCAGGAGTTCATGGAGGTGCGCTCCAGCAGCGGCGCCTCGGGGAACACGGCGAGCAGCTCGGGATAGGTGTGGCCGGAGAAGCTTTCGGTTTCGACCGTGGTGATGATGGTCGGCACGTTGAAGATCTTGGCGGCCTTGGCCAGGCCGACGGTGTTGTTCTTCAGGGTCTGGCGATCGATGCTCTGGACGCCAAAGGCCATCTGCGGCTGCTGGTCGATAAAGATCAGCTGGCTGTTCAGGGGGGTCAGGACTTCGGTTTTGGAGTTGTTCATGGCTTCACCTATCGATTGAGTGTGGTTTGGGATGTGCTCCGGGCGGCGATCTGGGCGGCTCGCCTTCAAGGGGGCGATGGCCTCGTTCGCAGCGGTTGTGACCGGAACTGCTATCCAAGGTAAGGGATCAATCGAGGCTGTGCTTGTGCACTTTTGCGCCTTTGAAAGCGCAAATTTGCGCCATTGGATTCGCCAGGGGGCTGCTAGGGTGTGGCCTTCCAATCACCCGGATTCCACAGCGCGAATCCACTTTCCGCGAGGAACAGGCAATGGCAGCAGCACAGTTGAGGGACAAGGACACGGCGTACTGGGGCGTACCCTGGGAGCAGGCCTACGGCTATCCGCAGGCCCGTCGGGTGGGTGACGAAATCTTCGTCTCGGGGCAGTTCAATCACGACGCGGACGGCAATCTGGTAGCGCCGGCACCGCTGGACAGCGAGGGCCGCCCCAGCGACTTTTCCACCATGGGCGAGCAGATGCGCACCGCCTACGACAACATCGCCACACTGCTCGCGCTCTATGGCGCCACCCTGCAGGACGTCGTCGAGGAAACCCTCTATGTGCTGGACATGGACGCCGCCTTCGCCGTCGTCGGCAAGGTGCGCAAGGCGGCCTACGGCTGCGAGGCACCGCGCTGCGCCAGCAACATCATAGGTGTTTCGCGGCTGGCCCAGCGCCCGCAGCTGATCGAGATCGCCTGCCGGGCGGTGATTGGCAGTCGCGCGCGCTAGGCAGAGGCTTCGCGCTCTTCGGGCGCAGTGGCAAACGGGCGCTGACCTTCCACCAGCGCCTTCTGCTCGGCCACCGCCGCCGCACAGAACGCCATAAAGGCCTTAACACGCCAGGACTTGCGGATGTCCTGATGGGTCAGCAGCCAGAGTTCGTCGTTGAGCTCCGGCACCACCGGCCCCACGCGCACCAGGCCGGGCGTGGTATCGCCCAGCATGCAGGGCAGAAAGCCGAAACCCAGCCCCGCCACGATGGCCGCACTGGCGGCGGCGACCGAATCGGTACGGTAGGAGACATCCTCAGGCGCCACCCGGCATTCCAGATAGGCAGCCGCCTTGAGGTTGGCCAGGGCGGAGGTGTAGGACACCCAGGCCTGACCGGCCGCATAGGGATCCTCCTGCCGCGCACCGCCACGACTGCCATAGGCGGCCCAGGCGATGGTGGCCAGCTTGCGCCCGACCAGGCTGTCGGCGGGCTTTCTAGTGGCCCGGATCGCGATGTCTGACTCGTCGCGGGCCAGACTCAAGGTCTGATTCCCCACCAGCACCTCGATGGTCATGCCATCGTTCGCCGCCTTAAAATCGGCGATGATGGGGGTCAGGAAGTACAGCAGCAGCGAGTCGCTGGTGGTGATGCGCAGCTTGCCCAATGGCCCCTGGGCGGCGCGGGATACCCGTCGGGCGACGCTGACAATATCCAGTTCGACCCGCTCGCCCAGGGCGCGGAGCTCTTCGCCTTCGACGGTCAGCTGGTAGCCGGAGCGACGATGGTCGAACAGGGCGACACCCAGGGTTTTCTCCACCTGTGCGACCCGTCGGGAGACGGTGGAGACGTTGATGCCCAGTTTCTTGGCGGTCGCCGCCCGATTGCCGGACTCGCTGAGGGCCTTGATGATGCGCAGGTCGTCCCAGGACAGCTGGCTGACCGCCGCCCCCACATCCCAGCGCGCTGCAGCCTGATCAGGTTGGCTTGGAGAAGCCGGTTTTGCTGAGGCGTCCACACCTGAGGTTCCGTCGGTTGTTGTCGGGCATCATACAAAAAGGGCCATGGCAGAACCACGGTCGGGCAAGGGCGCTGGCGGTACCTGCAGCCATGCGGGCCTTCCACGGGCGTATTTGGCGGGCGGTCACTGGCGATTCCCCCCGGCCAAGTGCCGCTCAGTCATCAATATGGACAGTTCATGCGATAACTGATGTATTCATCAGGCCATCACGAAAGATGATGGCAATAAGCCAGTCGGCAATCGACAGCAGTGCTTTCAGGTAAGACCACCATGGGCATCGACGACACCGAATTTCCACCTCGCCTCACCCTGACCAGTCCGCTGGACCTGAACCGGGTCATGGATCAGGCCCGCCTCGATCAGGGCTTCATGCGCCGGGTCATCACGGTGCTGGAAGAGTGTGGGGTGGACGATCGTACCGACGACGAAAATGCCCTGCTCGAATGGGCACGCAGCTTCCAGCGTCGCCAGCCGGACGAGGCTGAAGGCTAGAAGGCCAGAGATGCCCGCGCCGAGCGTTGGCCCACCTGGTTCAGGCATTGCGCCTGGTCCGGGCCTTTCCGCGGCCGACCGATCCTTGGAGGGGCAGCCACGGCCTACCGATCCGGCGTAGACGTGGCGTCAGCCCTGATCCGGGCTTCCCGTGGGAACCGTTTCCGCCACCAATCCCAGAGGCACAGGCGCCAGCAGCGCCGTCTCGGCCACCATGTCGGCCACCCGTTCGTTGAGATCCTGTACGGCCTGGAGCACAGCCTGGACGTTCGGATCGTCGCAATCGACCTTGCCCAGCCGCCTGGCATTTTCCTGTAGCTGACGATGGAGGCCGAGCAGGGCCTCCCGGGCTTGGCTCTGGGGATCAGGATGCATGGCGAGGTCTCAGGCTCTTGTCTGGTTGATAGCGCCTGGCCACTATGTCCACATTGCTTTGGTATCGCAATAAACATTAAGACGATTCCGATACCTTTCGACGAGTGGCGGCAGGGGCAGGGGAGCGGATAGCCACGGTGTTGCTGAAACGTTCTGGCCAGATTTCCAGCCACACCCTGGCACGCCCAAGCCCGACCAATCTCGGCGCCTCAAGCTGAGGTCGAACAGCCTGAGCCGCCGCGCCTGGCCTGGGGGCCGCCGCTTTCGGCTTCAGTAGCCGGCCACCAGGCCATCCTTGCGCGGATCGGAGCCGCCCACGTAGCCACCGGCAACGCGCTGGATGATCTGGGCGCCGCCGAAGGCGAACACGCCGGAGGGCTCCTCCACCGTCACCTCGTGGCCCAGGGCCCGCAGTGCTTCCAGGGTGGCCGGGTCCAGGCTGCTTTCCACCGCGACCCGGCGGCCGCCTTCAAGGCGCCAGCGTGGTGCGTCGGCGGCGGCCTGGGGATTCTGCCGGTACTTGAGGATGCGCAGCATCAGTTGCAGGTGCCCCTGGGCCTGCATGGGGCCGCCCATCAGGCCGAAGGCCATCAGCGGGGTGCCGTCGGCATTCATGGCGAAGCCGGGGATGATGGTGTGGAAGGGTCGCTTGCCCGGAGCCACGCTGTTGACGTGGTCCGGTGCCAGGGTGAAGCCGGCGCCGCGATTCTGCAGGCTGATGCCGGTGCCCGGCACCACCACGCCCGAGCCGAAGCCCATGTAGTTGGACTGGATGAAGGAAATCATCATGCCGCTCTCATCAGCCGCCGACAGGCAGACGGTGCCGCCGGGGCGTGGGGCGCCATAGCCGGGATCGCCGGCACGCGACCCGACCAGCCCGGCGCGTTCGCGCAGGTAGGCCGGGTCCAGCAGGTGTTCGGCCTGGACGCGCATGTGCGCTGAATCGGTGACGTGCTGGTAGAGATCGGCCAGTCCCAGCTTCATGGCCTCGATCGAGCGATGCAGGGTGGCGGGGCTGTCCACGGGATCCGCGCCGATACCGGCGGCTTCGAGGATGCCCAGGCCGGCGAGGGTGGCGATGCCCTGGCCGTTGGGCGGCAACTCGTGCACCACGGCGCCGGCGAAGGGTACCGAGAGGGTGTCGATCCAGTCGGCCCGGTGGGCGCGCAGGTCCTCTTCGTCCAGCACCGCTCCGTGTTCGCGGGCATGGCGGGCCATGGCCTGGGCCAGTTCGCCCTGATAGAAGGCAGCACCGTTGCTTTCAGCGATGGCCTCCAGGGTTCGCGCGTGGTCGGGCAGGCGTACCAGGGTGCCGGCCCGGGGTACGCCGTTGGCCAGGAAGCAGGCGGCGAAACCGGGTTGGTCCTTGAGCTGCTCGGCGCCGCGGCGCCAGAGTTCGGCGATCACCGGGGTGAGCAGGAAGCCGTCGCGGGCATAGTGGATCGCCGGGGCGGCGAGGGTGGTCAGCGGCAGCTTGCCGTAGCGCTGGGCCAGGGCGACCCAGGCCGAGACAGCCCCGGGCACCGTGACCGCGCCCCAGCCGCGCGCCGGCATGGCGCTCTGGCCGGCGAAGTATTCCGGCGTCCAACCGCGCGGTGCGCGGCCGGAGGCATTGAGGCCCTGCACCTTCTCGCCGTCCCAGACGATGGCGAAGGCGTCGCTGCCGATGCCGCAGCCGGTGGGTTCCACCACGGTGAGCACCATGGCGGCGGCCACCGCGGCGTCCACCGCGTTGCCGCCGCGGCGCAGCATCTCCACGCCGGCCTGGGCGGCCAGCGGCTGCGAGCAGGCCACCAGGTTGCGGCCCATGACCGGCGAGCGAGCCGAGGAATAGGGGTTGTGATAGTCCAGATCGGGCATGGCGAAGGGTCTCATTGGTGACGAGGATCGAGGGCGTCGCGCAGGCCGTCGCCCAGCAGGTTGAAGCCGAGGACGGTGAGGTAGATGCAGACGCCCGGGGCGATGGACATCCAGGGCGCCTGCTCCATGAAGTTCTTGGCGGTGTTGAGCATGGAGCCCCAGGAGGGCATCGGCGGTTGCTGGCCGAGGCCGAGAAACGACAGGCTGGCCTCTGCGAGGATGGCGGCGGCGATGGTCAGGGTGGCCTGGACCACCAGCGGCGAGAGGATGTTGGGCAGGACGTAGCGCCAGAGAATCCAGCGATCCGGCAGGCCGATGGCGCGCGCCCCCTCCAGATAGTCCTCGTGGCGGATGGCGAGCACCTGGCCACGGGTCAGGCGGGCGAACACCGGCATGGCGGACAGGCCGATGGCGATCATGGCGTTGCCCAGACTCGGGCCGAGAAAGGCCCCCAGGGCGATGGCCAGCACCAGGAAGGGACAGGACAGCAGGGCTTCGACCAGGCGTGAGACCACGGCGTCCAGCCAGCCGCCGAAGTAGCCGGCGATCAGGCCCAGGGGCACCCCCACCAGCAGGGCGATGGCCACCGAGACCACGCCCGCCAGCAGCGAACTGCGCGCGCCCCACAGCAGGCGCGAGAGCAGGTCGCGCCCGAGTTCGTCGGTGCCCAGCCAGTTCAGCGCCGAGGGCGCCTTGCGTACCGCCAGGAAGCTGGTCTTGAGCGGATCGAAGGGGGCCAGCCAGGGTGCCAGCAGGGCGGCCAGGGCGAAGGTCAGGATCAAGGCGGCGCCGAGCAGCGCGCCGCGATTGGCGCTGAACTTGCGCCAGAAGGGCGAGCGCGCGGGACTCAGGGTGGCCGGGCGGGGCAGGGTCAGGGCGTTCATGCGGCGTGCCTCAGGCGCGGGTTGATCAGGCGGTAGAGCAGGTCGGCCACCAGGTTGAGCAGCACGAAGCCCACCGCCACGCAGAGCACCACCCCCTGGACCACCGCGTAGTCGCGGTTGAACACGGCGTCGACGATCATCTTGCCGAAGCCGGGGATGCTGAAGACCTGCTCGGTGAGCACCGCACCGCCGAGCAGTTCGCCGAACAGCAGGGTGGTGAGGGTGACGATGGGCATCAAGGCATTGCGCAGGGCATGGCGCAGGATCACCACGCGCTCGCGCAGGCCCTTGGCCCGGGCGGTGCGCACGTAGTCGGCGCGCAGCACCTCCAGCATGGCCGCTCGGGTATGGCGCATCAGGGTGCCGGAGAGGCCGGCGCCCAACACGAAGGCCGGCAGGATCAGGGTGCGCAGGTTGCGCAGCGGGTCCTCGTGGAAGGGCACGAAACCGGAGGCCGGCAGCCACTGCAACTTCACCGCGAAGAGCAGGATCAGGAGGATGCCGAGCCAGAAGTGCGGGATGGAGATGCCGGACAGGGCCACCAGATTGGCGCCGTAGTCGACCGCCGTGCCCCGGCGTACCGCGGCGAGGATGCCGGTGGGGATGCCGATGAGCAGGGCGATGACGATGGCCAGCAGCGATAGCTCCAGGGTCACCGGCAGCTTTTCGGCGATCAGCGCCGTCACCGGCTGGTCGGTGCGCAGCGAGATGCCCAGGTCACCCCGCAGCACCCCGCCCATCCAGTGCAGGTACTGCACCGGTACGGGATCGTTCAGCCGGTATTTCTCGCGCAGGAATTCCAGCACCTGGGGATCACGCTCCTCGCCGGCCATGGCCAGCACCGGATCGCCCGGCAGCAGTTGCTGCAGGGTGAAGACGAACAGCGACACCAGCAGCAGGGTGGGCAGGGCACTCAGCAGGCCACGCAGGAAGAGGCGTAGCATGGCTATTGCCCGCGGGTGACGCCGGCCAGGCGAATCAGGCCGTCGGGATTGGGGACGAAGCCCTTGAGATCGGCGCGGGTGGCGATGATGCGCGGGTCGAAATAGAGATAGAACACCGGCAGCTCCTCGCGCAGCAGGGTCAGGGCCTGGGCATAGAGCGCCTGGCGCTGGGCCTGGTCATTGATGGTGCGGGCCTGGTCGAGCAGTTGATCCAGCGCCGCGTTGCAGTAGCGACCGTCGTTCTGGTTGCCCTTGCAGGTGACGAATTGATGCACGTTGCCATCCGGATCGGGGCGTCCGGACCAGGCGCTCAGGCCGAGCTGGAAGTTGCCGGCGTGCTGTTCGGCCAGCAGGGTGGCGTATTCGGTGGCGACCAGGTTGACCTCGAAGCCGGCCTCGGCGGCCATGGCCTGGATTAGCTGGCCCACCTGCTGGGCGATGGGGTTGTTGGCGATCTTGAGTTCGACCTTGACCGGCAGGCTGACGCCGGCGGCCTTGAGCAGCGCCTGGCTGCGCGCCACGTCGCGGGCCGGCACGGCGAAGGCCTTGTCGTAGTAGGGGCTGCTCTGCGGGAAGGGCTGCACGCTGGGCGCATAGAGGCCCTCGAACACCACCTGGTTGAGCGCCTGGCGATCCAGCGCCAGGTCGAAGGCCTGACGCACGCGCTTGTCGCCGGCGAAGGGATTCTTCGCCCGGTCGCCGTTGGCCATGTTCACCATCAGCTGCATGTAGCCCAGGCCCGGGGTGTTGTAGAGGGTGAAGCCGGCCTGGCCCTGCAGGCCCTTGACGTCGGTGGGCGCGACCCGCTCGACGATGTCCAGGTCGCCGGAGCGCAGGTTGGCCAGGCGCACCGAGGTGTCCGGGATGGGCAGGAAGATCAGCCGGTCGAAGTAGTAGGCGCTGGCGTTCCAGTACTGGGGGAAGCGCTCCAGCACGATGCGGTCCTGCTGCACCCGCTGCACGAAGCGATAGGGGCCGGAACAGACCGGCTTGCTACCCACGTCGCCGGTGGACGCCTTGGGCGCCAGCATCATGCCGGCGCGGTCGGAGAGCTGGGCGAGCAGGGTGGCGTCGGGTTGCTTGAGGCGGATGCGCACGGTCTGGGGATCGACCACCTCGACGGTATCCACCGAAGCCAGTTCGCTCTTGCGCAGCGAGTCGGGCAGGCTGCGGGCGCGGTCCAGGTTGAATTTCACCGCGGCGGCGTCGAAGGTCTCGCCGTCATGGAAGGTCACGCCCTGGCGCAATTGCAGCGTCAGGCTGCGGTTGTCGTCGCTCCACTGCCAGGCGGTGGCCAGTTGGGGCACCAACTCCAGCTGTGGCGAGACGTCTACCAGCTTGTCGCACAGGGCGGTGTAGACCAGCCGCCCCGAATAGGTCCGCGAGCGGTGCGGATCGAGCACGTCGGGATCGTCCTGGATGCCGATGCGCAGGGTGGTCTCGGCCAGGGCGGAGCCGCCGGCCAGGAGCAGAAGGGTGGCGGTGAGCCAGGCGGAGGCTTTCATGGGGTGGACTCCAGAAGGGATTGATGACGGTTGAACAGGGCCAGGCGGCGCGTGAAGGCGGCGCTGGTGGCGATCAGCGGCGGCGGTGAGGCGCCCGCGCCGGCGATCTCGCGCCAGAAGTGGCAGGCCACCCGGCCTTCGCCGGCGGCGGATTCCAGCAGCGGCTTGGCCTCGCGGCACAGCGGCCGGGCGTGGGGGCAGCGGGTGTGGAAGCGGCAGCCGCTGGGCGGCGCCGTGGGGCTGGGCAGGTCGCCGCCGAGCAGGGTGCGCGGCCGCCGCGCCCGCGGATGGTTGACCGGCACCGCGGCCAGCAGCGCCTGGGTGTAGGGATGCAGGGGCGACTCGAACAGCGCCTCCACCGGCGCCAGTTCGACGATCTCGCCCAGGTACATCACCGCCACCCGGTCGCTCATGTGGCGGATCACGCCGAGGCCGTGGGCGACGATGATCAGGGTCAGGCCGAAGCGCGCCTTGAGGTCTTCCAAGAGGTTCACCACCTGGGCCTGCACCGAGACGTCCAGCGCCGACACCGGTTCGTCGCCGAGCAGCAGCCGCGGCTCGGCGGCCAGGGCGCGGGCGATGCCGATGCGCTGCCGCTGGCCACCGGAGAATTCATGGGGATAGCGCCCCGCCAGCTCCGGCGCCAGGCCCACGGTGCGCAGCAGCTCGGCCACCCGCTCGGCGCGCTGGCCCCGATTCAGCGGCTGGTGCAGCCACACGGGCTCGCCAACGATGTCGGCCACGCTCATGCGCGGATTCAGCGAGGCGAAAGGGTCCTGGAAGATGATCTGCAATTCCTGACGCACCTGACGTAGCGCCGCCGGGCTGAGGTTGCCCAGGTTGCGGCCTTCGTAGATGACGTCGCCGGTCGTGGGCGCGAGCAGGTTGAGCAACAGGCGGCCGAGGGTCGACTTGCCCGAGCCGGACTCGCCCACCAGCGCCAGGGTCTCGCCGCGGCGCACCGTGAAGGAGACATCGCTCACCGCCTGTACCGGTGGCTTTGGGCGTTGCAGGAAACCGGCCTGGCCACCGAAGTGCTTGGTCAGGCCGATGGCTTCGAGGATGGGACGTTCCACGGCATTCATGCGGGGGTCTCCAGGTGCTGTTCCAGGGGCGCGCGCAGGCAGGCCACCTGCTGCCCGGGAGCGAGTTCCACCAGGGGTGGCGGCGCGACGCGACAGGCATCGAGGACGAAGGGGCAGCGGCTGGCGAAGCGGCAGCCCGCCGGCATCTCGGCGGGCGTCGGCACCCGGCCGGCGATGGTCGCCAGGCGTCCCGTGCGCGGTCCCAGCGAGGGCATGGAGCCCATCAGGCCGAGGGTGTAGGGATGCTGCGGATCGTCGAACAGCTGGGCGACCGGGCCGGATTCCACCACCCGGCCGGCGTACATCACTGCCATCTCGTCGGCGACCTCGGCGACCACGCCGAGGTCGTGGGTGATGAGGATCATGGCGCTGCCGGTCTCGGCCTGCAGACTGGCGATGAGTTCGAGGATCTGCGCCTGGATGGTCACGTCCAGCGCCGTGGTGGGCTCGTCGGCGATGATCAGCGCCGGGTCGTTGGCCAGCGCCATGGCGATCATCACCCGCTGGCGCATGCCGCCGGACAGCTCGTGGGGATAGGCCGCCAGTCGCTGGGTCGCCGCCGGCACCCGCACCTTCTCCAGCATCTCCAGGGCGCGCTGCCGGGCAGCCGACTGACTGCCACCACGATGGCGCAGCACGGTTTCCATCAACTGTTCGCCGACGGTGAAGGCCGGATTCAGCGAGGTCATCGGCTCCTGGAACACCATGGCCAAGCGATCGCCGCGCAGGTCGCGGCGGCGCGCCTCGGGCATGCCCAGCAGGTCCTCACCCATGAAGCTGGCTTGATGAGCGCGGACCTGGGCGCTAGCCGGCAACAGCCCCATCAGCGCCATGGAGGTCACGCTCTTGCCACAGCCGGATTCGCCCACCAGGGCCAGGGTACGGCCCGGCTGCACGGTAAAGCTCAGGCCTTCCACCACCGCGGCCGGCGCTCCAGCGAAGCGTACGCTGAGGTCGTCCACCACCAATACCGGGGCACTCATAGGGCCTGCTCCAGGGTCTGTTGCAGCACGCTGTCCAGTGCCAGCTGCAGGGCGCGCAGATGGGCGCGCATCACCGCCGCGGCGCGGACCGGATCGCGGGCATCGAGGGCTTCCACCAGGGCCTGGTGGTCATCGTGGTAGGCCAGCAGGCGCTGGGCATTGCGCGCCCGGTGGCGCAGGTCGCGCCAGATCGGGTCCAGGCGGATGGCGTCGAGCATCTCGAACAGGTCCAGCAACAGGCGGTTGCCGGCGGCCTCGGCGATGCTGCGGTGGAAGGCGCTGTCCCACAGCTCGATGGCATCGGCGTCCTCACTGCTGCCCAGGCGTTCGAAGGCGGTGCGCTCGGCCATGCGGCGGATCAGGGCGCGCTGTTCGCCACTGGCGCGCTGGGCGGCCAGGGCGGCGAGATTCGGCTCCAGGTGCAGCCGTGCCTCCATCACCTCGCTGAAATTGGTGCGCGCCGACAGTTGGGTGAGGGTGAAGGCCGCGCTTGGCGGCGTGGGTCCCACGTAGGTGCCCTTGCCCTGGCGGCGCCAGACCTGGCCCTCGGCTTCGAGCACCGCCAGGGCGCGGCGGATGGAACGCCGGCTGACGCCGAATTCACTGGCCAGCTCGCGCTCCGGCGGCAGGGGTTTGTCGGGCACGCTGCTCTGCTGGGCCACCAGGTTGCGCAAGGCATCCAGGGCCAGGCGGGCACTGTCGTCGGTGTGGATCTGCATCGAACCTTTGCCTCTTAGGTCTGGGCCGTCTCCCGCTGCGAAACGCGCTAAAAGCGCGATCGCAGCGGAGATGCGAATACCTGAGCCGGGTGCAAGGCCGATGCCATTTGAAATTGGTTCGCTGGACCTTTCAGCGCGAGGCTCTGGGGCGATGCCTGGATTCCGGTCGCGGTCCGGGCCCGCAGCATTGGTTCGCGTCTGGGCGAACCTTTGTCCGGCTACTCACGAGACGCTGCGCCAGGATGGAGCCCGGTTGCACCGGAGCGGCGCGTTGGGGATGTCACTCAGCGCCTGCCCCGATACTTCGCCTCCCACGCTGAGCGGATCGATGCAACGGATAGCCAGATCTTCCTCGTGCTGCCGGACCCTACGTAAATGTCCGGTCCCGCTGCCGAGTTGCTGATGGACAGGTCCGCGGGAGAGTTGTCGTGGACGTCAGCGCCTAAGCCCGACCCAGGCGAACGTTGATAAGGACCGTCAAAAGGCTGCATTTCTCGCGACTATGCATGGCTGCGCCGAATGCCGGCATCACTCGCTCGGCATTCGGCTGCGTGCGCTTTTACGTCTGGCCCAAGACCACCCGCGGGGACGTCGCCGCTCGCCTTCCCAAATGACGGCCGACTGGCATCAGGGCGTCAGCCGATGGGCAGTTCACCGGTCACGATGACGATGAACAGGCCGAACATCGGTAGCGATCTTGAAGAATTCCTTCTGGTACTCGCCGAAGGTCAGTCCCGTACGATTCATCAGCAGGAACTGCCAGGCGACTGTAGGACTCGGATAACGCTGAGGTAGAGGGTCGCATCACCGTTTTTGGCGGCGAACACTGTGCAAGTATCGAACGCAGATGGCGATGGCTGCCTCCATCGAGAGGTGGGGGGCTGCCTATCCTGACGCTCTTCTGGCACGCGACTACCACTTTCTCGCTACTTCGATTCAGCGCTCAGAGGGGTGTTGATCGTGGTAAGCCTTACCTGCGAATCGGCACTTCATTCCTTTTTGGCATTGAGATGGCTTTCCACTGCACGGAACGTCAGCAACAGCAGACCGGCGATGCCGAGCGTGAGGGGGGCGCCTAGGGCGCTGGCGAGCAAGCCGGCGAGCAGGCCACCCACCGCCTCGAAGCCGAAGCGCATGGCGATGTACAGGGCGATCACGCGGCCACGCAGCGCTGCCGGGGCATCGCCCTGCAACAGCATGTTGGTGCTGACGTTGTTGGCGGTGATGCCGAAGCCCAGCAGGGCCAGCAACAGTAGCGCGAAGGGAAGCGGCAGCTGGAACGCCAGCAGGCACAGGGCCAGGGCGCAGCACAACTCGGCGATGAAGATCACGCGCCTCAGGCGGTGCAAGGCGCCGGCGAGGGCGAGCATGATCGTGGCGACGAAGGCACCCGCACCGGCGGCTCCCCATAGCCACCCCAGCATCCGGGCATCGCCGAGGTAGAGCGTCTTGGCCAGTACCGGCAGCAAGACGCTGTAGTTGGAGGCCAGCAGGTTGACGGCGACCACCCCCAGCATCAGGCGCCGGACCGAGAAGGTATTCCAGACGTAGCCCAGGCCTTCACGAAACATTTGACTGGTCGAGCCGCTGGCTTTGGCGGTCGCGCTGCCCTGAACCTTCGTCAGGCCCAGCAGCAAGGTGGCAAAGGCGATCGCCGTGATCAGGAAGCACAGCGCTTCGCTACTGGCGGCGATCAGGGCGCCGGCCAACGGCGGGCCGATGAAGCGCGCGGCGTTGATCAGCATGGCATTGAGGGCGAGGGCGTTGGGCAAATCGCTGGCGTCGGCCACGAAGCTACCGATGAGTGCCTGTCTGAGTGGTGTTTCCAGGGCATTCAGCAAGCCCAGGAATAGAGCCATGGCGATCAGGATCGGCGCGTCGATCCAGCCTTGCCAGCTCAAGAGCGCGAGCAACAGCGATTGGATGGCCAGCAGCGACTGCGCCGCGATCAGGCAACGGCGTTTGTCGTGGCGGTCGATCCAGGCGCCGGCGATCGGACCTACCAGCAATTGCGGGGCGAGCGTCAGAAAGGTGATGACGCCCAGCAGGGTGGCGGAAGCGGTGACGTGATAGGCCATCCACGACAGCGCGACCTGTTGCACCCATTTGCCCAGGGTCGACACGCCCTGGCAGGCAAAATAGATCTGGAAGTCACGATGGGCGAGCGCCCGTACAGCGGTGGGCCAACGGGAGGGCTGAGCAGGTTTCGCCAAGAAGGCTGTCTCCAGATTGACTCGGCAGGCAGCGGCCGGTCCGGCAGGTCAAGTGCGGCACCGCGACAACCAGCACGGCGATGCTTGGGACAAGAGCGGCTACCCCCTGGCGCTCATGCCACACAGGGCGGGCAGTGCGCAGAACCCGTCATCAGGCCGGCCGTTTCAAGTTGCGGGGTAACAACCAGCTATGAGCTGGCTTTTTAGAATGTCATTTCGTTTTGTTGTTTGCAATGGCCAGCCCGCCAGCCCGAGCAGCCGGGCTGGCAGAAGTTGGCGGGACGAAGGTCTCCTCGTCCGGCCCTAGCGGCCGGCACGGCGCCGTTGTCGAGCATGGGGTGAACAACCAAGCCGGCCGGAAGTAGGACCGATGGCCTTCAGTCCTGGCGTGGGGTCGATGCCGAGGAGGGCGCATCGTTTTCCGGTAACGCGCCGTGACGAAGCAGATGCACGACTTCGTCCTGCGTCTGGTTGACCGCCCCGATGCGTTCGATCAGTTCGGCCGCGCGACTGCCGCGCAGGCCGGCGGTGGTGAGCTGGCCGGCATGGACGTAGGTGTAAACCCCGGACACGGCGAATGCCCTGAGGCAGGCGATGTGCCGCGCCTGTTCGGGCAGGCTGCTGCGAAAGGCTTCGCTGGCGAAGAAACGTCGGCGTTCCAGTGGCGAGGCGAAGACGATCTCCACCATCGACAGCGCCGCGCGGATGGCATCGGCCCGGTGCGCCACGTCGGGCGACGGCGGATGCTGACCGTCGTTGACGAAGGGCACGCACGGGTGGACGCGCACTTTCAGGACGGCCGCTTGGGTGGCCAGCCAGGGGCCCAGGTGGCTCAGCAGATAAGTGTTCAGGTCCTCGAGGCTGTCGCGGGGATGCAGATGGAGCTGCAGGCGATCCAGCTGGTCGGGACCGTTGTGCTGCTCGTCCGCCAGCGTGTTCTTGAAGGCATGCGAGCCATAGGGCAGATCATAGGCAAGCGTCTCGGCGAACATGCTCGTCGCTGAACAGCACGGGGCTGGCGGCCTGGAAGGTACGCTGATGCGCCTCGTCAGCGAAGCCGATCTCGACCATTCCATCCAGTTCGTAGTCGGGAATCTCGCGGATGCCCTCGGCCAGCGGCCACAGATGGGCGTCCTGCTCTCGGTCGAAGTGGTATTGCACGTAGTGACCGAGCCCCGGCAGACGGGCGCACAGGGGACCGTGGACATCACGCCGGTATTGCGCGAACAGGTCATGGGGCACGCGTTCGCGACGCTTGACCGTGGTGTAGCTGTTGAGAGTGATCATGGGGGCGCATTCCTGAAGGCGAGACTTGGAAAGTGGACCCCTGATGTTGGCGATAAGCTCCGGACGTTCGCGAGCGAGATCCCGGGCCATGGTGCGTACCTACCCGCCCGGACCCGGACGCGCTCGATCCGTGGAGCGCGTCCTGAACATCCAGGCGCGAGACGCTTGTCAGACCTGCGCCATGCCACCGTCGACCGGCAACTCGGCGCCGGTGATGAAGCTGCTCTGGTCGCTGGCGAGAAAGAGCGCGGCCGCGGCCACTTCCTCGACGCGTGCCATCCGGCCGAGCGGGATCAGCCTGTTCAGCTGCTCCCGTACCTCCGCCGAGGTCGCCGCCATCATGGCGGTGTCCGTGGGCCCCGGCGCGACGACGTTGACGCGGATGTTGCGGGGCGCCAGTTCATTGGCCCAGGTCCGCGCGAAGGAGCGTACCGCCGCCTTGCTCGCCCCATAGACGCCATAGCCCGGGGTGCCGATCGCGGCGGCGATGGAGCCGATCAATACGATGGCCCCGCCAGCGGGCATGATCGCCGTCGCCGCCTGGGTGGCGAAGAGCAGGGCGCGTACGTTGAGCGCGAAGGTGCGGTCGAAGTGCTCTGCGGTAAGGGTCTCGAGCGGTGCGAACTCCGAGAGGCCGGCGTTCACCACCAGCACATCCACCCGCCCGGCTTCGCGCCGCACGCTGTCGAAGAAGGCGGCAAGGGCCGTCACATCGGACGCATCGAGGCTGCGCTCGAGCAACCTGCCCGCGCCGCGTTCGACGTCGCGGGCCTGGGTGCGTCGACTGCTGGCGTACACCGTGGCGCCCTCGGTCGCGAAGCGTTCCGCGATGGCCCCACCGATCCCGCCATGACCACCGATCACGACGGCGACTTTTGCTGAAAGTATGCTCATGGATCCTCACCCGGTTGCTGTGGCTGTCCAGGAGCACGGTATCATTCGTATATCTGATCGCAAGAACGCACCTGAGGGTGCCTAGATGTCCAGGCGGATACCCATGTCCAGCAACGAGCTCGAACTCCCGCTCGACGTCAGCGCGACGCGTCCCATCCTCGAACACATCGGCAACAAGTGGGCCGTGCTGATCCTGAGCGTCCTGTGTACGCAGCCGGCGCGCTTCAACGATCTCAAGCGCCGCCTCCACGGCATCACCCACAAATCCCTTTCCGAAGCCCTGAAGCGGCTCGAGCGCAACGGCCTGATCAGTCGCAAGGTACTGCCGACACAGCCGATCGGCGTCGAATACACCATCACCCCGCTTGGCAGCTCGCTGCGCGAACCCTTCGCCGCGCTTTATCAATGGTCTCTGGCGAATGGTGCCGCCATGGAAGAGGCGCAACGGGTCTACGACGAGTCGCGAAAGGGAGAAGGGCAGGACGAGGACCTCTAGCGCCCGTCATCTGGGTTCGCCGCTCTTGCCAGCGCAGCGGACGGGCGTGGTGCTTCAGGGACTGCCAGTGAATCCCCGGCAAGAGGCTTGCTGAGTCATGAGCGCGGGCGGGACGGCCTCTCTTCGCCTGGGAGGAGCCTCGCCGCCCTCTGGAGCGGCCACCACGCGGCGTGCGCCAGCGCTAGCGACTCAACTCATAGGCGCACATGTTCACCGTGGCCGCCAGATTCAGGGACTCGATGGCGCCCGAACCGCCGATGGTGAAGGGCTGGGCGTTCAGCGCCGCCAGCTGCTCGCGCGGAACGCCGCGGGCTTCGTTGCCGAACAGGTAGCAGTCGAAGGCTGCGAAATCAGCGGACTGCACCGGCGTGCCCTGCATGTCCAGGCAGGCGAGGCGGGGGAAGCGCTGCTGCAGGCCGGCGAGTTCGACGTCGAGTTCCAGCGGGGTGTGGAAGATGGCGCCCATGCTGGCGCGGACCACCTTGGGGTTATAGGGATCGACGCTGCCCGGGCTGAGCAGGCAGCGGAAGCGCCCGAACCAGGCCAGGGTACGCAGGATGGTGCCCAGGTTGCCGGGATCCTGGATCTCGTGCAGATAGACGGCGCGCTCGCCCTCGACCGCTGCTGCCACGGGCTCCCGGGGCATGGGCACCACCGCGAGGATGCCCTGCGGGGTCTTGGTGTCGGCGAGCTGCGCCATCTGGCGGTCGCTGATCAGGTGCGTCCGGAACGGACTCTGCCAGTGTTCGTAGGCGCCCGTCACATAGAGTTCGGCGCGCTGCAGCGGGGGATGCTGCAGCGCGGCCTTTTGCAGTTCCAGCGCCAGGTGCTCGCCCTCCACCAGGAAGTGGCCGAATTCGGCGCGGTACTTCTTCTGGTGGAGCTTCTTGATGTCGTCGAGCTTCATCAACCCGCAGCCCGAACCAGCGGCGCGTCCTGCGCGTCGCCTTCCGCGAGCATCGCCTTGGCCAGGGCCTCGGCGACCTTGATGCCGTCCACGCCTGCGGAGAGGATGCCGCCGGCGTAGCCGGCGCCTTCCCCGGCCGGATACAGGCCGCGCAGATTCAAACTCTGCAGGCTGTCGTTGTCGCGGGTGATGCGCACTGGCGAAGAGGTGCGGGTCTCGATGCCGGTCAGGATGGCGTCATGGCGGTCGAAGCCGCGGATCTGCTTGCCGAAGGCGGGCAGGGCTTCACGGATGGCCTCGATGGCATAGGCGGGCAGCGACGGCGCCAGATCGCCCAGGCGCACGCCGGGCTTGTAGGAGGGCTCGACTTCACCGAATTCGGTGGAGGGCACGCCGCGAATGAAGTCGCCGACCAGTTGGCCGGGCGCGCAATAGTCGCTGCCGCCCAGTTCGTAGGCGCGCGATTCCAGGCGCTCCTGCAACTCGACGCCGGCCAGCGGATCGCCGGGGAAATCCTGCTCGGGATTGATGCCCACCACGATGCCGGAGTTGGCATTGCGCTCGTTGCGCGAGTACTGGCTCATGCCGTTGGTGACCACGCGGCCCGGCTCTGAGGTGGCGGCCACCACGGTGCCGCCCGGGCACATGCAGAAGCTGTAGACGGCGCGGCCGTTCTTGGCGTGATGGACCAGCTTGTAGTCGGCGGCGCCGAGTTCCGGGTGGCCGGCGTACTTGCCCAGGCGGGCCTGGTCGATCATGCCCTGGGGGTGTTCGATGCGGAAGCCGACGGCGAAGGGCTTGGCCTCGATGTACACGCCCTGGCGGTGCAGCATGCGGAAGGTGTCTCGCGAGCTGTGACCCAGGGCGAGCACCACATGGCGGCTATGCAGGGTCTCACCGCTGGCGAGCACCACGCCCTCGAGCTGGCCGTCGTTGATCACCAGGTCGGTCACCTTGCTCTCGAAGCGGACTTCGCCGCCGAGGGCGATGATCTCTTCGCGCATGGCGGCGACCACGCCGGTCAGGCGGAAGGTGCCGATGTGCGGCTTGCTGACGTAGAGGATCTCTTCCGGCGCGCCGGCGCGGACGAATTCGTGCATCACCTTGCGGGCGTAGAACTTCGGATCCTTGATCTGGCTGTAGAGCTTGCCGTCGGAAAACAGCCCCGCACCGCCTTCACCGAATTGCACGTTGGATTCGGGGCTCAGCACCTTCTTGCGCCACAGCGCCCAGGTGTCCTTGGTGCGGCTGCGCACGTCCTTGCCGCGCTCGAGCACGATGGGCTTGAAGCCCATCTGGGCCAGCAGCAGGGCGGCGAACAGGCCGCAGGGACCGAAACCCACCACCAGCGGGCGCTCGGTCAGGTTGGCCGGCGCCTGGCCGACTGGGTAATAGCCGGTGTCCGGCGCCGGACGCACGTGCAGGTCATTGGCGAAGCGCGCCAGTACCGTCGTCTCGTCGCGCACTTCCAGGTCGATGATGTAGATGAACAGGATGACGCTGTTCTTCTTGCGCGCATCGTAGCTGCGCTTGAACACGGTGAAATCGAGGAGGTCGGCGTCGCTCAGCTTCAGGCGTTCCAGGATGGCCTGGCGCAGCTCGGCGGGGGTGTGGTCAAGCGGCAGAGACAGTTCGTTGATGCGAATCATGACAATAATCCTGGCCGGTGACTCCGGCAAAGGAAGGGACGAGGGGGGTAGGGCGGCGATTGTACCCGGCGGCTCCAGCGCTGTCAGGCCGGGACGATGGGCGCTCCACTGGGCGGCCTGGCGGTCGCTCGGGCGATCCCCGATTCGTCCCCGGGCGTTATCGGCTTATAATCGCCGCCACTTTGCGGCCGGCCAGACCTGGCGCGCGTCCGCTCCTCACCCGCTTTCCCGTGGTAGCTCCAACATGAAAAGATCCAAAAGCAGCCGTCGCTGGCTGGATGAACACGTCAACGATCCCTATGTAAAACGCGCTCAGAAAGACGGCCTGCGCTCGCGCTCCAGCTACAAGCTGATCGAGCTCAACGAGAAGGACAAGCTGATCCGTCCCGGCATGCTGGTCATGGACCTGGGCTCCGCGCCCGGCGGCTGGTCGCAGGTGGCCGGCGGCATCGTTGGCGACAAGGGCCGCGTGGTGGCCACCGACATCCTGCCGATGGGAGCCCTCGACAACGTCGACTTCGTCCAGGGCGACTTCACCGACGATGCCGTCTTCCAGAAGATCCTCGGCGTGCTCGATGGCCGCCAGCCCGATCTGATCGTCTCCGACATCGCGCCCAACATCAGCGGGGTCGCGGCCGCCGACCAGGCCGCCGCCATGTACCTGGTGGAACTGACCCTCGACATGGTGCGCCAGGTGCTCAAGCCCGGTGGCAACTACGTGGTCAAGGTGTTCCAGGGCGAAGGCTCCGATGTCTTCCTGAAAGACGTACGCACCTCCTTCGAGAAGGTGTCGATCCGCAAGCCCGAAGCCTCGCGTCCCCGCTCGCGCGAGGTCTATCTGGTGGGCAAGGGTTTCAAGGGCTAGTTCTGGCCCTTGCCGCCGGCGCGGGCCTGCCAGATGGCCCGCCGAGATGATCTTCCGCCGTGCTGTTTCGTCATTAATACCTGCCGCTACCCGTCGAGTATGTGCGCCGGCTCCTGGAGCTGCTGCAGCACATCGACGCGTCTTTCGAAAAGCCGCTCCCTTGCTCAGGAGACGCTGAGAATCCCGTAATCAGGGCCAAGGCGAACTGGCGTCGCTCTTCAGCGCTATCTCGCAACTGTGAAGGGATGTTTCCGGCAGGAGTTAATTCCTGGGCGGCTGCTAGGGTTTCCTATTCATCTGCGCTCAAGCAGTTGTTGCGGTGATCTCGTGCCGAAAACTGGGGGCGGAAGAGATGAATACCTATGTGTTCGAGACGGCCAGAAGATTGCTGACGGACATCTATGGCGCCTTGTACGAGATGGAAAGCGGGCATGGTTTCAGATGCGTGAAGGCCGAGCGAGGTCAGATCTTCCTGTATCGGCCCGTGGCGGGTCTGGCCGAGGGCAATCTGGGCGAGATCGCCTTCGAGATCGAATCCCATGCCAGGCGCGCAGGCCGAGGGGTCGTCGAAACTCGACACTTCTTCAGGCAGTTGAAAGTCGCCAGCGGCCACCCCACCGAGCGTGACAGTCGCTATGACTGGCCGCGGATCGGCTTCACCGATAAGGAAGAGGTCACGGCTATCGTGCTCGAGCTCAAAGCCTTTCTCGGCGTGGGCCGCTGAGGCTTTCCAGCAGACAGACTGGCCAGGGATCCTGACCAGCGTCCATCCGGTGTCTTGCAGGCAGAGGTGCTCACCCGGGGGTGAGCACCTCTGCCGAAGGGGACCGTATTGCCGGACCGGTCTCAGGCCGGCTCTTCGAAACGGGCATAGCCGACGGGGATGCCGCCTTGGCTGGCCTGCCGCGAGTTGTCGACGAGAGCGGCCGCCCGCTTGGCCAGCCCCGGTCCCGAGCGCTTGGTAGCGGGGCGCGGTAGGTCTTGGCCAGTCAGGGTGCTGTTCAGGGTGAAGAACTCCATCAGTTGCTGGAGCAATTCGGCCTGGCTGCTCATCTCTTCAGCGGTGGCGGCCAGTTCCTCGGAGGCCGAGGCGTTCTGCTGGGTGACCTGGCTCAGCTGCAGCATGGCGCTGTTTATCTGCTCGACGCCAGAGGTCTGTTCTTCCGAAGCGGCAGTGATCTCCTGCACCAGGTCGGAGGTCTTGCTGATGGAGGGCACCATCTCGTCCAGCAGCGAGCCGGCGCGCTCGGCCAGGGCCACGCTGCCCTGGGCGACGTTGCTGATCTCCTGGGCGGCGACCTGGCTGCGCTCAGCCAGCTTGCGCACCTCGGACGCCACCACGGCGAAGCCCTTGCCATGCTCGCCGGCACGGGCCGCCTCGATGGCGGCGTTGAGGGCCAGCAGGTTGGTCTGGTAGGCGATGTCGTCGATGATGCTGATCTTGGCCGCGATGGTCTTCATCGCCACCAGGGTGTCCCTGACGGCCTGGCCGCCTTCGTTGGCCTCGCGATTGGCCTTGCCGGCCATGCCATCGGTGACCTTGGCGTTCTCGGTGTTCTGGGCGATGGAGGCCGACATCTGCTCGACGCTGGCACTGGTCTCCTCGACGGAGGCGGCCTGCTCGGTGCTGGCCTGGCTGATGCTCTGGGCAGTAGCAGAGATCTCTTCCGACGCGCTAGCCAGCCCATCGGAGGCACTGCGGACATCGCTGATGATCTGCGACAGGCGCTGGTTCATGCCGTCCATGGCGCGCAGCAGGGCGGCGGTCTCGTCACGGCCCTCGGCGTCGATGCGCTGGGTGAGGTCGCCGGCGGCCAGGCGATCGGCGATCTCGACGGCGGCGCGCAGGGGCCGGGTGATGCTGCGGCTCATGAGGAAGCCCAGCAGGATGCCAAAGGCCACGCCCCCCGCGATGATGCCGATCAGCATGACCCGGCTGCGGGCATAGATCTGGTCGGTGAGGTCGTTGGCGTCGCTGGCGTTTTGCTCCTTGCGCTTGGACAGTTCGGTCATCAGCACGCCCACCTGGTCGCCATAACGGCGGACACTGACCAGCTGGTTGTCCAGCTCCGGGTCGGCGTCACGGAGCGTCCGCTTGCCCGCGATCGCCATGGCCTGGTCCAGTTGAGAGGTGTAGCTGCCGAGCAACTCGTCGATCTGCCGGAAATTGGCGGCCGACGCCTCGCTGCTGAACAGGGGGCGGGCCTTGGCGAGATTGTCCCGCACGTTGGCCAGGCCCAGCTTGACCTCCGCCTGGGCCCGATTGCGATCCTCTTCGGAAGTTGCCAGCAGGTAGTTGCTGCGCGCGCGGCCGATAAAGACCAGGTTCAGATTGGCCTCCTTGATATAGGACAGCCCGAGCAACTCGTTCTGATAGAGCTGAGTCGCCAGATCGTTGATCTGGCTGCTGTTGCTCAGACCTGCCAACCCCACGACCAGGCTGATGGACGCCACGGCGATAAAGGACACGATGAGGCGGGTGCCAATCCGGAAATTCTTGAACATCTGAAAGCTCCTGCTTAGGAAGGCTAGTGTTCGCGACTAGCCAGGACTGACGACGGAATAGTGACGTCAATAGGCAGGCTTTCGGATCGGGCTTAACTAAATTTATAGTGGCCTAACGCCACTTCGATAAATAAAAACAGTTGTTGTAGTTAGCGTTAATATTCTTCCGATAATTGTTTTCACGCTAATGGTGGCGTGTGGCGAAGTTCCAGGGCGTTGTGTTCGGGCAATGGGCCGACAGTCGCTCGCGACCCCGTAGGGCTAAGCGAAGCGGACAGTAGGCGGCGCGTTGAAAGGCAGTTTCGACAGTCCAAATCGCGCATTTGGTGGATCGCGCCTCAGCGGCGTTCTGCGTAGCCACGAGTCTTGGATCCTGCAACGGTACGGATGAAGCGCGGAAGGTGGGCGGGATCATGGTTCAACTGCGCGCGGGTTCAGCGAGTAAAGTTGTGAGTAAGTGCAGCGAGTTAAACCCTGGGGCAGTTCTCTCAATCAGATTGGTCTATCTGCCAAAGTTTTAGTTGGAAGTTTTATTTTGATGGATATGGCTACAACGTTTCCATTGTTCTTTTTATATCTAGCCGCTGGCCGGAAAAGTTGGTGTTTGAGCCTTCGGCAGTTAGTGGGAGGCACAGCAAGAGTGGTAAGGTCATGTTCGCCCGCGTCCATCCCCTGGGCGCTACATAGTCCAACTGATCTCGCCACTCTGACCGTCAATTGCGCCGGCCTGCGCAAAAGGGGCAGGATGGTCTGCCCGCCAACACGTCTCACCGCCAGAGCACGGCCTCAGCGCAGGGTTTCGTCCACCAGGCTCTTGAACAGAGCCGTCCGAGGCCGGCTCGCCGGTGGGATGTCGGCCTGTTCGAACCAACTCGCATCGGCCTCCGGATGCGGTCCGCTCAGGGCCACCACGCCACGGCCGAAGGGATAGCGGGCCGCGGCGATGTCCCCGTTGGCATAGGTCGCCAGCACCCGAACGCCAGGCGCATGACTGGACGGTAGATAGGGCCCATCCTGGTAGAAAACGTGGTCGTCGTGGCCTGCCCAGCGTACGGCGACCGCGGCGTCGTCGATGGTGGTCACGGGAAAGCCGGGGCGTCCCACCTCCGAGTCCAGATCGTCGGGTATGAGCCTGAGGTTTCCGGCATCGGCAAGGTAGGCGCCCATGCACAGTCCCAGATAGCGTCCGCCCAGGGCGACGTAGTCACGCAGCGCGGCGCTGCGCGCATCGCCAAGGCTGGCCAGGGCGGCAGGAATGTCCTGGCCGCCGCCCGGCTGTACATAGAGGCTGTAGCGGCGCAGGTTGGCAGGCGTGATATCGATGCGTTCCGCCGGGCCGACGAAGTCAACGCGATAGCGCGGGTCCAGCCGTTCGATGGCCGTCCGGACCGTTTCGGAGCAGTCGTCACATCCCGCAGGGCCGCGGTAGACGGCCACCGCCACGGTGGGCGCCTGGGCAGCCTGGGCCAGTGGCAAGGGACCGGCCAGACAGAGGAGCGCCAGCGCGGCGCGTCTTACTCCAGTTGAAAGCGTCATCCGCTGGACTCTTTTGCAGGGGGCTCTAGGATTGGCAAGCGGCATCAGGCTTTGGCCCCATCCATTCAAGGACCGAAACACGCCGTTACGGGTCAGCTTATCAGGCGAAGGGCGTGCCAGGGCGGTAGGGGCGTCAGGCGTGGATCACGGAAAGCGCCGAACGCAGCGCCCCGAGCGCCTCGTCGTCAGGCGCCGCGTCCGTTACCAGGGTGCTGACATCGGCCAGCGGGATGATGCCGTAGGGAGAGGCCGCGCCGAGTTTTTCCCGCGTCGCCAGCACAAAGGTCTCCGCCGCCTGGCGGCTGATGATGCGCTTGATCGCGGCTTCCTCGGCATTGCCGGTGGTGGCGCCCGTCTCGGGATGCAGTCCGGTCACGCCCATGAAGTAGCTGTCGACCCGCACCCGGGCGATGGCCTCCGCACAGGCCGCGCCCAGGGTCACGATGGAATGCTTGAACAGGCGGCCACCCATGAGCTCAACCTCGATCAGCGGATGCTCGACCAGCTCCACCGCGATGTTCGGGCTATGGGTTACCACGGTGATCTCAAGCTCCTTGGGCAGGTGGCGAACGAGCTGGACATTGGTCGTGCCGCCATCGATAAAGACGATCTGTCCCGGTTGGATCAGGCGGATGCCCGCCTGGCCGAGTGCCACCTTGCTTGCCGTGGACGTCTCTTCACGCCTGGCGTAGTCCGCGACGGCAGCCGACGCCGGCAAGGCGCCGCCATGCACGCGTTGCAGCACACCTTCCGCCGCCAGTTCCCGCAGATCGCGTCGAATGGTGTCTTCCGACACCCCCAGCTGCTGGCTGAAGGCCTTGGCCACCAGTCGGCCTTCCTGGCGCAGCACCTGCTGGATAAGCGCCTTGCGTTCACGGGTCAGCATCGGAGACTCCTGCACGAAAATCCTTGACGTTGCACGAAACTGCACGAATTCTAGCGCGAAGGCTCAGAGCGGTAAACACCGTTCGCCAACCCAGAGGATCGCCCATGAGCATCGCCCCGCGTATTCGTGTCGAAGAGGTCGAGGTGTTGTCTGACGACTGGTTCGTCCTGAAGAAGACCACCTTCGCCTTCCTGCGCAGTGATGGCACCTGGCAGCGGCAATCGCGAGAGACCTACGATCGCGGCAATGGCGCGACCATCCTGCTCTACGATCCCCGGCGGCGCACCGTGGTGCTGACGCGCCAGCTGCGTTATCCGGCCTTCGTGAACGGCCACGACGACCTGCTGATCGAGGCGCCCGCCGGCCTGCTGGACGCGGCCGAGCCCGAGGTGCGCATCCGTGCCGAGGTCGAGGAGGAGACGGGCTTTCAGGTGCGGGAGGTGCGGCAGGTGTTCGATGCCTTCATGAGCCCCGGCTCGGTGACCGAGCGGCTGTATTTCTTCGTCGGCGAATACGCGCCGGGCGATCGCAAGTCGGCCGGAGGTGGCAATGTCGCGGAAGGTGAGGACATCGCCGTGCTCGAGGTCGACCTGGACGAGGCGCTGGCGATGATCGATGCCGGGACCATTCGTGACGGCAAGACCATCATGCTGCTGCAGTACGCGGCCCTGAAGCTCAGGCCACACCTGGCGGTCAGCTGATCGCCAAGGCTGACGACCAGGGCTCTGGCAGCCCCTCTCGAATCCGGGAGACGTGGCTCCGGGCGCTGACCGCCTGGCAACTAGGAGGACGCGCCGGGCCTCAGGAAGGGCAGTACATGGGCGACGTAGTCGGCCTTGCCCAGCTCGACGCCCTGAGCGCGGAGGATGGCGTAGGCGGTCATCACGTGAAAGTAGAACTGCGGCAGCGCCCAGTCGCGGACGTACTGTTCGGCGGTGAAGTCGAACACCAGTCCTTGGGGTAGTTCGTGAGCGACCGGCGCGCCCTCCTTGATGGGCGACCCTTCGCCGGCGATGGCCTGTACCCGGTCCAGGGTTTCGCGGATGCGGGCCTGCGCCTGGGCGAGGGTGCCCGGTTGTTCGGCGGCGTTGCGGCCTTCGTTGAGCAGGTCCGTCAGTTCGGGCGGAAAGGCCTGGTCGTGCAGTCGCAACATCCCTTCCTGGGCCTGGACGCAGGCGAAGCGGATCTGGGTGGCGAGCGGGAACATGTCGGGCGCCAGGCGCGCGACCAGCAAGGCCTCGGCGGCACCGTCCGGCCGTTGGGTCTCGGCCTTGCCGAGCCAGGCCGACAGGGCGCCGAGCAGATTCGTATAGGTGGGAACGAGGATATCGGTGAAGGTCATGGCGAGTCCTTTATGGGGGCTGGAGGCAGGGCCGGGCAGCCCTAGTAGAGCGTGCTGGCGATACGCTGCGGCAAGGCCTGGTCGTAGGCGTCGCCGTCCACCTGCGTCGGGCAGAGCTGCTTGAGGATGGTGCCGGGAGAGGGCAGCGCGCTGCGCGCCAGGTGCCTGGAGGGATCCCACAGGCCGGCCCGGATCACCGCGCGGCTGCACTGAAAGTAGACGCTGGTGACCGTGACTTCCAGTACGGTCCGCGGGCGCTGACCCTTGACCTCGAAGCGGGCCAGCAAGGCCGGATCGACCGCTATCCGGGCGGTGCCGTTGATGCGCAGGGTTTCGCCGATACCGGGGATCAGGAACAGCAGCGCCACCCGGGGATCCTGGAGGACATTGCGCAGCGTATCCAGGCGATTGTTGCCCCGGCGATCCGGCAGGTAGAGCGTCCTGGCATCCTCGACATGCACGAAGCCCGGCGCATCGCCGCGCGGCGAGGCATCCAGTCCCTGAGGCCCCGAGGAGGCCAGGACCACGAAGGACGCGGCTTCGATGAAGGGCTGGTAAACCGGGTGGATGTGATCGATCTCCTTGAGGATCGAGGGTGCCGCGACCTCGCCGTAGAGGCTTTCCAGCGCCTCCAGCGAGCTGAGGTAGTCCTGCGCGGGGTTGTCCTGCTCCATGTGCGACTCCTGGTTCGAGGTGCTTTTCGCGCCTTCTCGCGCGCGGGTTTTCCGGCGCCTGGCGTTCGCGGCAGCCGAAGGGTTGGCTGAACTGTAGCCGATAGGCGGGATGGGGGCTCGGTCTGTGAGCAGGTTCCCGCAAGCGTCGCCTGGCTAGCGACCTTCGCCATGGCGGACCAAAGAAAGCGCAAGCGGTCGGGTGCTTATAGCCGTTTGCCGCGGTCCCAGAAGACCTGATCGGTGGCTGTGCGCGACCCGACCGTCACCCGTGAATCCCCATTGGTTAACCAAGAGAAGACATCCTGATGAGCCTTCCGCTACGCCTGTACGAATTGACCGGTGCCGACGACAGCTGCCGCTTCAGCCCCTATTGCTGGCGCATACGGCTGGCGCTGGCGCACAAGGGGCTGCCGGTCGAGACCATTGCCTGGCGCTTTCACGAGAAGGAGGCCATCGCCGCTTCGGGGCAGGGCAAGGTACCGGTGCTGGTGGATGGCGAGCAGTGGGTGAGCGACAGCTGGGCCATCGCCGAGTACCTGGATCGCCAATACCCCGAGCGGCCCTCGCTGCTGGGCGATGCTTCGCTCAAGGCTACGACGCGCTTCATCAACCAATGGGTCGCGGACAGTGTCCATCCGGCGCTGGCGCGGGTGATCCTGCCCGACGTCCATGCGGTGCTGGATGAAGCCGATAAGGACTATTTCAAGCGGACCCGCGAAGCGGCGTTTGGCGTGTCCCTGGAGGCCCTGGCTGGGCAGCGCGAGACTTCGTTGCAGGCCTTCCGCGAAGTCCTGAAGCCCCTGCGCAGCACCCTGGCCCTGCAGGATTACCTGGCGGGTGAAGCCCCGGCCTATGCCGATCACATCGTCTTCGGCGCCTTTCAGTGGGCGCGAATCGTCAGCGCCCAACCCCTGCTGGCCCAGGACGACCCCATCACCGCCTGGTGTGGGCGGATGCTCGACGCCTACAACGGACTGGCGCGGCAGACACCCGCGCCAGCCGAGCGCTAGCGAATCGAGCCGGCGGATCGCTGCTGGCTAGCCAGCAGCGACGTCAGCCCCTCAGGGCTCAGTGACTGTACCCAGTCGGCTTGTTGCGGATGGTCTTGAGCAGGTCTTCCGGGCTGATGCTGGCGAGCGCCTTGGCCGCGGCCTGGCTGCCGGGCAGCGGCAGGTCGAGGATGTGGCCCTTCATCTTGCCCACCACATGCATCTCGCAGGGCTTGCAGTCGAATTTCAGGGTCAGCACCTCGTCGCCGTGGACCAGTTGCATCGGCGCGACCTTGGTGCGCACGCCGGTGACGCCCTTGGCCTGCTTGGGGCAGAGGTTGAAGGAGAAGCGCAGGCAGTGCTTGGTGATCATCACCGGCACCTCGCCAGGCTCTTCATGGGCCTCGTAGGCCGCGTCGATCAGTTGTACGCCATGGCGATGATAGAAGTCGCGGGCCTTCTGGTTGTAGACGTTGTAGAGAAACGACAGGTGCGACTCGGGGTACACCGGCGGGGGACAGCTCTCGGCCTTGCGGCTGCCGCGCGGGTGGGCGGCGACGCGGGCAGCGGTCAGCTGCTCGATGGCCTCGCGGCGCAGCGCCTTGAGTTGCGAATTGGGCACGAAGAAGGCCTGGGGTGCATCCAGGCTCACGTCCAGGGCGTGGTATTCGGTGGTGCCCAACTGGGTCAGCAGATCGCGCAGGCCATCCAGCGCCTGCTCCGGCTTGTTGGCCACACCGAAGGGACCGTCTAGGGCAACCGAGACACTGACGCCTTCTTCGCTGGTGACGGTCAGCTCTAGCCGCTGCTCGCGCAGCTCGGCCTGCCAGCGCACGCCGATGCGGCGCTCGGCGCTGGTCTTGAGCAGGGCCTGCTGCCAGTTGTGGTCCAGGTTGCGCGACAGCGGATGATTCGGGCGCAGACGGAACAGCCCCTCGGGCATCTCGTTGGGTTCGACGCGATAGCGATAGCGCTTCGCGCCGTCCTCCTCGAATTCGCCCTTGAGCTCGGCGATATTGGCGCGAAAGCCCACCACCTCGCGCTTGACCAGCACGTTGAGGCCGTCGCCGTTGGACAGCGGCTCCTCGGTCACGGCGATGAAGTCGCGCTTGCCGACCTTTTCCACCCGACCCACTGGCAGACCGGTAAAGGTCGGCGAGTCGAAGGCGCCGATGTCCATCTTGCGGTCGGTGACGAAATAGTCGGTGCTGCCGCGGTGGAAGGTCTTGTCCGGATCGGGCACGAAGAAGTGCGCCGTGCGACCGCTGGAGGCGCGCGCCAGGTCGGTGCGGTCTTCGAGGATCTCGTCGAGCAGCTGGCGGTAGTAGGCGGTGATGTTCTTCACATAGCCCATGTCCTTGTAGCGCCCCTCGATCTTGAAGGAGCGCACGCCGGCCTCGACCAGGGCGCGCAGGTTGGCGCTCTGGTTGTTGTCCTTCATCGACAGCAGGTGCTTCTCGAAGGCCACTACCCGACCCTGGTCATCCTTCAGGGTGTAGGGCAAGCGGCAGGCCTGGGAGCAGTCGCCGCGGTTGGCGCTGCGACCGGTCTGGGCGTGGGAGATGTTGCACTGGCCGGAGAAGGCCACGCACAGGGCGCCATGGATGAAGAATTCGATGGCCGCGTCGGTCTCGGCGGCGATGGCCGAGATCTCCTGCAGATTCAGCTCGCGCGCCAGCACCAGCTGGGAGAAGCCGGCCTGGTCGAGAAACTTGGCCCGCGCCAGGGTGCGGATGTCGGTCTGGGTGCTGGCATGCAACTCGATCGGCGGGATGTCCAGTTCCAGCACGCCCAGGTCCTGCACGATCAGCGCATCCACGCCGGCGTCGTACAGCTGGTGGATCAGCTTACGCGCCGGCTCCAGCTCGTCGTCATGCAGGATGGTGTTGATCGTGGTGAACACCCGCGCATGGTAGCGGCGGGCGAATTTCACCAGCTCGGCGATCTCGCTGACCTCGTTGCAGGCATTGTGCCGCGCACCAAAGCTCGGCCCGCCGATGTAGATGGCATCGGCCCCATGCAGGATGGCCTCCCGGGCGATACCGACATCGCGGGCAGGGCTGAGCAATTCCAGATGGTGCTTGGGCAGGGACATGGCGTTTCTTCTCGATCAGGCGTGGAACGGCAAGGCGCGCATTGTAGCGGGCGAGGGGGAGGAGGGCACGCCTGGGGTGCTGGGTGGTTGGGCCAGTCCATCAACCGGGGGGAGGATTCACAGACCCGCCGGCTGACCGACAGTCATCCGTGTTTCCGACCCTTATTCCTGCCCGGGGAGTGCAGTGATCGCGACCCGCAAGCCGGCTGCCAAGGGCTCAAGCATCGCTATCCCGCCGACTGGGGGCGCTGCTCATTCCTAAGAGGAATGAATGCCTGTGCCTCTTTATCGCTTTTTTCCATTAATGGGCCGTCGTAAAACCTCCGTCACCTTTAATAAACATAAAAATCGGAGGACTCATGACCGAATCCCTGGCTTCAAAGCCGGCACCGGCAGTGGCGGAACGGGCAGCGCTACAGACGCGGTCCAGGACCCGCTATCGCTGGGTGGTACTGGCGGTCATCGTGGTCGTGTACATGCTCGCTGCAGCCGATCGGGCCAATATCGGGATCGCCTTGCCCTATATCCAGAAGGAGTTCGGCGCAACCAATGCCGAGGTGGGTCTGCTGGTCAGTGCCTTCTTCCTGTTCTACTCGCTCGGTCAGATACCGGCGGGCTTTCTGCTGAGTAAGGTCAGCGTGCGCGTGGTCGCCCCCGCGGCGATTGGCCTGACATCGCTCGTGACGCTGCTGATCGGCACCTCCCACAGCATCGGTATGCTCAAGATCTATCGCTCGGCGCTGGGCGTCGCAGAAGCCGCCTTGCCCCTGTCGATGTTGAGCACCATCAACCGCTGGTTTCCGCCGCGGGAAAAGGGCACGGCTACCGGCGCCTTCCTGTCCGCCGCCAAGATGGGCGCGGTGATAGCACCGCCATTGGGGGCAGCGCTGATTCTGCTCGATGGCTGGCGCACCATGTTCATCGCCTTCGCCCTGCCAGGTGTGCTGCTCGCCTTGCTGTGGTGGTGGCTCGTCCCCAATGATCCGAGAGCCTGCAAGCAGGTCAGTGACGCCGAAGCCGAACACATCGAAGACCAGACGACCGCGCACAGCGAGTCGGTCCGTAAGCACCGGGATTTCGGCAGGCTCGACCGCGCGCTGCGCTATGAGGGCACCCCCCTCCTGGATACGTCCCGCTCCGTGTTCAGGTCTTGGAACATCTGGGGCTGTGGGCTGGGCTACCTGCTGATGACCGGAGTGGTGAACGTGCTCCTGGCCTGGCTTCCCAAGTACCTGGGCGAGGTAAAGCACTTCGAACTGATGCAGGTCGGCTTCGTGGCGTCCTTGCCCTTTGTTGGCGGGGTGCTCGGCAATATCGTCGGCGGCTGGCTGTCGGATCGAATCCTGGACCGCCGTCGCAAACCGACCATGATGATCAGCGCGGTAGCGACCTGCGTGATGATGGTCGCTCTGGTTTACGCACCCAATGGGCTGCTCGCGGTCAGTCTGTTGCTGTTCGGTACCGGCTTTCTGCTCAACATCGGCTACTCGTCGTTCTCGGTCTATTCGATGGGACTGACCACCAGAACGACCTATCCGGTGGCTGCATCCGTGGTCAACAGCGCGGGCCAGGCGGGGGGCGCCATGGCGCCGCTGATCACCGGCTTCCTGCTGGATAGCTACAGCTGGACGGCGGTGTTCATCTTCCTCGGCGTCTGCTCCTTGGCTGCGCTGGCCTTCGTGCTGACCATTTCCGAACCGGCTACCGCGCCGGTCGAGGCCTCTGCTGACTAGGGGGCGGAACCTTGGTTCACGATCACGGCCGTCTGCTGCGCTGTCGCTCTGGTAGCCGCAGGACGGTCTGGCGATAGCGGGCTAACGCTGCAACTGTTTCGTGAAGTCGCAGAGTTGCGTCGCCAGCGTGGCGATCTCGGCGACGAAGGTCGAGGGCCGATCATTGCGGTACATCGCCATGTAGGGAACCGGTGGCAGCTCGGGATCGGTCTCGACGATGACGAGTTTGCCTTCGTCCACCAGCGGGCGGAAACATTCGCGTGGCAGGTAGGTGACGCCCAGGCCCGCCGAGGCCAGACCGAGCATGGCGGTGAGGCTGTCGGAGGAGAGGATCCTGGGCAGCTCTATTCCGCGGGCATGCAGCCAGCGATTTACGAACAGGCCCGATCCTGACTTCTTGCCCTGCATCAGCATGGGATACTTGGCCAGCTCGGCCAGGCCCACCACGCCTGAACTCCGGACCAGTCCCGGCGCGGCCATCCAGGCATTCTCCACGGTCGCGAGGGGTACGCTGGTGACCTCGGGCGCCGTGAAGGTGTCCGGTATCACGATGAGGTCGACCAGATCGTCCATCAGCCGCTCGTGCAGATTGCGACTCATGTCGACTTCCGGCTCCACGGTAAGCCCGGGGAAGTCGGCAACCAGGCGCGTGACCAGGCGCGGTAGCCAGGTCCAGGCGGTAAGTTCGGTAACGCCCAGTCGCAGACGGCGGGTGGTGACGTGCTTGCCGTCCTTGAGCGAGGTGATGCGCTCGTTCAGATCGAGCATCTCGCGCGCGATGACCAGCAGTTCCTCGCCCTCGGCGGTGAAGCGGGCACCCCGCTGCGAGCGATCGAACAACTGCAGGCCGGTGGAGGACTCCAGCTCCTGTACCCGTTTCGAGATGGCTGACTGGGTGGTGTTGAGATGCTCTGCGGCCCTTTCGAAGGTACCCAGACGTTCGATCCAGTGCAGCGCCAGCAACTGGCGTAGCGTGACCATTGGCATTCCTCCAGGGCATGAATGGCCATACCTTAATATCGCTTTTTCTATTTGGCCACGGGCCTATCCTCGACGTTATCCAACAAGAGGAGCCCTTATGAACGTCAACGCTTCCAGTCCGACCTCGCTGGTCGAAGCCTTTGCCCGCACCTCCACCTCGATCATCAGCGACTGTCTCGACCGGCTTCCAGGCGCTCCGCTGCGGCCCTTCCACCGGATCGAAGGCACCATGGCCGGCCTTGCGCTCACCGTCAAAGTACCCGCCGGCGACAACCGGGCGATCCACCAGGCGCTGGAGCTTCTCGTCCCTGGCCAGGTGCTGGTGGTCGATGGCGGTGGCGACCTGAGTCGCGCCCTGATGGGCGACATCATGGCGGCTATCGCGGAAAAACGCGGTGCCGCGGGCGTCGTTGTCGATGGGGCGATTCGCGACCTGGCGACGATCAGCAAGGGCAGCTTCCCCATCTTCGCTCGCGGGGGCTATCACCGTGGCCCCTACAAGAACGGCCCGGGGGAGATCAACGTGCCGGTGAGCATTGGCGACATGATCGTTTCACCAGGAGACCTCGTCGTGGGTGACCATGACGGCATCGTCGCCTTTCCCCTGGCCCAGGCGGCGGGGCTGCTCGACCGTTGCCTGGCGACCGAGCGCAAGGAAGCGGAAATGCTCGCGCAGATTGCCGCGGGAACCTACCGGGGCGCCTACGCGGCCCACTGATTACGGAACAAGCAAATGAAACTAGCGATTATCGGCGCAGGCGAAGTGGGCCTTACCTACGCGCACCCCTGGGCGGCAGCAGGCCACGAGATCCTCTTGTGTGACCTCAAGCCTTCACCCAGGGCCCAGGCCTTCGCGAAAGAGCATGACGTGGCTCTCGTCTCCTCGATGGAGGATGGGGTAGCCGATTGCGATGTCGTCGTCTCCTGCGTATTCGGCACTGTCTCGCTGCCAGTCGCCGAGCAGGCGCTCGCCCTTATGCGGACGGGTGCGCTGTTCATCGACATGACCACCGCGGATCCGGAGCAGATCAGACGAGCCGCGGCCATTGCGGCCGAGCGCTCCATTCCCTATGTGGACGTGGCCATCCTGGGGGCCATCGCCTTGACGCACGCGAAAACCAATCTGCTGGCCGCCGGTATCGGCCTGGAGCGCGCGGTCGTCCTCTTTGCCGAAGCCGGCGCACCGCTCAAGCCCGTCGAGGGCGGCGCCGCGGGCGATGCAGCCGCCCTGAAGATCCTGCGCAGCGTGTTCACCAAGGGACTGGAAGCCTTGACCATCGAGTGCTTCATGGCGGCCGAGAAGCAGGGTGTCACGGAAAAGCTTCATGACGCCCTGAGCGATATCGACCAGGCCTCATTAAGAGACTTTCTCGGCGCCCTCATCAGGACGCATGTCGTGCATGCCCCGCGCCGTCTCAAGGAAGTGGAAGAGGCCGAACGCCAACTGCGGGCCGCCGAGCTACCGGTGGCGGTGCTGCCTGGGGTGAGGGAGGTATTCGCTCGGACATCCGCGCAGCTGGCACACGCGCCTATCGACACGGCATCGCCGAGTCTTGGCCAGGCCTTCGATTGGCTGTTCAAGGCCAATGGCGTGGTGAGGTAGCGGGGCACTCCATGTGACGCCGAGCGAATGTCACCGCTCGGCGATCTCGTTAACCGGGATCAAAATGCCTATGGCGCTAAGGCGGTATCCGGCACCGCTGGCTGCCCCAGCAACTCCTCCAGAATGCTCAGCCTGAACTGCCGCTGCAGGGTCACCGCATAGAAGCGCTCGGCGATCTCTGGGACTTCGGCGTAGAGCTGCAGGGCGCCGCTGCGCAGTTCGTCCTGGACCACCACGGCGGGCAGCAGGGCCATGTCGCCGGAGTCGCGGGCGAGCAGGCGCAGCAAGGCCATGTCGTCGACCTCGGCGCAGATGCGGGGCGTCAGCCCCTGGCCGCTGCAATAGACGTCGAACTGGCTGCGCACGTCGCTGCTGCGCCCCGGCACGATCAGGCGGGCCTGTTGCAGGTCGCGGTGGAGATCGAAGGGGCGACTGTCCTGGCGCGGTGGGCCGATCAGGCACACCGGCTGGCGATGCAGCAGGCGGCATTGCCAGGTGCGCTGGCTGTCGGCGCTCACCGCCTGGTTGGTCAGCACCACGTCCAGCTTGTGCAGCGCCAGGCGCTCCAGCAGTTCGTCCACGCTGCCGGATTCGAGGGTCAGCACCAGGTCTTCACGACCGAGGAAGGGGCGCAGCAGGTTTTCCTGGAAGTTGCGCGAGAGGGTCGCCACGGAGCCGATGCGCAGCGTCTGGTTGGCTTCCTGGGTGTTCTGCAGGGTGTCCTGCAACTCGCTGCCCAGGGCGAAGATGGTCTCGGCGTAGTCCAGCACCAGCTGCCCGGCTTCGGTCAGCCGCAGGCTGCGTCCGGAGCGGATGAACAGGGGGTGGCCGAGCTGATCCTCCAGGACGCGGATCTGGGTGGAGAGGGCGGACTGGGAGACATGCAGCGCCTCGGCGGCGCGGGTGAGATTGCCTTCCTTGGCCACGGCCCAGAAGTAGTGCAGGTGGTGAAAATTGAGGCGGCGCATGATTCGTTCTTCAAAAGTGAACGTTAGGTTCTGATCAATCTATTTTAAATAATTCGTACACATCCTGAAACTATCGGTATCTGGTGTTCATGGAGTGTGCACGATGTCTAGCCTGCTGTTTTCCTTGGCTCCCCTGTTGCCCTGGGTCTATGCCCTGGCGCTGTTGCCCGCAGCCGTCCTCGCTTCACCCAGCCGACTCTGGCTACCCGCACGGGTCGCGGGTTATCTGGGCGTCTTCCTGGTGCTGGCGGCCTGGCTGCAGGCGCTCCACGACACCCGGCACCCCGACCGCCTGGGTCTGGCGATGGCCGGACTGGTTAGCCTGCTGGCGCTGGTGATCATCGAGTATTCCCGACGCTATCTGGAGGGGGAGGCCGGGCAGCGGCGCTATGTGCTCGCGCTGCTGGGCACCCTGGCGGCGGTGGCCACGGTGGTCACCAGCGGTAGCCTCGTGCTGGTGGCAGGTGCCTGGATCCTGTCCAGTCTGTACCTGCATCTATTGCTGACCTTCTACCGCGAACGCCCCCAGGCGGTCGTCGCAGCCCACAAGAAATTCCTCGCCAGCCGCCTGGCCGATGTCAGTCTGCTGCTGGCGACCCTGCTGCTGGTGCAGGCCGGCGGGAGCAGCCAGATTTCGCTGATCCTCACCGCCGTGACCGCCCAGGTGCAGGCGGGGGGACCGCTCGGCTGGGAATGGCAGGGCGCGGCGCTGCTGCTGGCGCTGACGGTGATCCTCAAGTCGGCGCAGTTGCCGGTGCATGGCTGGCTGATCCAGGTGATGGAGGCGCCCACGCCGGTCTCGGCCCTGCTGCATGCCGGGGTGGTCAACCTGGGCGGCTTCGTGCTGCTGCGCTTCGCCCCGCTGTTTTCCGCCGCAGTGCCGGCGCAGAGCCTGCTGGTGCTGATTGGCGGCCTGACCGCGGTCCTGGCCGCGCTGGTGATGATGACCCGGATCAGCATCAAGGTCCGCCTGGCCTGGTCGACCTGCGCGCAGATGGGCCTGATGCTGCTGGAATGCGGGCTAGGACTGTACGAACTGGCGCTGGTGCACCTGCTGGCCCACTCGCTCTACAAGGCCCATGCCTTCCTCGCCGCCGGCGAGACGGTGGCCCACGCCCGCCAGCATGCCCTGCAGCCGCCGGCACCCACGCTCGAACTGGGCGGCCTGCTGCGGGCGCTACTCACGGCCGCGCTGGCGCTGCTCCTGTTGCAAGGACTCTGGCGCTGGCTGCTGCCCAGCCATGAGCTGCCCCTGGTGGCTCTGACGCTATTGGCAATCGGCCTGGCGCCCTGGTGCCTGCGCCGCGACCAGCCCGCCCATGGCCTGCTCATGTTCGGCCTGCTGCTCGGCGCTTACCTGCTGTGGCACCAGGCAGCCGGCTGGCTGCTCGACCAGCACCTCGCCACGGCGCCGCTGCCGCTGACCGTGGTGGCGATGGTCATGCTGGTCGGACTTTACCTGGTGCAGGGCCTGCTGCTGGCCCGGCCGCACGGCGCCCTGGCGCAACGGCTCTATCCCCTAGCTTTTGCCGGTTTCTACCTGGACGAGCACTTCACCCGCCTGACCTTTCGCCTTTGGCCGGCGCGTGCGCCTCAGCCCCTGAACGCAACCCTTGGAGACCGCGCATGACCGTCCTCGAAACACTTCCCAGCCTTGAGCAGCAGGCCCTGCACGAGGCCGCCCGCCAGGCCTGTGCGCGCATCGCACCGACCTGGCCGCTGGATCGCATGATCGCTGTGAACCCGCTGTGGGAGCGGCGCGACCAGGCCTGGCAGGCCGTGGCCGCGCAACTCTGGCAACGGGCCGGCAGCCGCCTGACCCTGAAAGCGGCCGACTATTGCCAGGCCTGGCGGGAGGGGCGTATCGCCGAACGTCATCTACAGCAGGCGCTGGCCGAGCAGGGGTCGTCCTGCAAGCCGACCTGGCTGCTGGAGGCGCTGGACGCTCCCGCCGAGGTCGGGCAAGGGCTGCCGCTGCTGGAAGATCTGGCCGAGCCAGGGATCCCGCTCCCGGGCTGGCCGGCGCTGATCACCCACCAGATCGGCCAGAGTTGCGCAGCCTGGTTCGATCGTGAACAGGCGGATTGGCGTCCGTCAGACGGTGGCGGGCTCTATCAGACCTGGCGCGCCAGCCTGCTGGTTGACCGGGGCTTGAGCGTACTCAGCGGTTGTCGCGAGCTGCACCAGCGGATCGCCGAATTGCCGGCACTACCCGAGGCGGCCCTGGAGGCGGCGGTCGACCGCCTGGGGCTGCCGGCATCAGACTGGGCCGCCTGGTTCGACTGCCTGCTGCTGCGCAACTTGGGCTGGGCCTCCTGGTGCGCCTATCGGCGCTGGGAGGCCCGGCTACAGGGAGAGGACGACCGCACGCTGCTGGAGTTGCTGGCCATTCGAGCGGCCTGGGAGTGGCTGGTGGATGATCGGCGGCGCGATGCCGACAGTCGTTGGCAGTGCTGGCGGGCGGCTTGGGAGGAGGGCTTGCAGCGGATGCCTTCGGCCAATTGGCAGGCCCTGCAGCTGTGGCAGCGCGCCGACGAGCTGGCCTGGCAGGAGCACCTGCAGCAGGCGCTGTGCCACAGCGTACCGGCGGCCTTGCCCCCGGTGCCACTGGCCAAGCTGTTCTTCTGTATCGACGTCCGCTCCGAGCTCCTCAGGCGCGCCCTGGAGCAGACTTGCCCGGCCCTGGAAACCGGCGGTTTCGCCGGCTTCTTCGGGCTGCCCATCGCCTTTACCCCGCTGGGTACCGGTGCCACGCGCCCGCAATTGCCGGGCCTGCTCGCGCCGCAACTGCAGGTCAGCGAGGGCAGTGGCGATGCCATACGGGATCGGCAATTGGCACAGGTGCGTCAAGGTCGTCTGGCGCGGCTGGGTCGCTGGCGGCTGTTCGAGCGGCTGCCGGCCTCGACCTTCACCCTGGTGGAAAGCGTCGGGCTGGGCTATGCCGGCGCGCTGTTGGGACGGACATATGGCCTGGCCAGTGGCGCGCCTTCGCCCGAACTCAGCGCCTGGCGCCGCCATGAGCGGCAACAGCTGCAACCACAGCTACCGGAGATGTCACAGCTGCAGCGGGTCGACTTGGCCGAGCGTATCCTCAAGGCCATGGGCCTGAACGGACCGGTGCCGCCCCTGCTGGTGCTGCTCGGCCATGGCAGCCAGAGCGCCAACAACCCTCAGGCGGCGGGTCTGGATTGCGGCGCCTGCTGTGGTCAGAGCGGCGAGATCAATGCGCGGCTGCTGGCCGGCCTGCTCAACGATGCCCAGGTGCGCGCCGGGCTGCGGGTGCGCGGACTCGACCTGCCGCCGCACTGCCAGGTACTGGCCGGGCTGCACAACACCACGACGGATGAGGTGCAGGTCTTCGGGTGTGAGTCGCTTCCGGCAGAGCTCCAGCCCAGCTGGCAGCGCCTGCGGCTGGCACTGGACAGCGCCAGCGCCGAGGTGCGGCGGCAGCGGGCGGGCAAACTGGGCCTGGCGCCGCTGCCGGCGCAGCCGGAAAGATTGCTCGGCCAGCTGCGCCGGCGGGCCCGTGACTGGGCGCAGACCCGGCCGGAATGGGGCCTCGCCGGCAATGCCGCCTTCATCGCCGCACCGCGGGCGCGCACCCGCGCGGTTGACCTGGAGGGCCGCGCCTTCCTGCACGACTACGACTGGCGGCAGGACCAGGAGGGCAAGGTGCTGGAGCTGATCATGACGGCGCCCATGGTGGTGGCGCACTGGATCAACCTGCAGTACTTCACCTCGACCACCGACAACCTGCGCTTCGGCAGCGGCAACAAGTTGCTGCACAACGTGGTGGGCGGCCATATCGGCGTGTTCGAAGGCAACGGCGGCGACCTGCGCACCGGTCTGGCGCGCCAGTCGCTGCACGACGGCCAGCAATGGATGCACCGGCCGCTACGCCTGCACGTGGTGATCGAGGCACCGCGCGCGATGATCGACCAGGTGATCGCCAACCACGCCGTCGTGCGCGATCTGGTGCGCAACGGCTGGCTGCACCTGCTGCGTCTGTATGGCCTGCCGGCCTGCCTCGAGCTGCGCACGGCCGGGGGGTGGCAGCCGTTGCCCAGAGTCTGACGCTTGCCGGCGCCGGCCGCCTGCTGCTACAGACGGCCTGGTATGGCACGGCTGGCATCCTTGACCTGGAGATCGAGACCGGGTGCTAAGGGGTCAGCAGTTGCTGCCTCAGCAGTGGAAGGATCACGTCGCGGGTCAGGGGCGCCAGCGGCAGATCGCCGGGCTCGTCCACTGCGACCCATACCGCCTCTTCGATCTCGGCGGCAGGCACCGCCTGGTCCCCCGCGCGCAGGGCGACCTGATACAGCGCGCAATCGACCCTGAACCCGGGTTCGTTGGCGGCGGGCGCCTGGTGATTGCCGAGAAAGGTCGCAGCCTCCGCGGTGATGACCAGGCCGAGTTCTTCCCGCAGTTCGCGGATTAGGGCTTCCAAGGGTTGCTCCCCCGGATCCACCTTGCCGCCCGGTTGCATGAAGGCGGTGGTACCGCCCTTGCGTACCAGCAGCACCTGCTGACGTTCGTTCAGGAGGATGGCAGCGGCGATGTGGAGGGTAGGGGTCAAGGCATACGTCCCGGTAAGCGTGGGCGGATCACCCTGCAGTGAACCGATCGAAAAGGCAATCGTCGGCGCTCCTGGCTACGCCTGGTCATGAGGGCGCGTGACGGCCGTCGAAGATCTATTTCAGCGATCGCTGTGTAGCGCATAGCCATTGAACCCTGCCGCGAACAGCAGGGCGCCCCAGAGGAAGAGGTCCGTCTGCAGGAATTCGCGCCTTATCGAAGCGAACCTGATGCCACGTTGCAGTGAAAGGGAGGGATCGATCAGCCACCCCAGAAGGACGATAGCCAGGCCCAATATCATGGCGATCGCGCCGATGCTCTTCAGGACGTGCCTCACCTCGGTAACCCTCTGCGCGAAAACGGCATTCAGCGAATCATCGCCGGGGGTCAAGGGTATCGATCGATAAAGGGCCGCGTGTAAAACTTCCTGAACGCTTGTAAACAAGTGTTAAAGCGCGACCTCAGGCACCAGGGCAGAGTCACCTGGCAGCGACCGGCGTCACCCGAGGTGACACCGGCGCATCTGGCGGCTCAGCCCGATCGTGCTGCCAGATGCGCAGGTACCCAGGGACCGCGGAGCGGGATGTGTGGATAGGCGTCGTCGAGGATGCGCAGCTCGGCGTCCTTGGGCGTGTTGTCGCCTTCCCCCTGAATGCTGACGATATCCTGGGGACAGGACGAGAAGGCGACGAAGCAATCCATTTCCGCGCGAAGGGTGATGAAGTCGCCTGGGCGGGTCACTGTGGGCAGGGTGGCCAGGTGGATGTTGTCCGGCTGTACCCGGATGTTCATGAAGATATTGAAGGAAGCGAGGCTGCGCCGGGGCGGCGTGACGCCCAGTTCCAGCATGCCCTCGACCAGGTTGTCGGTGCAGTTCCTGTGGTAGTGGGTGCAACCGAGCAACTCGTAGCGCCGGCGGTCGCAGGCCGCCATGAAGGTATCGTGGACCCCCGGGGAGGTGTCTTCGACCACGGTCAGGATCGGGTGGCGCTCGCTGGTGACGAAGCTGTCGCCGACCACGGGATTGAGGTGCTGGGTATAGACCCGAGTGGCCTCCATGCACATGTATTCGTTAAGGTCATAGGCGTTCCAGGCCCAGCAGTCGACGACCTGGGTACCGTGGGTATTGATGACCTGCACGCTTTGGCCGGTGCGTAGCCGGATGGCCTTACCGTGACCGGCGGGTATGACGATGGAAGCGGCGGGAGAGGGCATGGATGAACCTCGTGGATGACTAGGGGATACGATGGCGGGCAAGGCGGCGCTCCCAGGCGCCGGCGGCCGCGTCGATGGCGAGCGTGACCAGCCAGTAGCTCAAGGCGACCGCCAGATAGATTTCCAGGGGGGCGTAGCTTTCCGAAATGGCCTGCTTGGCCGCGTACATGAATTCCTCGACCGATACCACCGACAGCAATGCCGAATCCTTCAGCAGGCCGATGAACAGACCCGTCGCCGGTGGCAGGGCCACGGGTAGCGCCTGGGCCAGGGCGACATGGCGAAAGCTCTGCCAGCGCGACATGCCCAGGGCGCTGCAGGCCTCGAATTGCCCGGGAGGAATGGCCGCGAAGGCGGCGCGCAGAACCTGGGCCAGATAGGGACCATAGTACAGGGTCAGGGCCGTCACCCCCACGAGGGGCGAGGACAGGGTGAGGCCGTATTCCGGCAGGATGAAGAAGAGGACATAGATCAGCACCAGCAGCGGCAGGCCCAGGATGAGGTCGGTGTAGCCGCGCGCCAGCGTCTGCAGCAGTGGATTGCGGCTGCGCAGCCGGATCCAGGCTAGCAGGGCGGCCAGGAGCAGGGCGGGCAGCGCCGTGACCAGGGAGAGCTGCAGCGTGTAGATCAGTCCGGCGAGCAACGATGGGGCGTAGGTCAGGATGATGCCCAAATCCATCAGGGGTTCCTCGCGGTGGCGAAACGCCCTTCCAGGCGCCGCGCGAGCAGCAGGATCGGCCAGCACACCAGCAGGTAGCCGGCGACGACCGGTAGCATCACCGGTCCGGCCTCGTAGGTGCGGGCGATGATCAACTGTCCGGCATAGGTCAGCTCGGTCACAGCGATCACGGACGCCAGGGGCGTGGTCTTGACGATCAGCGTGAATTCATTGACCAGCGCTGGCAGGCTGCTCCGCAGCGCCTGGGGTGCCAGGACGTGGCGCCAGCACTGCAGGCGGGAGAGTCCCAAAGCGAGGGACGCCTCGGTCTGGCCGCTGGCCAGGTTGCGATAGCTTCCCCGCAGGATTTCCGCGGTATAGGCGGCGCTGTTCAGGCCGAGCGCGAGCACCGCGGCCAGCAGCGGCTTGCCGCCCAGGCCGAGCAGCGGCAGCGAAAAGAACACCAGGAACAGCTGAACGATGGAGGGCGTTCCGCGCATCAAACTGATGTACAGGCGTCCCAGTCGGCTGGGCAGCCATGCCTGGCGCTGGCGCAGCCACCAGACGATGTGGCCGACGCTGAAGCTGAGCAGCGCTGCGGCCAGCGTCAGCTCCAGCGTGACCAGCAATCCGGGACCCAGCTCCGGCAGGATCTTGAGCATCTGTTCCAGCACGGGTTACTCCGGGAAGTCGCTCAGGCTTTCCGCGACCGAAAGTGCCACGGCGCCGACCTGATCGTTGCCGGGAATGCCGGTGCAGCAGGTTGAGACGACGAAGAGCATGTCCTGCACCACGCGACAGGTGATCCGGTCGCCCGCTTTCGTCCGGTTCGGCTGGGGATGCAGGCTGCCATCGCGTTCCAGCACGACATGCATGAACAGGTTGATGGGATCCGGAAGCTTGGGCGGTTGTCGACCCAGGCGTGCGAGTTCGGCCTGTACCGCCTCGACGCAGCCGGGTTGCGTATAGCCTCGGCTGCGTAGGAAGGCGCTGGTGGAGGCGGGCAGCAGCAGGTCGTGGGTGCCCAGGCTGTCCTTGCCCAGGACCATCACCGGGCGCCGCCGGTTGTTCACCAGCCGCATGCCCGAGCTTAGAACATAGGAGTTACTGAATACCCGGGTGTGGTGGACCGAGAGATGCACCATGGGATCCTCCTCGCTGAAGCCGAACAGGCTGGCCACCGTGCCGGCGTCAAGGGCTTCGATCCGCAGCAACTGACCTCGCTTCACAGCGATCGAACCGGCACTTCCGGCAGGGACGTCGACCCGCTGCAAGGGCAGCGGCGCGCGCTCGGCGAGGTGTTCTTTCATCAACAGCATGGGGCGGTCCTCAGGCGGGGGTGGGAGCGGTGTCGGCAATGCGGATATCAATGGGCGTCACGTGCAGGCCATTGCCCGGAATGATGTCCTGCGGACAGGAGGACACGGCGCAGACCAGGTCCTTGAGCGCCCGGAACACCACGTGATCGCCCGCCCTGCTCCTGGGGTCGGTGACCTGCATGCGGCCGTCCGCGGTCACCGGTCCGTTCTGGAACAGGTTGAAGGGCTCCGGCACGTTTACCGCCAGCAGGCCGTAGCCGGCCAGACCTTCGTGCAGGTTGTCCAGGCAGTTGCGGTGGCCGTCCACGCCGAAATCCACGCTGAAGCGGGTCGGATCGCAAGCTGGCACGTTGGCATCGTGGACGCCGATGGTGTCGGCGATCACCTCCAGCAGCGGCTCGTCGGCCGTAGAGTAGAGGCAGTCGCCGACCGTGAAGAACAGCGAGTTGAGGCGACGGCGAGTGTGTACCGGGGACAGTTGTTCCTCGAGCTGGCCCAGCACGACGGCGACGAAGTCCGCCGCCTGCTGCCCGTCAATGTCGATGATGGTGAGGTACTGGCCGGCACGAACCTCGAAAGTCCGGCCGTGCCCGGCCGGGACGTGCACCTGATGGGTTGGGCAAGGCATGGGAAGACTCACTGGCGGGGGATGAAGTCGGTGGTGGGCAGGTCGAAGCTGACCCCGAGGTGGCGCTGTTGCAGCGTTTTCAGTTCGCCGGATTGCTCGAGGGCGATGATTTCATCGCTGATCACCTTGTTCAGGCGCTCGTCGTCCTTGCGGGTGGCCCAGCTGATCCATTGGCTGTCGCCCAGTTCGCCGACCTGCTTGACCTTGCCGGGCAGTTGCTTGGTCAGACCGCCCAGCACGGTGAGATCGTCGAAGACGAAATCGGCACGGCGGGTCATGAGCGCGGCCAGGGTCTGGTCGACGCTGTCGACACTGATGATCTTGATCGGCGGGCGCTGCTGAGCCTTCAGCTGGACGTTGAACTGCTTGAGCAACTGCTCGGGCGCAGTGGTGGCCTTGACCGCAGCGGTCAGGCCGGAGAGGGCTTCGACGGTGAGCGGGGAGGCCGTCACCCGGGTCTCGTCGGCACGCACCAGGACCGCGTTGACGCTCTTGCCGAAGGGCACGGTGAAGAGCACCTTGGCGGCGCGCTCGGCGGTGACGTTGAGCGAGGAGCCTTCGGCGTCGACGGAGCCGGCGATCAGTGCCGGAATGATCCCGCTGAAGGCCATCTTCTGGTACTCGAGTGCGACGCCCAGTCGGGCGGCCACCCGCTGCATGATTTCCGGTGTGTAGCCGACGATGGTGCCGCTGGCGTCGGTGTACTCGTAGGGCGCGAAGGTGGGATCTATGGCCACGACCAGCTTGCCCCTGGCTTTCACGTCATCGAGGGTATCGGCGCTGGCGGCGCCCAGAAGGCCGAGCCCGAGGGCCAGGGCGGAAAGCGTCAGCGCACAGCGGTAAGGGAGAGAAGTCATGGGAGCGCCTTGGTCGGGTGGGGTGACCCAAGCGTCATCGCAGAAAGCATGCCACGTCAGCCGAGCGGCGGAGCGACTGCCGCAACCTGTTGAAGAAACTAATGTTTCTTATAATTTATATTTGAAATTTATGTTTCTGATGCCTGGGCGCACGTCTGATCCGCTGCCTTGATCCGGTGCATGACGAATTGAAATGGTGCGTCAGCGTGAGTTATCCAGCTCTTCCAGCTGCTGGTGCAGACGCTCGGCAGTTTCCAGGTGGGAGGTCTTGCGGGCCGTCAGTTCCTTGCCGACCAGGGAGCAGAGCAGATTGGTCATGGCCGAGACGCTGCTGTTGCTGTCGAACATCAGGGTGCTTTCGGTGTGGCAGCGGATCACCCAGGTCGCCAGTTGTGCGGGGCTGCCGGCCAGGACATCGGCCAGGTAGAGCATGCGGACCCCCAGCTGGCCCATCACGACCATGGTCTTCTCGAGTTGCGGCATCCGTCGCCGCAGCCCGATGCAGATGGCCACATCGTCTGGCCCCAGGCCTGCGAGATATTCGGCCAGGCTATCGCCGGGCGAGGGCAGCAGCAGGATGTCGTCGCGAACCTGGATCAGGTGGCTGCGGACCATGTGGGCGATGGTCTGGCTATGCCGAAAGCCGATGATGACCACCCGCCGGGCACCCACGATGGCGTGCACGGCAGCAAAGAGTTCGTCCCTGTTCAGCGACTGGTAGGTCTGCCGGACGTTGGCCAGTTCCTGCTCCAGATGATGCTGCAGGAGGTCATCCACCGTGCGTTCGGTGGCGCCGCGATCCTGCAGATAGAGCGGTGAGCCCTCTCCACGCAGCACTCGGGCCTGGCGCCTGGCTTCGTCGTAGGAGGCATAGCCCAGCGTCCGGAAGAAGCGAGTGGCGGTGGCCTTGGAGACGCCGGCACGGGTAGCCAGCTCCGTCGCCGTTTGCATGGCGAGCTGGCCAGGGGCGGCCAGGATCACGTCGGATAGCTTCTGCTCCACGACCGACATCTGTTCGTAGCGTGCCTTGATCCGACTCTCCAGGGAGGTGGGTGTCGGTAGCCGAGTCTTGTCGGATGGCAGCATCGAGCGGCTCTGATCTGCGAGGGGAGGCTGCAGTCTAGCGGCAAAGGCGTTGCCGAGCGTAGTGCTCCGCCCGGGCATTCGGCGAGGCCATGAGACGAAGCGCCCTAGGGTGGATGCCAATGGCCGCGGCGGATGTCCTGGCTGTCCTGCTTCTTCCTCACTCCTCGCTGGACGCGAACCCCTCCAGCCAGCGCGCTTCCGAGCAGAGCAGGTGGTGGCGCATGGCGGTCTGGGCGCCGATCAGGTCGCGGGCTTCCACGGCGCGCAGGATGGCCTCGTGCTCGGCCACGGCGACGCCCCAGGTCTTCTGGCTTTCGGTCTGCTCGGCGACATGGGTGGAGATGGGGCTGTGGCGCTCGTCGAACAGCGAGGTGATGATGCGCACCAGCGTGGAGTTGCCGCTCATCCGGGCCAGGCGGCAGTGGAACTTGCGATCGTCCTCCATGGGCGACAGCCCCTGGGCGATCTTGTCGCTCATGTTCTGGATGCACTTCGCCAGGTAGCGGTAGTCGGCCTTGCCGCCCAGGGAGCAGGCCAGCACGATGGCCGCGCCTTCGATGATCGCCCGGGCGTGCATCAGCTCCGAAGGACTCTCGCCGAGGGTGGAGGTCCGCGCGCCGTTGTTGAGCAGGGCGGCGTTCACATAGATGCCGGAACCCTGGCGGACCTCGATGCTGCCTTCGATCTCCAGGGCGATCAGGGCTTCGCGCAGCGACGGCCGGGAGACGCCCAGCAACTGCGCCAGGTCGCGCTCCGGCGGTAGGCGGGTGCCGGCTTCGATGGCGCCCTCGCGGATATGCTGGCGCAGGCGATCCGCGATCTTCTGGTAGAGCTTTCTTTCGGTGGTGGCAGTGGGCAGCGTCATCGATGAAACCTGCATCTTCAAGGGCTTCAGTATCTCACGGGCTACCCGGATCGGCGCCAGCGACCTAGGGCAGGGCCGCCAGTTCGAACAGCGGGGTCGCAAGCTGCCACTTTTCCGATCCCGCCTCCGGCGAGGACAGCTGATAGCGCGCCATCAGGGTTTCCCATTCCTGGACCTTCGGATTGCGCTGTTCCAGCTCCTGCATGCGGGCGAAGGAGAAGTCCGGCCCGGCTTCGAGCAGCATGGTCAGGCGGCAGCCGAGGCGCCAGATCGTCATGTTGGCGACGCCGGCTTCGCGCAGATGGGCGATGACCTCGGGCCAGACCGCCGCGTGCTGGCGTTCGTATTCGGCGATGAGCTCGGGGTCGTCCCGCAGGTCCAGCAACAGGCAGTAGCGTGTCATGGTCTCGCTCCTCGGCCAGGTCAGGCTCGTTAGATTTCGACGATGGCTTTGACGACACCGCGGGCCGGGTCCAGCAGCTCGGCGAAGCGATTAGGCAACTCGGCCAGTTGCAGGCGATGGGTATTGAGCGCCTGGTCCGGGATCAGGCCTTCGCGCAGGCAGCGCTCGACGTGCTGGAAGTCCTCGGCGGTGGCGTTGCGACTGCCGAGCAGGGTGGTCTCGCGCTTGTGGAATTCGGGGTCGGCGAAGCGGATGTGGTCCTTGACCACCGAGATCAGCACATAGCTGCCGGCATGGGCGACGAATTCGAAACCCCGCTCGATGGCGCGGGCGTTGCCGGTGGCGTCGAACACCACATCGAAGAATTCGCCATCGGTCAGCCGCGCCAGTTCGTCCTTGTCGCCGTCACCGACGGTGACCGTGGCGGCGACCTTCAAATGCTGGCGACAGAACGCCAGGCGATCGGTGCGGGTGTCGAGGACGGTGACCTGGGCCCCGGCGATACCGGCGAAGATGGCCGCGGCCATGCCGATCGGACCGGCGCCCACCACCAGCACGCGCTGGGCCTGGCCCAGGCCCGAGCGGCGCACGGCATGGGCGCCGATGGCGAGAAATTCCACCATGGCCGCCTGGTCGAGGCTGAGGCCCTCGGCCTTGAAGACGAAGCGGTCGGGCAGGCTGAGGTATTCGGTGAGGGCGCCGTCGCGATGCACGCCCAGCACCGCGATCCTGGTGCAGCAGTTGGTCTTGCCCTGGCGGCAGGCGATGCACTGGCCGCAGGACAGATAGGGCACCACGTAGACGATATCCCCGGCCTGCAGGCGCCCGCTGTCGTCGGTTTCCTCGACGACGCCGGAAATCTCGTGGCCCATCACCCGTGGGTATTCCAGATAGGGCTGGTTGCCTTCGTAGATGTGCAGGTCGGTGCCGCAAACGCCGACCCGGCGGATGCGGATCAGGGTTTCGCCTTCGCCTCGGGCGGGCTTGGGCGTATCGCGCGAGACCAGCAGGCCGGGTTTTTCACAGATGACGGTCAGCATAGGAAGACTCCGCATCGCATCGGGATGCACGTTGGATTCAGGGCCGGGCGCTCGTTGGGAATGGCGGCGAGCGTCCGTCGCCACAGAGGCGGGTGGAAAGGGCGGTGCGGCTTCATGCCGGGGCTCCCGCCACGGGAGCGTCGGCGTCCAGCAGGCCGCGCTGCTTGAGGGTGCTCCAGAACTCCGCCGGAATGGGCGCCTGCAGCCAGGCCAGGTTGCTGGCGACCTGCTCGGCGCTGCGTGCGCCGATGACCGCCGAGGCGACCGCCGGATGGGCCAGGGGAAATTGCAGGGCGGCGGCGGCCAGGGGGACCGCGAATTCCTGGCAGACCGCCTGCAGCGCCCGCACCTTGGCGACCACCACCGGCGGCGCGGCGCCATAGTCGAAGTGCTGGCCACCGGCGAGGATCCCGGAGTTGAACACTCCGCCGGCGACGATGGCGTGGCCCTGGGCCCGGCAGCGATCGAGCAGGGGCTTCAGGCTTTCCTGTTCCAGCAGGGTGTAGCGACCGGCCAGCAGGGTGCAGTCCAGCGGGCACTCCTCGAGGCTGTCGACCACCACCTCCCATTCGTTGACGCCCAGGCCGATGGCCTGGATCTGGCCACTGCTGCGCAGCTCTTCCAGGGCGCGGAAACCGCCGCCCCGGGTCAGCGCCTGCCAGTGGAGGTCGTGCCGCTCGCCATGGGTGCGGCGGCCGATGTCGTGCACATAGAGGATGTCGATCCGCGCCAGCCCCAGTCGCTGCAGGCTGTCTTCGTGGGACCTCAGGATGGCGTCGTAGCGGTAGTCGTAGACCGGCTTGAAGGGCAGCGGCCGTTCCCAGCCGTCGCCGTTGGCGCGCTCGCTGCCATTGGGCGCGAGCAGCCGGCCCACCTTGCTGCTGAGCACGAAGTCATCCCGTGGCTGTTCGTCGAGAAAGGCACCGAGGCGATGCTCCGAGCGGCCATAGCCATAGAAGGGCGCCGTGTCGAAATAGCGGATGCCCTGCTGCCAGGCGCCGGCCAGGGTGTCGACGGCCTGCTGCAGCGGCATGTCCCGGTACAGCCCGCCCAGCTGGGAGCAACCGAGCCCGAGCACCGGCAGGGCCAGCGGGCTTTTCGCCAGGGGACGCCGTTCGGAGAGATTCATCGCCAGGCCTCCGCTCAATAGAGCACGTTGCGTGCGTCAGGGCTGTCCAGGTTGGCCTTGTCGATGAGCAGGACGCCGGTGTCGATGAACTTGGGCACCTTCTGCTTCTCGATGACCTTGATCACCGTGGCGACCGATTCCAGGCCCATGCGATAGGAACTCTGCACCACGATGGCGTCCAGGGTGCCGTCGCGGACGAAGCCCTGCAGGTCCTCGTTGCCGTCGAAGCCGATGGCCTGCAGCTTGCCGGCCTTGCCGGACTGGGCGATGGCCCGCGCCATGCCGACCGCGGTGGGTTCGTTGGCGCCGTAGATGCCCTTGAGGTCGGGATTGGAGGCCAGGACGTCGGTGGTCTGGTTGAGGGCGTTGGCCATCTGCGACTGGGAATAGAAGGGGCCCACCACGGTCAGCTGCGAATGCTGCTCCAGGTACTTGCGGAAGCCGCCGACCCGGCCCACTTCCGAACCGGTGCCCGGCACATAGGACATGATGGCGATCTTGCCGGTCTTGCCGACCTTTTCGATCATGCGCTGGGCGGACAGCTCGCCGGCCTTGTTGTTGTCGGTGGAGAGAAAGGACTGGTAGTAGGGCGCGCCGCTTTCCGCCACCGAGGAGTCGATCAGCACCACCGGGATATGGGCTTCCCAGGCCTGTTTGATGGCCGGGACCAGGGCATCGGGGTCGGACGGCGCCAGCACGATGCCCGAGACGCCACGGTTGACGGCGTTGACCACCATGTTCACCTCGTCCGCGATCGCCGATTCCGACGCCGGTCCCTGGAAGGTGACCTTGTAGTTGGCGTGCTGCTTGGCCGTTTCCTGGACGCCTTTCTGCACGTTCTGCCAGTAGTTGGAGTTGGCACTCTTGACGATGACGGCGATCTCGCCGTTACCGGCCAGCGCCAGGGAGGTCGCGGCGGAGAGGGCGACACCCAGGACCACTTTCTTGAAGTTTTTCATCGGTCGTTCCTTGTTGTTGTTATCGAGGGTTCACTTCTTGCGGTTGCGGAGCTGGTCGATACAGACGGTCAGCAGGATCACCAGGCCGATGATGATCTGCTGGGTGAAGCTGGAGACGCCGAGCATGTTGAGGCCGTTGCGCAAGACGCCGATGGTGAAGGCGCCGATCAGGGTGCCCGACACGCTGCCGATGCCACCGGAAAGGGAGGTGCCGCCGATCACCGCGCTGGCGATGGCGTCCAGTTCGTACATCACCCCTTCGTTGGGCTGGGCGGTGACCAGGCGTGACATCAGCACCGCGCCGGTCAGGCCGGCCAGCACGCCGGACAGCACGTAGGTGAAGAGGGTGACCGCGCGCACCTTGACCCCGGAGAGCCGGGCCGCTTCGGCGTTCGAGCCCACGGCGTAGATGTGGCGGCCCAGGCGGGTGCGGCTGAGCACCAGCCACAGGGCGATGGCCAGTACGATCATGATGATCACCGGGTAGGGGATGCCGGGAAAGATCACGTTGGGAAAGCCGTCGTCGCCGATGCGTTCGATGCGCCCCAGGGTGCCGTTGCCGAGCACGCCGAAGGCGGCGCCGAGGCCGGAGATGGGCTGGGCATCGGTCAGTCTCAGCGCCAGGCCGCGGGCCACCAGCATCATGCCCAGGGTGGCGATGAAGGGCGGCAGCTTGACCAGGGTCACGAACAGCCCGTTGATCGCCCCGCAGATCCCGCCGACGATCAGGCCGACCAGGATGCCCACCTCGATGGACGCGCCGGCCTTGACCGCCATGGCGTTGGCCACGCCGGCCAGGGCTAGCACCGAGCCCACCGAGAGGTCGATGCCGCCGGTAATGATCACCGCCGTCGCGCCGAGGCCGAGAAAGGCGATGGAGGTGACCTGCAAGGCCACGCTCATGCCATTGCCCATGGTCAGGAAGGCGCTGCTCATGGAGGAAAACACCGCGATCAGTGCCAGCAGGCTGACCAGGGCGCCAAACTTCTGCAGGAATTCTTTTTGTTTTTCGGTCATTTCTCTGTCTCGCTCGACACGCGTGGGCGAGCTGCCGTCAGTGCGACGTGCAGCCGGAGGCGTAGTGCATGATCTGGTCCTGGGAGGTGGCCCGGGTCTCGACATCGCCGGTCAGGCGACCTTCGTGAAAGACCAGGATCCGATCGCTCATGCCGAGCAATTCCGGCAGCTCCGAACTGATCAGGACGACGCCGATGCCCTGGGCCGCCAGCTGGTCCATCATTTCGTAGATGGCGTACTTGGCGCCGACGTCGATACCCCGGGTGGGCTCGTCGAAGAACATGATCCGGGCGTCGCGGAACAGCCATTTGCCGATGATGATCTTTTGCTGGTTGCCGCCGGAGAGATAGCGGGTGACCTTGTCGATCGAGGGCGTGCGGATGTCCAGCCGCCGCACGTAGTCCTGGGCGACCCGCGCCTCCTCGCCGAAGCGAATGAAGCCCAGCGGCCCGCAGAGGGCGTCCAGATTGGCCAGGGTCAGGTTGTGCGCCAGGGTCATCTTGACCGCCAGGCCGTCCTTCTTGCGGTCCTCGGACAGGTAGGCGATGCCTTCATCGATCCCGTCGCGCGGACTGCGGATGCTGACCGCGCGGCCGTTGATCTCCACCTCGCCGGCATCCAGCCGCTCGGCGCCAAAGATCGCCCGGGCGATCTCGGTGCGCCCGGCGCCCATGAGGCCGGCGAAGCCGAGGATCTCGCCGCGGCGCAGCTCGAAGCTGATGTCCTGGAAGACCCCCTTGCGGGTCAGGCCCCGCGCCCGCAGCAGCACCTCGCCAGTGGGCACGGCGGTGCGTGGCGGAAATTTCTCGTCGAGGGAGCGTCCGACCATGCCCGCCACGATGGCGTCGACACTGGTCTCGGCGAAGCGCTGGGTGGAGACGTAGCGACCGTCGCGCAGGATGGTCACCCGGTCGACGATGTGGCGCATCTCGTCCAGCCGGTGCGAGATGTAGAGCATGCCGACGCCGCGCGCCTTGAGGTCCTGGATGACCTTGAACAGCGCCTGGGTCTCGCTTTCGGTCAGGGAGGAGGTCGGTTCGTCGAGGATGAGCACCCGGGCGTCCAGCGACAGCGCCTTGGCGATCTCCACCATCTGCTGCTGGGCCACCGACAGCTTGGAGACCGGCGCGCGGGGGCTGATGGCCACGCCCAGGCGCGCCAGGCAGGCTTCGGTGTCCGCCTGCATCTTGCGCCTGTCGATCAGACCGAAGCGCACCGGCTCGCGGGCCAGGAAGATGTTTTCCGCCACCGTGAGGTGGGGTACCAGGTTGAGCTCCTGGTGAATGATGGCGATGCCCACCTGCTCGGCTTCCGACACCGACTTGAATTGCCGCTCTTCGCCCAGGTAGCGGATCCGCCCCTCGTCCGGCGGCTGCTGGCCGCTGACGATCTTCATCAGGGTGGACTTGCCGGCGCCGTTCTCGCCGCAGATGGCGTGGACTTCACCCGGGTAGAGGCTGAGGCTGACATCGTTGAGGGCCACGACGCCGGGAAAGCGCTTGGAGATGTTTTCGAGCGTCAGACAGGGCGCGGGCGCAGCCGGTACGGGGCCGCCACCTTCGCCGCGGGGCGATGGGGTATCCAGCATGGTGCTCTCTCTTGTTGTTGTTCTAGGGTCGCTGCCCTATGTGAGATCCATGGCAGGGAAAGCTACACCCCAGTCTGGATAGCTGGCAAGACCAATTGGATTTTTTCGAATTGGTCTTGCCAGACTGCGGTCTGGTTGGTGAAAGCCTCACGGCCCAAGGCAGGCGATGGGCGCGGGAGAGAGCACAAAAGCGCAGACCGGCAGGCGCAGCGCCTGCGCCACGGGTCTAGCTGGATCGTCGGGGAGGAAGGCGCTGATCGGAGGCCCGACCCAAGTCGAGTCGGGCCTCCGATGGCAATGTACTAGCGCACGGGCGCAGCCGCCGTGGCGCGCGTCGGGCGGGCGTCGCGGAAGGTAACCAGGAAGGCCAGCAGCACGCCCAGGGAGAACAGCGCCGGGAACAGCCAGATGCCCTGCCAGTCATGGCCGGCGGCGCTGGCATAGTGGTCCGAGACCATCCCGGCGACCCGGAAGCCGACCAGCATGCCCACGCCATAGGTGGCCAGGGTGATCAGGCCCTGGGCCGCGCTCTTGTTCGCTTCGCCGGCCTTGGCGTCGGTGTAAATCTGCCCGGAAACGAAGAAGAAGTCATAGCAGACGCCATGCAGGGCGATGCCCAGCAGCAGGTAGGCGAGGGCGTCACCCTGGGCGCCCAGGGCGAAGCAGCCATAGCGCACCGCCCAGGCCAGCATCCCCACCAGCAGGGTGCGCTTGAGGCCGAAGCGGCGGATGAACAGCGGCAGCAGCAGCATGAAGCCCACCTCCGACACCTGGCCGAGGGTCATCATGCCGGTGGGATTGGCCACCCCCAGTTCAGCGAGAAAGAGGTTGGCGTTCTGGTAGTAGAAGGCCAGCGGAATGCAGATCAGCACCGAGGCGGCAAAGAACACCGCGAAGCTGCGGTCCTTGAGCAGGCGCAGGGCGTCCAGGCCGAGCATCGCGCCCAGGCCGCCGCGGGTGGCCGGCAGCGGCGCGGTGCGCGGCAGGCTGAAGCTGTAGAGACCGAGGATGAGCGAGGCCGCGGCGCCGAGCAGGAAGGTGTTGCGCAGGGCCCCGGCGGCGATGCCGCTACGGCTGTCCCAGGCGAAGACGAAGCTGATCGCCAGGCCGGCGGCAATCCAGCCCAGGGTGCCCCAAACCCGGATCTTGGCGAATTGCCGGGCTGGATCGGCCAGGTGGCGGAAGGCCACGGAGTTGGCCAGCGCCAGGGTCGGCATGTAGCAGAGCATGTAGGCCAGTACCAGTGGATAGAAGGTGGTGAAGTCGGCCGCCGCATAGAGCTGGTAGAGCAGCACCGCGCCGGCCAGGTGCAGCAGGCCGAGGATGCGCTCGGCGTTGAAGTAGCGATCGGCGATCAGGCCGATCACGAAGGGCGCCAGGATCGCGCCCCAGGACTGGGTGGCGAAGGCCTGGCCGATCTGGCCGCCATTGGCGCCCAGGGTATTGCCGAGAAAGGTCGCCAGGGTGACGAACCAGCTGCCCCAGATAAAGAACTGCAGGAACATCAGGGTGCTCAGGCGTAGCGAAAGTGCGTTCATCGTCGATTCCTTGTTGTGGGTTATGTGACGAAAAAACGAGGCGGATCCTTACTCCAGGCCGAGCATCCGCCGATTGCGCGCCGGGTCGGCGTCGCTGCCGGCGAAGTCGTCGAAGGCGCGGGTGGCCGGCTGGATCAGGTGGCGCTGGATGAAGGGCGCTCCTTCGGCCGCGCCCTGGGCCGCGTCCTTGAGGCAGCACTCCCATTCCAGCACCGCCCAGCCTTCGAAGCCGTACTGGGTGAGCTTGCTGAAGATGGCGCCGAAATCGACCTGGCCATCGCCCAGGGAACGGAAGCGTCCCGGCCGCTCGGCCCAGTCCTGGTAACCGCCATAGACACCGCTGCGGGCATCGGGACGGAATTCCGCGTCCTTGACGTGGAACATGCCGATGCGCGCGTGATAGCGGTCGATGAAGCCCAGGTAGTCCAGTTGCTGCAGGACGAAATGGCTGGGGTCATAGAGGATGCGCGCGCGGGGATGGTCGTCCACGGCCGCCAGGAAGCGCTCGAAGGTGGCGCCGTCGTGCAGGTCCTCGCCCGGATGCAATTCGAAGCAGAGGTCGATGCCTTCTTCGCCGTAGACGTCGAGGATCGGTCGCCAGCGCCGGGCCAGTTCGGTGAAGCCCTCGTCCACCAGGCCGGCGGGCCGCTGCGGCCAGGGATAGACATAGGGCCAGAGCAGGGCACCGGAAAAGCTCGCCACCGCCTTGAGACCGAGGCGGCGACTGGCCTTGGCGGCCAGCTTGAGCTGCTTGACCGCCCAGGCCTGGCGCTCGTCCGGGCGGCCACGGAGCGCCGGCGGGGCGAAGCCGTCGAAGGCCTCGCTGAAGGCCGGATGCACGGCCACCAGTTGCCCCTGCAGGTGGGTGGAGAGTTCGCTGATGGCCACTCCGGCTTCGGCGCACTGCCCGAGCAGTTCGTCGCAGTAGTCCTGGCTGGCGGCGGCGCGTTCCAGATTCGGGCACTGGGGGCCCAGCGTCGGCAGCTGGAGGCCGCGGTAGCCGAGGTCCGCCGCCCAGCGCGCCAGGTTGGGCAGGGTGTCGAAGGGCGGCTTGTCGTCGAGAAACTGGGCGAGAAAGATCGCCGGGCCCTTGAGGCCGGGACGAGCGTTGGCGGCCATGTTCAGGCTCCTAGGTTCGGTAAGGGGGTCCAGGCGCCCTGGCGCCGATGGCTGGCCAGGGCGGTTTCGATAAAGGCCAGGCCGCGCCAGCCGGTGGTGATGCCGGGCAGGCCCGGCGCGGGATCGGCGGGATCGCGAATGGCCGCGGCCAGCTCGCGATAGAGATTGGCCAGGGCTTCGAGATAGCCCTCCGGGTGCCCGGCGGGCAGGCGCAGGCGCTGCTGGGTACCGGCACTCAGCCAGGGCAGACCGAGGCCGGCGCGCAGGGTCTGTGGCGGTTGGTCGAGGCTGCGCTGCAGCAGGCTGTTGGGTGCCTGCTGCTGCCACTCCAGACTGCCGCGCTCTCCGTAGAGGCGGATGCGCAGGCCATTCTCCTCGCCAATGCAGACCTGGCTGGCCAGCAGGCTGCCGCTGGCGCCCGCGGCGGTTTCGAACAGCACCATGACATCGTCGTCCAGCCGCCGACCGGGCAGGTGGCTGCGCAGGTGGGCACTGAGGCGGGTGATGGGCTGGCCGCCGATGAATTCGGCGAGGCTGAAGGCATGGGTGCCGATGTCGCCCAGGCACCCGCCCGGGCCGGAGAGGGCCGGATCGTCGCGCCAGGCCGCCTGCCGGTTGCCGGTAGCGGCCAGGTCCTGGGCGAGCCAGCCCTGGGGGTATTCCACATGGATCTTGCGCAGTGCCCCCAGCTCGCCGCGGGCGACGCGCTCGCGGGCTTCCCACACCAGCGGATAGCCGAGGTAGGTATGGGCCAGCGCATAGCGCAGGGGCCGGGGCAGGGCGGCCAGCGTTTCCGCCAGGCGCTGCACCTGGGCCAGGGAGATGCCGGCGGGCTTTTCCGAAAAGACGTGGAAGCCGGCGCTCAGGGCCGCCTGGGCGATGGGTACATGGAGATCGTTGGGCGTGACGATCACCAGCAACTCGACCCGTTGCTCGGGGGGCAGCCGGGCTTCGCTGGCCAGCAGGGTCTCCCAGGAGGCATAGACCCGTTCGGGCGCCAGACCCAGCTCGCGGCCGGTCGCCTCGTTGTTGGCCGGATCTCGGCTGAAGGCGCCGCAGACCAGTTCGAGCGCGCCATCCAGGGCCGCGGCGCGCCGATGGGCCGCGCCGATGAAGGCGCCCTGGCCGCCACCGATCATGCCGTAACGGACCTTGCCGTCGGTTTCAGCCTGCATCCTCTTACCCTCGGTTTGTTATTGTGCTGAGTGTAACCGGTTACATATGCGGGTATTTGGAGCCTGCGCCGGGCTTTAGTCAAGCGCCCGGCGGACGTACGGCTTGCCCGCACGCCGGGCTTTGCGCACAGTTGCACCCTTTCCCACGCCAACCGAGGCCGCATGTCCAATATCCGCAGGGTCGCCGAACTGGCCGGGGTATCGGTCGCGACCGTATCGCGCACCCTGAAGAATCCCGAGGTGGTGGCGCCGGCGACCCGCGAACGGGTGCAGGCCGCCGTGACCGCGGCCAACTACCGGCCCAACGGTATGGCGGTGCAGTTTCGCTCGCGCCGCACCGGCAATCTGGTGGTGCTGGTGCCGCTGATCGCCAACAGCTTCTTCGCCCGCGTCATCGCCGGGATTCAGCAGGCGGCCCAGGCGGCGGGGTATCGGGTGCTGCTGTGCGATACCGCGGGGGACGAGGCCCGCGAGCGCGAGTACGCCGAACTGGTCTATGCGCGGCAGGCGGATGGGGTGATCCAGCTGCGCGCCTTCGATCCCTTCGCCGGTGACCCCGACGCACCGCCGGCGGTGAATGCCTGCGAGGTGCTCGCCGAGCATTCCTGGCCCAAGGTGCGGCTGGACAATCGCGCCGCCGCCCGCCGCCTGACCGAACACCTGCTGGCGCTCGGTCACAGGCGCATCGCCCTGATCAAGGGACCGGAACGCAGTCCGCTGACCCTGGAACGCCTGGCGGGTTATCAGGAGGCGCTCAGCCAGGCCGGTGTCCCCTTGGATCCTGACCTGCTGCACCCGGGTGATTTCACCCTGGCCGCCGGCGCCGCCGCGGCGCGGGCACTGCTGGGGCTTTCGGAGCGGCCGACGGCGTTGTTTTGCTGCAGCGACGAAATGGCGATCGGTGCCCTCCAGACCCTTCGCGGCGCCGGACTGCGGGTGCCCGAGGATCTGTCCCTGGCCGGCTTCGACGACATCGCCTTCGCCGCCTACAGCGATCCGCCGCTGACCACCATCGCCCAGCCCGCGGAAGCCTTCGGCCAGCGCGCGGTCGCCCTGTTGCTGGAGACCCTTGCCGGTTCACCACCGCCCCGCCGGGAGGTGGTGCTGCCCTTCGAACTGGTGGTGCGGGGCAGTACCGGCCCCTGCCGCCCTGGCTGAGAGGTCGGTTGCGCGGAGGTCCGGTCAGTCGCGGGAGGCGCGCACCAGCGCCAGCCGTTCGCGGATATAGCTGTCGTTATCGATCGCCTGGACATCGAAGGGGATGGCGATCGCGCGCCGGTCGGCGCGCGAATACAGGCGCGCGAAGATCGAGCCGTCAGGGCAGGTCGGGCTGACCAGCACGGTCCAGCCGTCCAGTTCACGCGTCAGGCGCTGCATCAGTGTTTGCGTGGGCAGCGTGGCGAGTTTGGCGTTCTTCATCGGTCTGGCCTTGGATGCTGGGTGATGACTTCATTGGGGGCTCGGCGCCGCTCGGCATCGCGCTCGCCGGACGTGCTCGAGCCAGCCGTGCGGCGCAGTCGCTCCAGCAGTCTGGACAGCGTCGGACGCCTCGCGGGGTGGCGCCGCGCCAGGGCGCTGGCGAAGACGGGTGGCTGCCGGCTGCCGGTCGTGTCGTTCAGCTTTTCGAGAACGGAATCGAGCCGGTAGCTCTTGATCTGCGAATGGACGCTCATGCTGGACGGAGCCTGATCGTGCGCGCCTTCCTCCTTGAGGGCGACGTTACCCAAGGTCTGCTTTTGCCGGCAGCGGCACGGATCACCAGGAGGCGTTTCGCCTAGGAGTGCCGCGCCGTCCGGACTTGCACGGTCAGTCGTCAGCTAGCTTGTTTCCGTGGCAAGTCGAACTGCGACTTCCTCCACCAGTTGGATAGTTTCCGCCGTCAGGGCTTCGAACTGAAAGAGCATGTCCTGTAGTTGCGGACTGCCCATATCCACATTGCGCAGTTGATCGATTCTCAACGTCAGCAATCTGTGGATCTGCAGCAGGCAGTCGCGATCGGGATTCTCGGGGATGACGAACAGGCGGCTCATCGTTGTCTCCATGGACAGGTTCCTCACGCCCATCGATATCGCCTAACCCGCTTGTTTTTTAAGGCAATTCGTCGCCGACGATCTACTTGGAAAGAGCGCCTTGGGTGCTTGACTCTTGTTGTCGGAAGAGCGCTTGAGGGCTCTTGGTCGCATTAGCGACCTTATCTTCAAAAAGCTCGTGAAGAATGCGTGAAAAATTCGTTAAAACCTTTTTAGGTGGTTGTTTAAGTGGGACGTGGTGTTTCAAAAGTTTTAGGCAAGTTGGCAGCAAAACGGACGAACGAACGCTTCGTTTCAGGCCTGACAGACATCCGCTATCCGCGCCTTCAACAGATTCGCCAACTCATCGAAGAGGATCTGCACCGAGCGCAGCGACAGATTGTCCGGGCGGGTCAGCAGCCAGATATCGGTGTCGCAGCCATGCAGCGCCGGACCCAGGCGTTCGACGCCCTCCAGGCTGCTGATCATGAAATCGGGGAGGGCGCCCACCCCGAGACCGGCGCCGACCAGGCTGCCGACCGAGGACATGCTGCTGCAGCGATAGCGCGGGGTGAGGCTGGGATAGGCCTGGCGCAGCCAGGTCACCGAGACGTGATCGGCCAGGGAGTCGTCCGGGGCGATCCAGGGCAGCTCGGTGGCCAGCTGGCCGTAACCGCTGCGATAGCGTTCGTGACCGCAAACGAAATACGAGCTGCGACCGAGGCGGCGGCCGATGAGGTGTTCGGGCGGGGCGTTGGACAGGCGCAGGGCGATGTCCGCATCCCGCCGACTCAGGCTGGCGAAGGTGTTGGAGGTGGCGACTTCCAGGGCGACCGCGGGATAGCGCGGCATGAGGTCCGCGAGGCCGGGCAGTAGCAGGCTGCGCAGCACGGCATCGGTGCAGGTCAGGCGGACCGTGCCGCTGATGACGTTCTCGCCCTGGGTGAGGGCGATGCGCGCCGCGTCCAGCGCCTGTTCGGCGCGCTCGGCCTGTTCGGCGAGGGCCTTGGCGCTCTGGGTCGGGGTGTAGCCGCGGCGGGTCTTGTCGAACAGCGCGACCTGCAGATTGGCTTCGAGCTTGCGGATGGCGCGAAAGACCGTGGAGACGTCCACCTGCAACTGTTCCGCCGCGCGGGCCAGGGTCCTGCCGCGGACCAGGGCAAGGATCAGCTTGAGATCGGCATGACCTATCTGATATTGCATCGGTGCATTCTTCCTTTGCCGATTCGCCGATATGGGTTGCGCTCATGCCAATTTATACTGGCCCGGCCCTCCAAGGGCAATCAGGTGGAAGGGCGGACCTTGCAGACAGGGTCGGCGCCTGCAGCAACCACCGCCCACAGCCACGCTGCCAGACCCGCACGAGCAAGCACAACGAAGCGGGCCAGCGTCAAGGATGCCTCCCATGAATTCGATATCCCCCCGCGTCGTCCAGCTCACCGAAGCCAACGGCTTTCTCAAGGAGCACCCCGAGATCCAGTACGTCGATCTGTTGATCACCGACATGAACGGCGTCATCCGGGGCAAGCGCGTCGAGCGGGCCAGTCTCTCCAAGGTCTATGAGCGCGGCATCAATCTGCCGGCCTCGCTGTTCGCCCTGGACATCAATGGCTCCACGGTGGAAAGCACCGGCCTGGGCCTGCACATCGGCGACGCCGACCGCACCTGCTTTCCGATTCCCGGCACCCTGAGCTACGAGCCCTGGCAGAAGCGCCCGACCGCGCAACTGCTGATGACCATGCACGAACAGGACGGCTCGCCGTTCTTCGCCGATCCGCGCGAGGTGCTGCGCCGGGTGGTGAAGAAGTTCGACGACCTGGGGCTGACCATCTGCGCCGCCTTCGAACTGGAGTTCTATCTGATCGACCAGGAGAACGTGAACGGCCGGCCGCAACCGCCGCGCTCGCCGATCTCCGGCAAGCGGCCGGTCTCCACCCAGGTCTATCTGATCGACGACCTGGACGAATACGTGGATTGCCTGCAGGACATGCTGGAAGGCGCCAAGGAGCAGGGGTTACCAGCCGATGCCATCGTCAAGGAATCCGCGCCGGCGCAATTCGAGGTCAACCTGCATCACGTCGAAGACGCCATCAAGGCCTGCGACTACGCGGTGCTGCTCAAGCGGCTGATCAAGAACATCGCCTACGACCATGAGATGGATTCCACCTTCATGGCCAAGCCCTATCCCGGCCAGGCGGGCAACGGCCTGCACGTGCACATTTCGCTGCTGGACAAGCAGACCGGGCAGAACATCTTCGCCACCGACGATCCCGAGCACCATGCGCCGCTGCGCCATGCCATCGCCGGCATTCTCGAAACCCTGCCGGCGTCGATGGCCTTTCTCTGCCCGAACGTCAACTCCTACCGCCGCTTCGGCGCCCAGTTCTATGTGCCCAATGCGCCGAGCTGGGGCCTCGATAACCGCACCGTGGCGGTGCGCGTGCCCACCGGCAGCAGCGAGGCGATCCGCATCGAACACCGGGTCGCCGGGGCCGATGCCAATCCCTATCTGATGATGGCCTCGATCCTCGCCGGTATTCACCACGGCATGACCCAGCGCCTGGAGCCCTGCGCCCCGGTCAGTGGCAACTCCTATGAGCAGCTCGAACAGAGCCTGCCCAACAACCTGCGCGACGCCCTGCGCCGGCTGGACGACAGCGCGGTGATGAACCAGTACATCAGCCCCGAGTACATCGACATCTTCGTCGCCTGCAAGGAAGCCGAGCTGGAGGAGTTCGAGACCACCATCTCCGACCTCGAATACAACTGGTACCTGCATACCGTCTAGGAGGCCTGATCATGACCGTGCTGACGCAACAGGACTGGGAGCAGCGTGCCCAGGCGTTGACCATCGAAGCCCGTGCCTTCATCGACGGCCGCTACCAGGCCGCCCAGGGCGGCGCGACCTTCGCCGACCTGAGTCCGGTGGATGGTCGCCCGCTGGCCCGGGTGGCCAGTTGCATGGCCGAGGATGCCGAGCTCGCCGTGCAGGCTGCGCGGGCGAGCTTCGCGCGAGGCGACTGGGCCCATCGGGCACCGGCGCAGCGCAAGCGGGTGCTGATCGCCTTCGCCGATCTCTTGCTGGCCCATGCCGAGGAGCTGGCGCTGCTGGAAACCCTGGACATGGGCAAGCCGATCAGCGATTCGCTCGCCATCGATGTGCCGGCGGCGGCCAATGCCATCCGCTGGAGCGCCGAGGCCATCGACAAGGTCTACGACGAGGTGGCGCCCACGCCGCGCGACCAGCTCGGCCTGGTGACCCGCGAACCGGTCGGGGTGGTCGCGGCCATCGTGCCCTGGAATTTCCCGCTGATGATGGCCTGCTGGAAACTGGGGCCGGCGCTGGCCACCGGCAACTCGGTGATCCTCAAGCCGTCCGAGAAGTCGCCGCTGACAGCCATTCGCATCGCTGCCCTGGCGCTGGAGGCCGGCATCCCGGCGGGCGTGTTCAACGTGCTGCCCGGCTACGGCCACACCGTCGGCCAGGCGCTGGCGCTGCACCCGGACGTGGATACCCTGGTCTTTACCGGCTCCACCCGCATCGCCAAGCAGCTGCTGGTCTATGCCGGCGAGTCGAACATGAAGCGGGTCTGGCTGGAGGCGGGTGGCAAGAGCCCCAACATCGTCTTCGCCGACGCCCCGGACCTTAGGGCCGCAGCCGAGGCAGCCGCCGCAGCCATCGCCTTCAACCAGGGCGAGGTGTGCATCGCCGGCTCGCGGCTGCTGGTCGAGCGCTCGATCAAGACGCGCTTTTTGGCCTTGGTGGCGGAGGCGCTGCAGGCGTGGACGCCCGGCCATGCGCTGAATCCCGATACCCGCGTCGGCGCCCTGGTGGACGAGGGCCATCTGCGCACCGTGCTGGAGTTTATTGAGGCCGGCCGCGCCGAGGGGGCGCGACTGGTGAGCGGCGGCGAGCGGGCCCTGAGCGAAACCGGTGGCAGCTACGTCACGCCGACTATCTTCGAAGGCGTGGACAACGCCATGCGCATCGCTCGGGAAGAGATCTTCGGCCCGGTGCTGGCGGTGATCGACTTCGATGGCGAAGCGGAGGCCGTGCGCATCGCCAATGACACCCCCTATGGCCTGGCCGCCGCCGTCTGGACGAGCGACCTCTCCCGCGCCCATCGCGTGGCCCGCGCCTTGCGTGCGGGCAGTGTCTGGGTCAACCAGTATGATGGCGGCGACATGACGGCGCCCTTCGGCGGCTTCAAGCAGTCCGGCAACGGACGCGACAAGTCGCTGCACGCCTTCGACAAATACACCGAACTTAAGGCGACCTGGATCAAGCTCTGAACAGGCGCGGCGGCCCGGGCGTTCACGCCGGAGCCGCAGGCAGAGGAATCTCACCATGCAACAACACGTCGGCAGTTACTACGCGGCTTCGCGCAACATCCACACCGAATACCCGGTGCTCCAGGGCAATGTCGACAGCGACGTCTGCGTCATCGGCGCCGGTTACACCGGGCTTTCCACCGCGCTGTTCCTGCTGGAGCACGGCTTCAGCGTGACGGTGCTGGAAGCGGCGCGGGTCGGCTTCGGCGCCTCCGGGCGCAATGGCGGCCAGATCGTCAACAGCTACAGCCGCGACATCGATACCATCGAGCGCCAGCTGCCACCCAGGCAGGCGCAACTGCTGGGCGAAATGGCCTTCGAGGGCGGTCGCATCATTCGTGAGCGCATTGCTCGCTATGGCATCCAGTGCGATCTGAAGGATGGTGGCGTGTTCGCGGCCCTGACCGGCAAGCAGCTCGGTCACCTGGAAGCCCAGCAGAAGCTCTGGGAGCGCTACGGCCATACCCAGCTGCAGCTGCTCGACAAGGCCGGCATCGGCAGGGTGGTCGGCACCGATCGCTACCTGGGTGGCCTGCTGGACATGAGCGGCGGCCATATCCACCCGCTCAACCTGGCCCTTGGGGAGGCGGCGGCCGTGGCGTCCCTCGGCGGCAAGATCTACGAGCAGAGCGCGGCCACCCGCATCGACCGCGGCGCCAACCCTGTGGTGCATACCGCTCAGGGTCAGGTGAAGGCGCGTTTCGTGGTGGTCGCCGGCAACGCCTACCTGGGCGGGCTGGTGCCGGAACTGGCCGCCAAGTCCATGCCCTGCGGCACCCAGGTGCTCACCACCGAGCCGCTGTCCGAGGAGCTGGCGCGCAGCCTGCTGCCCCAGGACTATTGCGTCGAGGACTGCAACTACCTCCTCGACTACTTCCGCCTCAGCGCCGATCGCCGGCTGATCTACGGCGGGGGCGTGGTCTATGGCGCGCGGGATCCGGCGGACATCGAGGCCATCATCCGGCCGAAGATGCTGCAGACCTTTCCGCAACTCAAGGGCGTGAAGATCGATTTCACCTGGACCGGCAACTTCCTCCTGACGCTGTCGCGCCTGCCCCAGGTGGGCCGCCTCGGCGACAACATCTACTACTCCCAGGGCTGCAGCGGTCACGGCGTCACCTACACCCACCTGGCCGGCAAGGTACTGGCCGAGGCCCTGCGCGGCCAGGCCGAGCGCTTCGATGCCTTCGCCGGCCTGCCGCACTATCCCTTCCCGGGCGGGCAGCTCCTGCGCGTGCCCTTCACCGCTCTGGGCGCGACCTACTACCAGTTGCGCGATCGCCTCGGTATCTGACCCTGTCCGCCCGCCGCGTACCGGCGGCCACTCTGGAGATAAGCCATGTCCCCTATGCCCCTCATTGGCGTGACGGCGTGCCGGCAGACGCTCGGCAAATACGATTCCCATACCGTCGGCGACAAGTACGTCGAGGCGGCGGGTCATGCCGGCGTGCCGGTGGTGCTGCCGGCGCGCAGCGTGCCGAGCGATCCGCAGGCGCTGCTGGCGCACCTTGACGGCCTGCTGTTCACCGGCTCGCCTTCCAATGTCGAGCCCCATCACTACCAGGGACCGGCGAGTCTCGCCGGCACCCACCACGATGCCGCGCGCGACGCCTACACCCTGCCGCTGCTGCGCCTGGCCATCGACCGCGGCATTCCGGTGTTCTGCATCTGCCGCGGCTTTCAGGAGCTGAACGTGGCCCTGGGCGGCAGCCTGCATCAGCGCGTCCAGGAGCTGCCCGGGCATGCCGATCACCGCGAGCCCCAGAGCGAGCTGCTCGCCGAGCAGTACGCGCCCACGCACCCGGTCACCGTGCCGCCTGGGGGAGTGTTCGAGCGCCTCGGCCTGCCGGCCAGCTTCCAGGTGAATTCGCTGCACAGCCAGGGTATCGCGCGCCTGGCGCCCGGGCTGCGCATCGAGGCCCATGCGCCGGATGGGCTGGTGGAAGGGGTATCCCTGGCCAATGCTCCGGGCTTCGTCGTCGGGGTGCAGTGGCATCCCGAGTGGAATTTCCGCGACAACCCCGAATCCCTGGCGCTGCTGGACGCGTTCCGCGACGCCTGCCAGCGCCATGCCGCCGCGCGCTAGGCACCTTGCCGCACACGCCGCACTCTGAATAACAAGACCAACAGCAGGACAGAGACCTATGACTGAACAGCGCAAGGGCACGCCGGCCGGCGGCTCGGACACCGCCGGGCCGGCAGCCCTGGCCGATCCGTCCGCCAAGGGCCTGGCCGCCGGCTCCCTCGGCCTGCTCGCCTGCGTGGTGCTGGGCATCTCCACCATCGCCCCCGTCTACACCCTGACCGGCGCCCTGGGCCCCACCGTGCGCGAGGTGGGCGTCTATCTGCCGGCGGTCTTCATCGTCGGCTTCCTGCCGATGCTGCTGGTGGCCCTGGGGTATCGCGAGCTGAACGCGGTTGATCCGGACAGCGGTACCTCCTTTACCTGGTCGACCCGCGCCTTCGGTCCCATGATCGGCTGGATCGGCGGCTGGGGCCTGGTCACGGCCACCACCATCGTGCTGTCCAACCTCGCCGGGGTGGCGGTGGACTTCTTCTACCTGTTCCTCGCCCAGCTTAGCGGCCGGGCGGAGCTGGCGGCGCTGTCGCAGCACCTGCTGGTGAACGTCGTCACCTGTTGCGTCTTCATCGCCATCGCGGTCTGGATCAGCTGTCGCGGCATCGGCATGACCATGAGCGTCCAGTACGGCCTGGTGGCCTTGCAGCTGCTGGTACTGATCGGCTTTTCCCTGGCGGCCTTCAATGCCGCGCCCGAGGCGGCGCCGGTGGTCTTCCACCCGGAGTGGTTCAATCCCTTCAACGTCGAATCCTTTTCCGCCTTCGCGGCGGGGCTGTCGCTGTCGATCTTCATCTTCTGGGGCTGGGATGTCTGCCTCACGGTGAGCGAGGAATCGGTGGGCAGCCAGAAGGTGCCGGGGCGGGCGGCCACGGTCACGGTGCTGCTGATCCTGCTGCTGTACCTCTTCACCGCAGCGGCGACCCTGCAATTCGCCGGCATCAGCGAAGCCGGCCTGGGCCTGGGTAATCCGGAGATCCAGGAAAACGTCTTCGCCCACCTGGCCGGTCCGGTAATGGGGCCGCTGGCGATCCTGATGTCCATCGCGGTGCTGGCCAGCACCGCCGCCTCGCTGCAGTCCACCTTCATCTCCCCGGCGCGCACCCTGCTGGCGATGGGGTACTACGGCGCGGTGTCGCGGCGCTTCGCCCACATCTGCCCGAGATCGCGCACGCCGCGCTATGCCACCATCGCCGCGGGCATCGCCACCGGCGGCTTCTATGTGGTCATGCGCACCCTGAGCGACAACGTCCTGGCGGACACCATCACCGCCCTGGGCATGATGATCTGCTTCTACTACTCGCTGACCGCCTACGCCTGCGTCTGGTACTTCCGCCGCAGCCTGTTCGACAGCCTGCGCCATGCGCTGCTGCGTGGCCTCTGCCCGTTGCTGGGCGCCATCATCCTCTCGGTGATCTTCTGGCAGACCGCCATCGCCAGCCTCTCGCCGGACTTCGGCAGCGGCTCCCACCTCGGCGGCATCGGCCTGGTGTTCATCATCGCCGTGACGATCCTGGCACTGGGCCTGGTGCTGATGCTGTTCGCCCGCTGGCGCGCGCCGGCGTTCTTCCAGGGCGAGACCCTGGAGGCACAGCCGCACCAGGGCTGAGGAGGCGGGCAGGGCGCCCGCACCCAGGGTCAGTGACCCATGACCGCTGAGCCGCTCGCCCGGGTGCCGGCGGGAAAGCCGTGGCGCCGGGCACTGGCGGCGATGGCCAGGGCGCTCAGTGACAGCGCCACCACCGCCCAGCTCAGCGCCTGGGGGCCGATGCCGTCCAGCAACAGGCCGCCGAGGATGCCGCCCCCGGCGATGGCGCTGTTCCAGGTCACCACGTTCATCGCCAGAGCAGCATCGGCGCCACTCCCCGCGGTATCCGCCAGGGCGGTCTGCAGCAGGGTGGCCGCACCGCCAAAGGTCAGGCCCCAGCCAAAGACGCCCAGGTACTGCAGCGGCGCCGAGTCACGATTGAGTCCCAGCAGCAGCGCGATCGCGGCGAAGCCGAGGAGACTCAGCAACACCGCTCGCCGCAGGCTGTGGTCGACGATCCGCCCGGTGATCCAGATCCCCGCCAGTGACGCCGCCCCGAAGGTCAGCAGCACTCGATCGACCTGGTCGCCCAGCCCGGCCTGGGCGAGGAAGGGGGCGATATAGGTGTAGAGCAGGTTGTGGGCCAGCATCCAGGTAAAGACCACGCCGAGGATGGCGCGAATGCCGGGCGTGGCGAACACCTGGCGCAGCGGCAGGCGCTGGCCCTCGGTCTGCCCCGGATAGTCGGGCACCTTGGCCAGCACCCAGACGATCAGGCCGAGGGTGAGGGCGGACATGCAGGCAAAGGCCAGCCGCCAGCCCAGCAGCCCGCCCAGCCAGGTCCCCAGGGGTACGCCCAGCGACAGGGCGACCGGCGTGCCGAGCATGGCGATGGCCATCGCCCGCCCTTGCAGGCGCGGCACTACCAGACGCCGGGCATAGCCGGCCAGCAGACTCCAGGCGAGGCCGGCCGCGGCCCCGGCGGCGAAGCGGGCGACCAGGGTCAGCGGATAGCTGGAAGAGAGCGCGGTGAGGGTGTTGAACAGCAGAAAGCCCAGGATGGTCGCCAGCAGCACCCGGCGACGCCGCCAGTGCGCCGTCGCCAGGGTGAGGGGGATGGCGGCCGTCAGCGAGCCGGCGGCATAGGCGGTCACCGTCTGCCCGGCCAGGGCATTGGAGACCTGGAGTCCCTGGGCGATCCCGGGGAGCAGGCCGGCGGGCAGGGTCTCGGTCATGATGCAGATGAAGCCGGTCATCGCCAGCGCCAGCAGCGCGGCCACTGGCAGGCGTTCAGGGTTGGGGGTCGCGGTCACGGCTAGGCTCCTTAGATATGTATCGATCGGTATATATCTAAGCAGCAGGTCCTCGGGCTGGTCAATGAATTCTGTATCGTCTAGTATAAAAATCGATTTTGACGAGGAGTACGGCTGTGGCTCAGGTGGGGCGTCCGCGGTCCTTCGACCGCACCCAGGCAATCGATGACGCGATGCTGCTGTTCTGGCGCTATGGCTATGAGGCGACCTCCCTGAGTCGGCTCAAGGCGGCGATCGGCGGCGGCATCACCGCGCCCAGCTTCTATGCGGCCTTTGGTTCGAAGGAGGCGCTGTTCAAGGAGGTAGTCGCCCGCTACATGGAGACCCATGGCCGGGTGAACGATCCGCTGTTCGACGAGACCCTGGCCCCGCGGGAGGCGATTGCCTCGGCCCTGTCTCGCTCGGCGCGGATGCAGTGCGACGAGCGCCTGCCCAAGGGCTGCCTGGTGGCGCTCGGCACCCTGGGCTCCTATGCGGATGAAGACTCCAGCATTCCGCTGCCCCTGCGCGAGGCCCGTGCCCGGATCCGCGCCGGTCTGCTGGCCTGCGTCAGGCGCGGTATCGACCGTGGCGATCTCGCGGCGGGCACCGAAGCGCCTGTCCTGGCGACGCTGTTCGAAGGCTTGCTGCTGGGCATTTCACCCATGGCGCGGGATGGCGTGGCGTTGCCCGTGATCGAGGGCGCCATCACCCTGGCGCTGACGCTCTGGGACGCTCATCGGCCGTGATCGCACGGGGGTGGCGTCAGGGCGCCTGCCGTTCTGCGCTGGGCATGGCTGGCGAGGGGGCTGCCAGGGCTATGCGGTCGATGACGTCCTGGTAGGGGACGAGATCGAGAAAGGCCTCGACCTGGGTCGCCCGTGCCCCGTTCATCCTGAAGATCCACACGTATTCGTTGCGATAGGGCGCGCCATCGCGCGCGGTGGCCGTGCCCATCCAGCGCACCACGACCTGATCCTCGCGTGCCCAGATGCCCTCGACCCGGGGCACGATGGGCGTGGCCAGGCGCTGCGCGAAGGGGCGTACGGCGCGTTGCAGAAAATCCTCGCGGCCATGGTAGGTGCCCGCTGCCGGACCGCTGCCCCGGATGGTCCAGACCACCGTGGGCGAGAGCAGGTCGTCGAACAGACTGCCGCGGCCCGCGCTCCAGTTCGCGAAGGCCCGTTCGACCAGGCGTTGGTTGCGTTCAGCGGTGGATTCGGCGGCTGCGCCGCCGCTCCAGAGAACACTCAAAAGGGCGAGCGCCAGCAGCGCGCTTCCGGTCAGACGTTTGGCTGGATTCATGGCGGTAGCCTCGTGCAGGACGGAGTGGAGGTGGGCAGCGGCGCCGGCAAACGGCACCTGCCTGGAACCCACCTTAGGCCGCTGACGGCGTCCGCATAACCGGCCCGGGGCTGGACACTCCGGTTAGCGCGCCTTGACGCCAGGGTCACCCTCCGATTCCGGCCGTCGGGTGAAGCCTGGCGGCCAGCGTCCACGCCTTCTGTCTCAACCCACCAGCGGCGGCGTCCGCGGCGGTATCTGGCGCTTGGAGCCGGTCGCCTCATAGGCGGCGGCCAGGCGCAGCAGGTTGGCGTCGTCATAGGCGCGACCGGCGAAGGTCAGGCCCACCGGCATGCCGATGTCGGCCATCACGCCCATGGGCACGGTCACGGTCGGCACGCCCAGGTGGCGGATGGCGAGGTTGCCGTTGGCGACCCAGACGCCGTTGCTCCAGGCGATGTCGGCCGAAGCGGGATTGATCTCGGCATCCGCCGGGGCCACGTCGGCCACGGTGGGAAAGAGCACCGCGTCCAGGCCCTGGGCCTCGAGCCAGTCTTCCAGATCCAGTTTGCGCGTCCGTTCCAGGCCGCGCAGGCCGTCGGGGAGGGTGGTGATCTGCTCCAGGGTCTTGAGCCCCCGCTCGGCCATGCGCACGTATTCGGCCATGCCGGCGGCCAGGTCGCCTTCCCGATTGGGCAGGGTGCCGGGCTCGTGGGGAAAGATCAGTTCGCCGTCGACGTCCACCAGGCGATTGAGCCTGGGATCGTTGTTGTCGCGCAGGAAGGTGTCGAAGCCCCAGGCGGACAGGTCCCAGAGTTCGTCATGGAGAAATTCCCGGGAGACGATGCCGCGGTTGAACACCGTGGGTGCGCCGGGGCGGTCGCCTTCGCAATTGGAGACCAGCGGGAAGTCCACCTCGATCACGCTGGCGCCGGCCGCTTCCAGCGCCGCGCGGGCCTGTTCCCAGAGGGCGATCACCGAGTCGCGGGTCTGGATGCGCTGACCGGTGGGACCGCCGATGCCGGGATTCTCGCTGGTGCCGGCGTCCGGATCCTGGTTGATGAACATGCGCGGCACGCCCAGGCGCTTGCCGGCCAGAGCATTGGGACCGGTGGCCAGGGCCGGGTAGGACGCCGGACGTACCGCCGAGGCCAGCGGCAGCGGCACCCAGGGTTGCAGGCGCCAGAGATCGCCTGAGGTATCGGGATCGTCGGCCACCACCACGTCGAGCACTTCCAGCAGATCGGCCATGGTGCGGGCATAGGGCACCACCACGTCCATGGTCGGCGTCAGCGGCCAGTTGCCGCGCACCGAGATGATTCCCCGCGAGGGGGTGTAGGCGCAGAGGCCGTTGTTGGACGCCGGGCCGCGGCCGCTGGACCAGGTTTCCTCGGCCAGACCGAAGGCGGCGAAGCTGGCTGCGGTGGCGGTGCCGGCACCATTGGAGGAGCCGGAGGCGAAGGGCGCGGTCAGGTAGCCGGCGTTGTAGGGGCTTTCGGCGCGGCCATAGACGCCGCGCTGCATACCGCCGTTGGCCATGGGCGGCATGTTGGTCTTGCCCAGGCAGATGGCGCCTGCAGCACGCAGCCGCTCGACGGTGAAGGCGTCGCGCTGGGCGACTAGGTCCTTGAAGGCCGGGCTGCCGGAAGCGGCGGTAAGGCCCTTGACCAGGTAGCTGTCCTTGGCCGTGTAGGGGATGCCGTCCAGCGGCCCCAGGGTCTCGCCACGGGCGCGCCGGCGATCGGACGCGGCCGCTTCGGCCAGGGCCTCGGGATTGCGCACCACCACGGCATTGAGCGCGGTGGCGCTGGTGGGTGGATCGTAGGCGTCGATCCGGGCCAGGTAGGCCTCGACCAGCGCTACCGCAGTGGTCTGGCCGGTTTCGAGTGCGCGACGCAACTCGGCGATGGAGCGTTCGGTAACTTCGATCATGGTGGGTCGCCGTTGAGGATTCCACGGTACGGGACAGGCGGCTGCCAGAGATCCCGGGAGAAAAAAGCACCGCTGCAGTGTACACCCGAAGCCCACCGCCTTTTGATTGCGTCCGTGCATGGAAGCCTTGCCGGACCGCCCATGCAGGTTGAGCTGTCGGCCTCTATGCTTGGCGTTAACTCAACCCGTTGGCCACGCCTGGAGGCGATCCCGTGGCCGGAGTCGATCATGCTGAAATGGCTGAGCAACGAGCGCAGGGTGCTGCGCTTTTCCATTGCCGTCACGGTGCTGCTGGCGGCCGTGGGTATCGCCTTCGGGGTGCTGTCCGGTTCCTATGCCATCGTCTTCGACGGCTTCTATTCGCTGACCGACGCCTTCATGAGCGGCGTGGCGCTGCTGGTGGCCATGCTGATCCACCGGCATGCGCAGGAACCGGAGGGCGATCGGCGACTGGCCGAGCGCTTCAACATGGGTTTCTGGCACCTCGAACCCATGGTCCTGGCGCTCAACGGCAGCGTGCTGTGCATCGTGGCCTGTTACGCGCTGGTCAACTCGATCATCAGCCTGATGAGTGGCGGCAAGGCACTGGCATTCGGCATGGCGCTGCTCTATGCGCTGGTCGCGGCCCTGAGTTGCTTTGGATTCGCCGCCCTGGTGCACCGGTTGAACCGCGACATCCAGTCGGACTTCCTCAGGCTCGACATCAAGAGCTGGATCATGTCGGGCAGCATCTCGGCTGCCCTGGTGGTGGCCTTCCTGATCGGCGCCCTGGCCCAGGGCACGGCCTATGCCTGGATCACGCCCTACATCGATCCCCTGGTGCTGTCGATCATCTGCGTGCTGATCATCCCCATACCGCTCAGGCTGGTCTGGCAGGCCGTCAGGGAGATCCTCATGGTGACCCCGCCGGAGCTCAAGCGGCAGGTCGATGAAGTCGCCCGGGGCATGGTCACGCGCTTCGGCTTTCTCGACTATCGCGCCTATGTGGCCAAGGTCGGCCGGGCGCGGCAGATCGAGCTGTACTTCATCGTGCCCCTGGGGTGGCCGGCCAAGACCCTGGACGAATGGGACGCCATCCGCGACCAGATCGGCGAGGCCATTGGCGGCGAGGGGCCGGACCGCTGGCTGACCATCGCCTTCACCACCGATCCGGCCTGGTCGCGCTAGCGCTGCACTACTGGCGCGCCGTGCAGAGGCGTTCGACGTCCGCGGCCAGTTGCTGGAGGATGACGCGGTCCTCGGCCTGGCCAAGGGTGGCCTCGGCGCGGGCCAGCGCCAGGCGCGAATGGCGCAGGCACTCGCGCCTGATCCGGGCATCGCCCTGGACCGCCAGGCGCGCCAGGGCTTTCTGCAGCCGCATGCCCACTTCCACCAGCGGCGCCGCATCGCGACCCACCGGCAGGAAGAAGTCGTCGAACAGGTCATCCAGCGACAGCTCCGGCACCTCGATCCGCGGATAGCGGGGCTCGACCGCTTCCCGCGGCTCGGTGAGCGCCGTCAGCAGCCGTTGCGCGCGACCGAGGATGGCGATGGCGGTACCCGAGTCGCTGCGCGAGGGCACCAGCGCCCCGGTGGCGATCTCGCCCAGCACCGTCAGGCCGAAGCGCGGATCCTGGTCGTGTACCCGGCGGGCATCCAGGGTGAAGGCGGCGGTCAGGCGCTGGTCCTTTTCCGGTGGCAGGCCCTCGACCCAGAGCAGCGGTTGCGCCGGATCGAGAAAGGCGCCGGGCAGAACGGCCAGACGCAGGCGACCCTGGTCGCCGCAGAGGTCCGCCAGCAGCGGCATGTCCACCCGTTGCAGATAGCCGGTGCGATCGGCCATGACCGGGCGACCACGGGCGGGCTCATCGACGGGCGCCGCCACCCCGCCCAGGTAGGGCTGGGCCAGCCAGCGCTGCAGGCTGTGTCTGGCGGCGTCCTCGATGCTGTCGCTGGTGGCATCCAGCTGGCCCAATCGTGAGAGATGGTCGATCCAGCGCAGCAGGGTAAAGACGATCAGCAGGATCACCACCAGGGTCACGGCGAAGAGCACCACCCGGCCGTTGTCGCCGTAGAGCCCGGTGCTCAGGGCGATGATGCCGACCAGGCTGAACAGGAAGGAGCCGAGAAAGGTGGCCAGGGCGTTCTGGGTGGTGCTGTCTTCCAGGAGCAGCGGATAGGCACGGGGCGTCACGCTGCTGGCGGCGGCGTTGTAGGCCGTCACCATGGTGCTGAGGGAAAAGGTGGTCACCGCCAGCATGCTGCTGGCGATGATGGTGAGGATCTTGTCGACCGCATCGGCGCCGACCTTGGCCGGCAGCGAGGTCGGGATATGGTCGCGCAGGAGCAGGGCGAGGAGGGCGGTCGCCACCCCGGCGACCGAGAACAGGGTGGCGCGAAACCACAGGCGTCGCTGCAGTCCGCGCAGGACCCAGCCCAGGCGGGCCAGCACCGCGCGTCAGCCCATGGCCGGCGGTACGGGGGTGGCGCTCAGCTGGGCGAGACGCTGGTCGGCCTGCTGCTGGAGCTTGTCGCGCATCTGCCGGGCGGCTTCGCGGGCGTCGCCGGATTTCAGGCCATTGCGGTCGGCGTCCACGGTGGTGAGCACCGCGCCCAGGGCACCATGCACCAGGCGGCCACCGGCCAGGGTGTCGCTGCGCAGCGGCTCGACGGTGAGCGGCGTGGCCGTGACGGCCAGGTCCAGGGCCTCCAGGCACAGCTGGGCGGTGGCGATGGGGATCTGCACGGCATTGGCTGCGGCCAGATTGAGCGCCTGCTGGCGGCGTTCGCCCTCGACACTGGCGCCGCTGGCCTGGCGATCGGCTTCCAGGTAGTTGGCGAAGGCCTGCACATCGGCATCGGCACAGGTGCTCAGGGCTTCCTGCAGGCGCTCGCCGACGGTGATCAGGTCGGCGTGGCGGGTCACCGGTTGGCGCTGCTGGCTGAGCTTGAGGCCCTTGAGGATCAGGGCGACACCCAGGCAGGCCGCCACGGTAGCCGCCGCGCCACTGCCCGGGGTGGGCAGGGTGGAGCCGGTGCCGTCGCGGAACTGGGCGAGGGTCTGCTGCCAGAGAGTAGAGGTTTCGTTCATGCCAACCGCCTGCAAGCAAAGGGTAAGGGATTCGGTCACGACCGAACGCTGTTTGGATCGTGCGAAACGGCTGGGGTTCGCAAGCTAAGTGCAATAAGCGACAGGCTTTATTTCGATTTACGTCGTACCTCGGCCGGCGTTCGGTTAAGGTAATCCTGAAACAATAAGTTACAAGGAGTCACCTGTGGATCCTGCTGCGCTCGCCTGGGTCGCCCATGACACCCGGCTGATCTTCTGCTGCCTGGCCGCCATCCTGGCCATCGTCCTGCTCATCGGCGTCACCCGTCTGCCCCCCTTCCTGTCCATTCTCATCGGCACCTTCATCGCCGGGCTGGGCGCCGGCTTGCCCGCCGAGGCCGTGGCCAAGGCCTTCAGCAAGGGCGCGGGCGGCATCCTCGGCGAGGCCGGCATCATCATCGCCCTGGGCTCCATGCTCGGCGCGCTGATGGCCGAGTCCGGCGCCGCCGACCGCATCGCCAGTACCCTGCTGGGGCTGGGCAAGGGCCGCAGCCTGCCGTGGGTGATGGCGCTGGTGGCCATGGTCATCGGCCTGCCGCTGTTCTTCGAAGTGGGCCTGGTGCTGATGGTGCCCATCATCTTCGTCATGGCGCAGCGCTCCGGGCAGCCGCTGCTGCGCATCGCCATTCCGGCGCTGGCGGGCATGACCACCCTGCATGCTCTGCTGCCGCCGCATCCCGGTCCGCTCATTGCGGTCGGGGCGCTGCACGCGGACCTCGGTCTGACCATGCTCCTGGGACTGGCGATCGCCATCCCCGCGGTGATCCTGGCCGGGCCGCTGTACGGCGGCTGGCTGTCGCGGCGCATGACCATCCAGCCGCCGGCGGAGCTGGGCGAGCTGTTCAGCGCCCGCGACCAGCACGCCCGCCAGCCGGGTTTCGGCCTGTCGCTCCTGGTGATCCTGCTGCCGGTGCTGCTGATGCTGGGCAGCACCTTCGCCAAGGTCGCCCTGGATCCCCACAGCGGTCTGGCGGAGGGGCTGAAGTTTCTTGGTGAACCCCTGATCGCCCTGGGTCTCGCCGTGCTGGCGGCCACGGTGCTGCTCGGCTGGGGCAGCGGCATGCCGCGCGAGCGCGTCGGTGGCGTGCTGCGCAAGAGCCTGGCGCCCATCGCCGCGCTGCTGCTCACCATCGGCGCCGGCGGCGGCCTCAAGCAGACACTGCTCGACGCCGGCGTCAGCCATACCGTGGCCAAGGTGGCCGAAGGCGCCCATCTGCCCTACATCCTGCTGGCCTGGCTGATCGCCGTGGCGCTGCGCCAGGCGACCGGTTCGGCGACGGTGGCCACCACCACCACGGCCGGGATCCTCGCGCCAGTAGTGGCCGGGCTGGCCGGTCCCCAGGCTTCGCTGATCGCCCTGGCCATCGGCGCCGGTTCGGTGTTCTTCTGCCACGTCAACGACGCCGGCTTCTGGATGGTGCGCGAATACTTCGGCCTGGAGCTCAAGCAGACGCTGTGGGTCTGGTCGGTGCTGCAGACCCTGGTTTCCGTCACCGGCCTCGCGGGTACGCTATTGTTGTCGCTCTGGCTCTAGCTGAGAGGTGCCCATGGAGACCGCTCCCACCCTGAACCGCCCGCGCCGCCGCGATCTGTTCCTGGGCTTCTTCGGCCTGGGTATCACGGCCTTCGGCGGGGTGTTGCCGCTGGCGCGGCGCTACCTGGTGGAGAAGCGTCGCTGGCTGTCGGCGGAGGAATTCACCGAGTTGCTCGGTCTCTGTCAGTTCCTGCCGGGTGGCAACATCATCAATCTCTCGGTGGCGGTGGGCATGAGATTCGCCGGCTGGAGCGGCGCTCTGGCCGCTGCCGCCGGACTGCTGGTGGGGCCGACCCTGGTGGTGGTCGGCCTGGGCGTGCTCTATGACCGCTACCACGACGATCCGCTGGTGGGGCGCGCCTTCGCCGGACTCGCCGCCGCGGCGGCCGGGCTGCTGGTGGCCATGGCCGTCAAGCTGGTCCAGCCCCTGCGCGGTCGCTGGCTGGCCCTGGGCATCGCCTGCCTGGCGTTTCTCGCCCTGGCGCTGCTCAAGCTGCCGCTGCTCTGGACCATGCTGGTGCTCACCCCCATCAGCGTGCTGCTCAGCTATCGGCAGGGCCTATGAGCACGACCCTGCTGGCCCTGGCGCTGATCTTCACCCAGCTTTCGCTGCTGGCCTTTGGCGGTGGCAACTCGGTGCTGCCGGAGATGCAGCGCCAGGTGGTGACGGTGCACGGCTGGATGAGCGCTGCCGACTTCGCCGCCCTGTTCGCCCTGGCCCAGGCCGCGCCCGGTCCCAACCTCATGATCGTGCCGCTGATCGGCTGGCACGTGGCCGGCTGGCCCGGGCTGCTGGTGACCTCCCTGGCCAAGTTCGTGCCGTCCTCGCTGCTGACCCTGGGCGTGCTACACCTCTGGCAGCGCTTCGCCGATCGCCCCTGGCGGCGGCATCTGCAGGCCGGGCTGGTGCCGGTCACCGTCGGCCTGGTGGCGGCCAGCGCCTGGCTGGTGGGCAGCAGCGTGGCCACCGCGCCGCTGTGGGTGCTGATCCTGGCCGCAGGCGCCCTGGGCTCGCTGTTCACCCGCTGGCATCCGCTGTGGCTGCTGGCCGGCGGGGCCCTGGTCGGGGTGCTGTTCGGACCCTGAACCGCGAGGGGCCCCAGGCACTGCCGGACGCGGATAGCGTCGAAGTCCTTACCTCAATCGAGAACACCGCTGTGATCACCCGTCCCCAGAATCCCTCGCTGCGCGAGCTGCTGTTCACCGTGCGCGGCTCCATCGTCCAGGCGATCTGGCCCAAGCTGCTCTATGTGGTGCTGCTGAGCCTGGCGGTGACCCTGAGCCATGGCGTCTTCCTGCGCTTCGACTTCGGCCTGACCACCACGCCGCTGACCCTCTGGGGTCTGACCCTGGCGATCTTTCTCGGCTTTCGCAACACCACCGCCTACCAGCGCTTCTGGGAGGCGCGCGGTCTGTGGGGCGAATTGCTGATCGCCGGGCGCAACTTGGCGCGCCAGGTCGAGACCCTGCTGCCGGGGCTGAGCTCGACCGAGCGCCGCCAACTGCTGACTCCGCTGCTCGCCTTCGGTTATGCCCTGCGTGACCACCTGCGCCGTGAAGCGCCGTCGGCCGATCTGCAGCGCGTGTTGGTGGGAGAGGATGCTTTGCTCGCGGCACCGCACCGAACCAGCGCGCTGATCCGCCGGCTGGGCACCCGCCTGGTCGCCAGGGCCCGCGAAGAAGGCCTCGGCGATCCGCTGATCGCCAACCTCGACCGCCAGCTGGACCGGCTGACCGCGGTGCTCAGCGGCTGCGAGCGCATCCGCCAGACGCCCATTCCCTATCCCTACATCCTGATGCTGCACCGGGTGGTGCACGTCTATTGCTTCCTGCTGCCGTTCTGTCTGGTGGACAGCCTGGGCTGGTTCACGCCCCTGGCGGTGCTGGTGCTGGCCTACACCTTCTTCGGCCTGGACGCCCTGGGCGACCAGATCGCCGATCCCTTCGGCACCCAGCCCAACCACCTGCCGCTGGACGCCCTCAGCCGCGGCCTGGAGATCGCCGTGCTGGACCTGCTGGGCGAGCCTACGCCCGAGCCGATCCGGGCGGAGGCGGGGTTGTTGCGGTGAGGGCAGGGCGGATAGCCCCCTATCCCCGTGGGAGAGGGCTGGAGTGAGGGCACGCCTCACCGCGGACACTGGGCACGACAGTGCGCCCACGGTGATAGCCCGATGACCGATCGGCAGCTACCGGTTCCTCAAGCGCCGAACGCCTGCACGAATAGCCCCCTATCCCCGTGGGAGAGGGTTGGGGTGAGGGCACGCCTCACCGCTGACACTGGGCACGACAGTGCGCCCACGGTGATAGCCCGATGACCGATCGGCAGCTACCGGTTCCGCAAGCGCCGAACGCCTGCACGAATAGCCCCCTCTCCCTGTGGGAGAGGGTTGGGGTGAGGGCACGCCTCACCGCGGACGCCCAGTGGAAAAGGCTGCGCCGTTTTCCACGCTACGGCTATCGATATTCCTGGCGTCGACTCAGTCCATTGTGTCCTTTGGTACCCGCCGCGGTCGCCTGAGCAACTCCCCCTGGCAATTCGGGCAGCGCTGCTGTAACGGCCCCACGGCGCATTCCGCGCAAAAGGTGCACTCATAGGAGCAGATCAGCGCCTCTTCGCTCTCCATCGGCAGCGCCTTGGCACAGTGTTCACACGAGGTACGCATGTCCAGCATGACTGTCTCTCCCTGATCAGGCGCCAAAACGCGCCGCGTAGTCCTGGGGGCTGACCGCCAGGTGCTTGTGAAAGGTGCGCCGGAGATTTTCCGGATGGCCGAAGCCGCACAGGCGTGAGACCGTGGCGATGGAGGCCTGGCCGTCCTGCAGGAGCACCCGCGCCGTCTCCAGGCGGACCTGCTCGACATAGCGCCCCGGTCCCATGCCCACCTCGCGGCTGAACAGGCGCGACAGGGTGCGCGGCGCCATATGGGCGCGCTCGGCCAGTCGCTCCAGGCCCAGGTCTTCCCCCAGGTGACCGGGAATCCAGTCGAGCAGGGCGGCCAGTCGCGGCGTCCGCCCCGGGTCAGGGGCCAGGCAGGCGCTGAATTGCGCCTGGCCACCGGGGCGGCGCAGGAACATCACCAGCCGGCGCGCCACCGCCAGGGCCAGAGGACGCCCCAGGTCGGCTTCCACCAGCGCCAGCGCCAGGTCGATGCCGGCGGTGACACCGGCCGAGGTAAACACATGGGGATCGCCATCGCGTCCCTGGGGATCGTAGGTATGCAGGCGATCGCCCTGCACCGCGATGGCCGGAAAGGTCGCGAGTTCGTCGACATAGGCCCAGTGGGTGGTGGCGCGCCGGCCGTCCAGCAGCCCGGCACTGGCCAGCAGCAGGGCGCCGGAACATACCGAGCCGAGTCGTCGTATCCGGGGTTCCAAGTCGCGCAGCCAGGCCAGCAGCCCGGCGTCCTGGCGCAGCGTCTCGATGCCCAGGCCGCCGGGGACGAGCAGGGTGTCCACCTCGCCCACGTCGAGGTCGTACCAGCACTGTTCGGCCTGGATGCCGATCCCGGCGGAGGTACGCACCAGCCCTTCGGCGGCGCCCAGCAGGCGCAACTGATAGTGGGCGGGCAGCCCCTGGCGCTCCCGTTCCAGATTGGCCGAGGCGAACACCTGCAGCGGACCGGTGACGTCCAGACTCATGACATCGGGATAGAGCAGGGCGGCGATCAGCGGCATGGGTGGCTCTCCGTAGCGATCTGCCGAGGATGCCCTGGCCGCCAGGCTGGCGACAAGGTCAAACACCCCACGAATCTGGCCATCCTGCGACAGGTTGGATTTGGCGGCACCCGCGCCCGGCCTTATCATCGCCGCCCATGAACTACACCGATCCCAAGCAACTGGCGCCGCTGCTGGAAGCCATCCTGCTCGCCGCCGGCCGACCCCTGACCCTGGAGCGCCTGGCCGAACTCTTCGAAGAGTACGAACGCCCCGAGCCCGCCCACCTGCGTGCTGGTCTCGCGGTGCTCGGCGGCTCCTGCCGCAAGCGCGGCTTCGAACTCAAGGAAGTGGCCTCCGGCTATCGTCTACAGGTGCGCGAAAAGTACGCGCCCTGGGTCGGACGGCTCTGGGAAGAGCGCCCACCGCGCTATTCCCGCGCCATGCTGGAGACCCTGGCGCTGATCGCCTATCGCCAGCCCATCACCCGCGGCGAGATCGAGGAGGTGCGCGGGGTGGCGGTCAACAGCCAGATCGTCAAGACGCTGCTGGAGCGCGACTGGATCCGCGTGGTCGGCTATCGCGACGTGCCCGGGCGCCCGGCCATGTTCGCCACCACCAAGACCTTTCTCGACTATTTCGACCTGCGCAGCCTGGACCAACTGCCGCCCCTGGCCGAAGTCCGCCAACTGGAGCCCGAGCCGGCCTCGGTGCTGGAAGACCCCGAACTGAGTCTGGCGGCCCTGGGCGTCGGTGATGCGCAAGAAGTGGAGGAGGGCACCCTGGTGCTTCCCGAACGCACCAGCTTCCGCACCCTGCTCACCGAGCTGGACGCCATGGAAACCGGCCTCAAGACCGATTTCGATGATCTGCAGCAGGCGGCGGACGAGGAAGACCAGGGTTGAGTCGGGCCCGTTGGGCTTCGCGTTGCTCAACCCAACCTTCACGCTGAACCGCCCCTTTCCCGCCGAAAGCAGACCCCTCGCTCGAACAACCCCCTCTCCCTCGGGGAGAGGGCCGGGGTGAGGGCGCGCTTCACGATGAAGGCCCAAGCGGAAAAGGCTGCGCCGTTTTCCACGCTACGGTGCTTTCCTGACCGCGGAAGACCAACCGCTCGCTCAAACAACCCCGCTCCCTCTGGGAGAGGGCCGGGGTGAGGGCACGCTTCACGATGAAGGCCCAGGCGGAAAAGGCTGCGCCGTTTTCCACGCTACGGTGCTTTCCTGGCCGCGGAAGACCAACCGCTCGCTCGAACAACCCCTCTCCCCTAGGGAGAGGGTTGGGGTGAGGGCAGGGCTCACCATGGGTGCTTGACCGGAACAGGCTCCGATTCGTATCGCGGCCATGCCGGTGCGCCGTAGCGACCGCTCCTACAGAAGATCCAGCTGCTGTAGGAGCGGCCCATGGCCGCGATAAAGACAGTGGCTCTTATCCTCGGAACTCCCCCGTAGGAGCGGCCGCATCCGTGGACCGACCTTGCCGCAAACGAAAACGAAAAAAGCGCCCGAAGGCGCTTTTTCAGCTGAGTCCTACAGACCTCAGGCCGGCGCGTTGACCAGCGCCTTGCAGGTATCGAGCATACGGTTGGAGAAGCCCCACTCGTTGTCGTACCAGGCCATGATCTTCACCAGCTTGCCGCTCACCTTGGTGTGGTTGGCGTCGAAGATCGACGACAGGCGGTTGTGGTTGAAGTCGATGGAGACCAGCGGCTTGTCGTTGTAGCCCAATACCGGCGAGGCTTCGGCCGCGGCCTTCATGAAGGCGTTGATGGTCTTGGCGTCGGTTTCCTTGGCGGTCAGGATGGTCAGATCGACCAGTGACACGTTGATGGTCGGCACCCGCACGGCCATGCCGCTAAACTTGCCTTGCAGCTCCGGCAGTACCAGGCCCACGGCCTCGGCGGCACCGGTCTTGGTCGGGATCATCGACTGGGTGGCCGAACGCGCCCGGAAGGGGTCGGAGTGATAGACGTCCGACAGGTTCTGGTCGTTGGTGTAGGCATGGATGGTGGTCATCAGACCGTTCTCGATGCCCAGTTCGCGCTGCAGCACCTGGGCGACGGGCGCCAGGCAGTTGGTGGTGCAGGAGGCGTTGGAGATGATCTGGTGCGACTGGCGCAGGATGTTGTCGTTGACGCCATAGACGATGGTGGCGTCCACGTCCTTGCCCGGGGCCGAGATGATCACCTTGGAGGCGCCGGCTTCCAGGTGGGCAGCGGCCTTGTCGCGGTTGGTGAAGAGACCGGTGCACTCGAACACCACGTCGACCTTCATCTCTTTCCACGGCAGCTCGGCCGGATTGCGGATGGCCGTCACGGCGATGCGATCGCCATTGACCACCAGCTTGTCGCCCTCGACGGACACCTCGGCAGGGAAGCGGTCATGAACGCTGTCATACTGTAGGAGATGCGCATTGATGGCGGCGTCGCCCAGGTCGTTGATCGCGACGACCTCCAGGTCCTGGCGATAGCCTTCGGTATACAGCGCCCGCAGCACGTTGCGGCCGATGCGTCCAAAACCATTGATGGCAATACGAATACTCATTGAGAGAAACCTCGCGATAGCTGGGTTTTGTTGTAAAAAACATTACACATGACGCGTGCTAAGCGGAATAATAGCGCCAATTTGGCTGTGAATGTTTTAAATAACAACAAATTTAGCCCGGTGGAGAATCGAAACCATGCATCCTCGCGTCCTCGAAGTCACACAGCGGTTGGTGGAACGCAGTCGTCCGACCCGTGAGCGTTACCTCGCCATGATCCGGGCCGCCGCCAGCGACGGTCCGCAGCGCGGCAAACTGCAATGCGCCAATTTCGCCCATGGCGTCGCCGGGTGTGGATCCTCGACGGATAAGCAGCGCCTCCGTTTGATGGACCAAGCCAACGTCGCCATCGTTTCCAGCTACAACGACATGTTGTCGGCTCACCAGCCCTATGAGCACTATCCGGAGATCATCAAGCAGGCCCTGCGCGAGATCGGCTCCGTCGGTCAGTTCGCCGGTGGCGTACCCGCCATGTGCGATGGCGTGACCCAGGGCGAGGCCGGCATGGAGCTGAGTCTGGCGAGTCGCGAAGTCATCGCCATGTCCACCGCCGTGGCCCTGTCGCACAACATGTTCGACGCCGCGCTGCTGCTCGGCATCTGCGACAAGATCATTCCCGGCCTGATGATCGGCGCGCTGCGCTTCGGCCATCTGCCGATGATCTTCGTCCCGGGCGGCCCCATGCCGTCGGGCATCTCCAACAAGGAGAAGGCGCGCGTGCGCCAGGCCTTCGCCGAGGGCAAGGCGACCCGCGAAGAGCTGCTGGAATCGGAGATGAAGTCCTACCACAGCCCCGGCACCTGCACCTTCTATGGCACCGCCAACACCAACCAGGTGGTGATGGAGGTCATGGGCCTGCACCTGCCGGGTTCCTCCTTCGTCAATCCCTATACCCCGCTGCGTGACGAACTCACCCGCGAGGCGGCGCGCCAGGTGACCCGCATCACCCACCAGGGCGGCAACTTCATGCCGCTGGGCGAGATCGTCGACGAGAAGTCCATCGTCAACTCGGTGGTGGCCCTGAGCGCCACCGGCGGCTCGACCAACCACACCCTGCACATCCCGGCCATCGCCCAGGCCGCCGGCATCCAGCTGACCTGGGACGATATGGCCGAGATCTCGGCGGTGACCCCGACCCTGGCCCAGGTCTATCCCAACGGCAAGGCCGACGTGAACCACTTCCACGCCGCCGGTGGCGTCAACTTCATGGTGCACACCCTGCTCGAGGCCGGGCTGCTGCACGAAGACGTCAACACCATCATGGGCCGTGGCCTGTCGCGCTACCTGCAGGAACCCTTCCTGGTGGACGGCAAGCTGGAATGGCGCACCGGCCGGGCCGAGAGCCTGGACGAGGACATCCTGCGTCCGGCCAGCCGCCCGTTCAACGAGGAGGGCGGTCTGCGCGTCATGCAGGGCAACCTCGGTCGCGGCGTGATGAAGGTGTCGGCCGTGGCGCCCAAGCACCAGCTGGTGGAAGCCCCGGCGCGGGTCTTCCATGACCAGAGCGAACTGGCGGCCGCCTTCAAGGCCGGCGAGCTGGAGCGCGATTTCGTCGCGGTGGTACGCTTCCAGGGACCCAAGGCCCTGGGCATGCCCGAGTTGCACAAGCTCACCCCCTACCTGGGCGTGCTGCAGGATCGCGGTTTCAAGGTGGCGCTGGTCACCGACGGCCGCATGTCCGGCGCCTCGGGCAAGGTTCCGGCGGCGATTCACGTCTGCCCGGAAGCCATCGATGGCGGTCCGCTGGCCAAGGTCTGTGATGGCGATCTCATCCGCGTCGATGGGCGTACCGGAGAGCTGAAGATTCTGGTCCCGGCGGACGAATGGATGGCCCGCCAGGCGGTCGAAGCGCCCCAGGGTACCGGGGTAGGCTGTGGTCGTGAGTTGTTCGCCTTCATGCGCGGCGCCATGAGCACGGCCGAATCGGGTGCCAGTGCATTTACTTCCAGCCTGGAGGCGCTGAAATGAGTTTGGCTTTGGTTGGCGACATCGGGGGCACCAATGCCCGCTTCGCCCTGTGGCGCGACGGTCGCCTGGAGGCCATCGAGGTCTTCGCCTGTGCGGATTACGCCTGCCCGGAAGACGCCGTGCGCAAGTACCTGGCGCAGACCGGCGTGGCGCTGGACGACATCACCGCCGTGTGCCTCGCCTGTGCGGGCCCGGTGGGCGAGGGTGACTTCCGCTTCACCAACAATCACTGGGTGATCAAGCGCGAGCAGTTCTGCCGCGAGCTGGGCCTGACCCATCTGCTGCTGATCAACGACTTCACCTCCATGGCCTGGGCGATCGCCCGCCTGGATCCGGCGGACTCCGTCCAGGTGCGCGACGGCATTGCCCTGCCGACCCGCCCGCGCCTGGTGATCGGGCCGGGCACCGGCCTGGGTCTCGCCAGCCTGGTGCCGAGCGGCAAGGATCGCTGGATCGTGCTGCCCAGCGAGGGCGGTCATGTCGACCTGCCGATCAACACCCAGCGCGAATTCGATATCTGGAAGATCCTCAAGCGCCAGTTCGGCAACCACGTCTCCGCCGAGCGCGTGGTGTCCGGCAGCGGCCTGGTCAACCTCTATCACGCGAGTTGCGAACTGGACGGCCGGACCGCCGCCCTGCACAGCGCGGCGGACATCTGCGAGCTGGCGCTCAAGGGTGATCCCTATGCCGACGCCGTGCTGGAACAGTTCTTCATCTGGCTGGCGCGGGTCGCCGGCAACGCGGCCCTGACCCTGGGCGCCCTGGGTGGCGTCTACATCGCCGGTGGCATCCTGCCGCGCTTCGTCGAGCGCTTCCAGAGCGGGGCCTTCGCCCATGCCTTCGCCGACAAGGGCAAGACCAGCAGCGCCTACCTCAAGGACATCCCGGCCTGGCTGGTGACCGCCGAGTACCCGGGCCTGTTCGGTGCCGGCGTCGCCCTGGATCAGACCATCGCCGAGGCACGGCAGGCCTGATCCATCCCCGGGGACGGGCGACTACTCAAGGTCGCCCGACCCCGGTATGCTGCCGGCACTACCGGTAGCTGGCCTCCGGCCAAGACAACAAGAGCGAACATCGCCATGTCCACCCTGGGCAAATCCCTCCTGGTCGTCGATGACGACGGGGAAATCCGTGAGCTTCTCGACGCCTATCTCACCCGTGCCGGCTATCGGGTGCGCGCCGTCGGCGACGGCCGCGAACTGCGCCGGGCGCTGGGCGACTTCGTCCCCGATCTGCTGATCCTCGACGTCATGCTTCCCGGCGAAGACGGCTTCGCCCTCTGCCGCTGGATGCGCGAGCAGTCGAGCTGCCGCCAGGTGCCCATCATCATGCTCACCGCCAGTTCCGACGAAGCCGATCGGGTCATCGGCCTAGAGCTGGGCGCCGACGACTACCTGGGCAAGCCCTTCAGTCCGCGTGAATTGCTGGCGCGCATCAAGGCGCTGCTGCGCCGGGCCGGCTTCGGCGAGACGCGCCCGGCGGCCACCGGTCTGCTCACCTTCGACGACTGGCGCCTGGATCCGGTCAGCCACCGGCTGTTCCATCGCGACGGTGAGGAGGTGATCCTCTCCGGCGCCGATTTCACCCTGCTCAAGCTGTTTCTCGACCATCCCCAGCAGATCCTCGATCGCGACACCATCGCCAATGCCACCCGCGGCCGCGAGGTGCTGCCGCTGGAGCGCATCGTCGACATGGCGGTGAGTCGCCTGCGCCAGCGCCTGAGAGACACCGGCAAGTCGCCGCGGCTGATCCGCACCGTACGGGGTTCCGGCTACCTGCTCGCCGCCGAGGTCAGCGGACTGGTCGCCGATGCGGTGTAGCGGTCTGCTCGCGCGGCTGGTGCCGCGTTCCCTGTTGGCGCGGATGCTGCTCCTGACCCTGCTGGCGGTGCTCCTGGCCCAGGGTGCCTCGGCACTGTTCTGGTCCGCCTCCCTGCGCAGCGACCGCAACCAGGGCCTGCAGACGGCGGCCCGCAGCCTGGGCTATTCCATCGCCGCCAGCGTGCGCTACTTCAGCCTGCTGCCGCCGGCCTATCGGCCGCTGGTGCTGGAGCAGTTGCGCAACATGGGCGGCACGCGCTTCTTCGTCTCGCTCAACGAAAAGCCGCTGACCATGCAGGCGCTGCCGGATACGCCCGGCCGCCGGGCGGTGCTCCAGGGGGTCGAGGCGGTACTGCGCGAACGCCTGGGCGCGGCCATGCCCATGTACGTCGAATTCATCGGCCCGCAGCAGCTGCGGCTGTTCAACGGCGCCGTGGCGCTCGACGAACTGCCGCGCTCCTGGGCGCACTACGCCCTGAGTCTGGAGCCGCTGGAGCCGCCGGTGCTGGTGACCCAGATCCGCATCGGCGAAGGGGAGTGGGTGTATCTCGCCACCCTGATGCCGGCGCCCTACTACAGCCTGGACGAGTCCTGGCTGCCGCTGCAGCAGCTGCTGTTCATGGTCTTCAGCAGTGCCTTCCTGCTGCTGTTCATCGGCCTGCTGATCCGCTGGCAGAGTCGCCCGCTCAAGCGGCTGTCGCGTGCCGCGCGAGAGCTGTCGCTGGAGGTGCATACGCCGCCGGTGCGCGAGGAGGGCGCCCAGGAGATCCGCGAGGTCACCCGCGCCTTCAACGCCATGCGGGAACGCATCGCCCGTTACCTGGACGAGCGCGCCCAGCTGTTCAGCGCCATCTCCCACGACCTGCGCACGCCCATTACCCGGCTGCGCCTGCGCGCCGAGCTGGTGGACGACGAGGTGATGCAGGCCAAGCTGGTGCGCGATCTCGACGAGCTGGACCTGCTGGTCAAGGGCGCCCTGCAGTGCGTCAAGGACACCGACATCCACGAGAATCTGGAGCCGGTCGACCTGCAGGCGCTGCTGCTGCAGTTGGTGGAGCCCTTCACCCAGGAGCAGCCACCGCGGGTGCGCCTCACCGGAGAAGCCCGGGGCACCCTGCTGGGCAAGCCGCTGGCGCTGAAACGCTGCATCGGCAACCTGCTGGACAATGCCCTCAAGTATGGCTATCGCGCCCACCTGCAGGTGGAAGACGACGGCCAGGCCTTCGTCCTGCATGTCGACGACGAAGGCCCGGGAGTGCCGGAGCGGGAGCTGGAGCAGGTGTTCCAGCCCCATGTCCGTCTGGCCACCGACCGCCAGGGTTACGGCCTGGGCCTGGGCATCGCCCGCAACCTGGCCCATGCCCATGGTGGCGAGGTGGAGTTGCGCAACCGCCGCGAGGGCGGTCTGCGGGTGACCCTGACCCTGCCGCGCAGCTAGGTCAGAGCGGCTGATAAAACTACTGCGCGTCCGCCAGGCAGGCGCGTGCAGTGCTCGGAATCCTCATGTACCGCTTGTACACTGCGGTTCCTGCGCGCCGCGCGCGCCCGCCTGCCAACCGCTCGCTACGTTTTCTCACCGCTCTGACTCCTGCGCTATGTCACCAGCCCGTGACAAATCTCCTTCCCTTCGTTACCCACGGCCGCAGTCGTCTGACTAGACTCGGCCCAGCTCCAATAAAAAAACAACAAGGAACGACCCCCTCATGAATGCGTTGAATCGTCTCGCTCTCGCCGTTTCCCTTTCCTGCGCCGCGCTCGCCGCCCCCCTGACCGCCCATGCCGGTGAGGTCGAGGTGCTGCACTGGTGGACCTCCGGTGGCGAGGCTCGCGCCGTCGATGTCCTCAAGCAACTGATGCAGAAGCAGGGCGATACCTGGAAGGACTTCGCCGTGGCCGGTGGCGCCGGCGAGGCCGCCATGACCGTGCTCAAGACCCGCGCCGTCTCCGGCAATCCGCCGTCCGCCGCCCAGCTGAAAGGCCCCGACATCCAGGAATGGGCGGGCATGGGTTTCCTGGCCGACATCAGCGACATCGCTAAGCAGGGCAACTGGGACGGGATCCTGCCCAAGCGCGTGGCCCAGACCATGCAGCACGATGGCGAATACGTCGCGGTACCGGCCGGCATCCACCGCATCAACTGGCTGTGGATCAACCCCGCCGTCTTCAAGAAGGCCGGCGCCAAGGTCCCCACCACCCTGGACGAATTCTTCGAGGCCGCCGACAAGCTCAAGGCCGCCGGCGTCGTGCCCCTGGCCCATGGCGGCCAGAACTGGCAGGACGGCACCATCTTCGAATCCCTGGTCATGGCCATCATGGGCCCGGAAGGCTACGACAAGGTCTTCGTCCAGACCGATGCCGACACCATCCGCAGCGACAAGATGGTCGAGGTGTTCAAGACCTTCAAGCGCATCAAGGGCTATGTCGATCCCAATGCCGCCGGTCGCGACTGGAACCTGGCCACCGCCATGGTCATCGAGGGCAAGGCCGGCATGCAGATCATGGGTGACTGGGCCAAGGCCGAATTCACCGCTGCCGGCAAGAAGCCGGGCGTCGACTACGAATGCGTGGTGATGCCGGGCACCCAAGGCGACTTCATCTACAACATCGACTCCCTGGCCATGTTCAAGATCAAGAACAAGGACAACCAGAAGGCCCAGGACGACCTGGTGCGCACCGTCATCGACAAGCCCTTCCAGGAGGTCTTCAACCTCAACAAGGGCTCCATCCCGGTACGCAACGACATCGACCTGGCCAAGTTCGACAGTTGCGCCCAGCAGTCCGCCAAGGACTTCCAGGCGGCCAACGCCGACGGCAAGGCCGAGCCGAGCATGGCGCACAGCATGGCCAACACCAGCTATGTGCAGGGTGCGATCTTCGACGTGGTGACCAACTTCTTCAACGACGCCAACGCCGATCCGAAGAAGGCCACCGAGCAACTGGTCGCCGCCATCCAGGCCGCCAAGTAAGGCCAATCGCGGCCATGGCGGTCCGCCGCTGCGGCCGCTCCTGCAGGCGCCCGAACTGCCTGTAGGAGCGGCCCATGGCCGCGATAAGCCCAGGTGCTGTGCCGCGATGCATTCTGAGACCGGCCAGCTCCATAAAAATAATACCACCCCTTGGGAGCGCCCCATGGCTCTTACCGAAACCCTTCCCGTCGCGACCGTCAGTCGACGTCCGGACCGGCTGCAGCGCCTGCTGCCCAAGCTGGTGCTGGCGCCCACGGCCATCGCCATGGTCGTCTGCCTCTATGGCTACATGCTGTGGACGGCGGTGATCTCCTTTACCAACTCGCGCTTCCTGCCCAGCTACAATTTCGCCGGCTTCGCCCAGTACGCGCGGCTGCTGGAAAACGATCGCTGGCTGGTGGCCTGCAAGAACCTGGCGATCTTCGGTGGCCTGTTCATCCTGCTCAGCCTGGCCATCGGCGTCTTCTTCGCCATCCTGCTGGACCAGCGCATCCGCCGCGAAGGCTTCATCCGCACCATCTACCTCTATCCCATGGCGCTGTCGATGATCGTCACCGGCACCGCCTGGAAGTGGTTGCTCAACCCCGGCATGGGGCTGGACAAGCTCTTGCGCGACTGGGGCTGGGAGGGCTTTCGCTTCGACTGGCTGGTGGATCCCGACCGGGTCATCTATTGCCTGCTGATCGCCGCCCTCTGGCAGGCCTCGGGCTTCGTCATGGCCATGTTCCTCGCCGGCCTGCGCGGCGTGGATTCCTCCATCCTCAGAGCCGCCCAGGTCGACGGGGCAGGGCTGCCGACCATCTACCTGCGCATCGTCCTGCCCAGCCTGCGGCCGGTGTTCTTCAGCGCGGTGATGATCCTTGCCCACATCGCCATCAAGAGCTTCGACCTGGTGATGGCCATGACCGCGGGCGGCCCCGGTTACGCCTCGGACCTGCCAGCGGTGTTCATGTACCAGCACACCTTCACCCGTGGCCAGATGGGCCTGGGTTCAGCCAGTGCGGTGCTGATGCTCGGCGCAGTGCTGGCGGTGCTGGTGCCCTACCTCTACTCGGAATTGCGGAGCAAGCGAAATGGCTAAGGCTCTGAACGTCAATCGCGTGGCCATCCACGCCACCCTGATCATCGCCTGCGCGGTCTATCTGGTGCCGTTGCTGGTGATGCTGCTGACCAGCTTCAAGACCCCGGACGACGTCCGCACCGGCAACCTGCTGAGCCTGCCCCTGGATTGGACGATCATCGGCTGGCTCAAGGCCTGGGACGTGGTGCACAGCTACTTCTGGAACTCCTTCATGATCACCGTCCCGGCGGTGCTCATCTCCACCTTCATCGGCGCGCTCAACGGCTACGCCCTGTCGAAGTGGCAGTTCCGCGGGTCGAATCTGCTGTTCAGCCTGCTGCTGTTCGGCTGCTTCATTCCCTTTCAGGTGATCCTGCTGCCGATGTCCTTCACCCTCGGCCAGCTGGGCCTGGCCAACACCACCGCCGGCCTGGTGCTGGTGCACGTGATCTACGGCCTGGCCTTCACCACGCTGTTCTTCCGCAACTACTACGTGGGCATCCCCGATGCCCTGATCAAGGCGGCGCGGCTGGACGGGGCGGGCTTCTTCACCATCTTCTTCAAGATCCTGCTGCCGCTGTCCACGCCCATCGTGATGGTCAGCCTGATCTGGCAATTCACCCAGGTGTGGAACGACTTCCTGTTCGGCGTGGTGTTCGCCAGCGGCTCGTCGCAGCCCATCACCGTCGCCCTGAACAACCTGGTCAACACCAGCACCGGCGCCAAGGAATACAACGTCGACATGGCGGCCGCCATGATCGCCGCGTTGCCGACGCTGTTGGTCTACATCTTCGCGGGTAAGTATTTCGTCCGGGGCCTGACCTCGGGCGTGGTCAAAGGATAAGGAAGGCCACCATGGCAGCTCTCGAACTCAAAAGCGTACGCAAGACCTACGGCAACGCCGCCCAGGAAGCCCTCAAGGGCATCGACATCCGCATCGACGCCGGCCAGTTCCTCATCCTGGTGGGGCCCTCCGGCTGCGGCAAATCCACCCTGATGAACGCCATCGCCGGCCTCGAAGAAATCAGCAGCGGCGCCATCTGCCTGGACGGCGAGGACGTCACCCAGGTCGAGCCCAAGGACCGGGATATCGCCATGGTGTTCCAGTCCTACGCCCTGTATCCGACCATGACCGTGCGCGAGAACATCGCCTTCGGCCTGAAGATCCGCAAGACGCCCAAGGAGCAGATCGACGCCGAGGTGGCGCGGGTCAGCAAGCTCCTGCAGATCGAGCATCTGCTCGAGCGCAAGCCGGCGCAGCTCTCCGGTGGCCAGCAGCAGCGGGTGGCCATGGGCCGCGCCCTGGCGCGCCGGCCCAAGCTTTATCTGTTCGACGAGCCGCTGTCCAACCTCGACGCCAAGTTGCGGGTGGAGATGCGCACCGAGATCAAGCTGATGCACCAGCGCCTGCAGACCACCACCGTCTACGTCACCCACGACCAAATCGAAGCCATGACCCTGGGCGATCGCGTCGCGGTGATGAAGGACGGCGAGGTGCAGCAATTCGGCACCCCCGAGGAGATCTACAACGACCCTGCCAATCTGTTCGTCGCCAGTTTCATCGGTTCGCCGCCGATGAACTTCGTGCCGGTGCGCCTGGAAGCGCGCGAGGGCAGGGTGGTCGCCCGCGTCACCGGTGATATCGGCGACAGCCAGGTGGACCTGCCCGATCTGGATCCAGCGCTCGCGGGGCGAGAGGCTATCCTTGGGGTGCGCCCGGAGCAGATCCAGTCGGCGCATCCGGCGGACAACGCCGTGCCAGGCATCCTGACGCGGATCCAGGTGGTCGAGCCGACCGGTCCCGATACCCTGCTGTATGCCGAGTGGAACGGCACCAAGGTCTGCTGCCGGGTGGCCCCGGGTGAAGCGCCGCGGGCCGGCGACCAGGTGCTGTGGCGGATCGATTCGCGACGGGCGGTGCTGTTCGATCCTGCGAGCGGTCGCCGACTTTCTTGAACGGAGCTCATGGCTGAAACGTTACAGCAATGGTAAGGTCCGCCCGCCGCCGCGCCTGACGTCGGGTCGCGGCCCTACCAGAGGCCAGGAGTGCAGCTCCGGCCGCCGTGACAGACAGGAGAACAACAATGGCACTACCCCGCGTTGTGGTCTTTGGCGAAGCCCTCACCGACATCGTCCAGGGTAATCCTGGCGAATGGCGGGGTTACCCGGGCGGTGCCCCCTGGAACGTGGCGCGTGGCCTGGCCCGGCTGGGCGTGGAAAGCGCCTTTGGCGGCGCCATCAGCCAGGACGGTCTGGGTGACGAGATCGCCTGGCAGTCGGAAACCGCCGGCCTCGATACCCGCTTCCTGCAGCGCGTCGCCGCCGATCCGCTGGTGGCCATCGTGCCGTCGAGTCGTCCGCCGCGCTATTTCTTCGCTGGCGAAGCCGATCTCCAGTTCGATCCGGCGCTGCTGCCCGAAGGCTGGCTGGAGGCCGCCGAGGTCTGCCATTTCAGCTGCATCAGCCTGGCCCGCTATCCGCTGGCCGACACCCTGCTGGACCTGGCCCGTCAGGCCAAGGCCGCCGGCAAGCGCCTGAGCTACGACCCCAACTGGCGCAACCTGATGGACGATCGCTATCGCCAGCAGACCTTTCCCGAGCTGGTGCGCCTGGCCGACGACATCAAGCTGTCCGACGAAGACATCCGCCAGATCTATCCGGGCCTGGACGAGCGTGCCGCGCTGGACGAATTGCGCGCCCTCAATCCCCACGCCCGCATCCTCTTCACCCGCGGCGAACACGGCCTGGTGCTCTATACGCCGGAAGGCGAGTGGCAGCAGGCCGCCATCGCCGTGGACGTGGCCGACACCGTGGGTGCCGGCGACGCCTGCATGGCCGGCTGGCTGGCCTCCGGCCTGCTGGGCCTGACCGATCTGCAGCAGCGCCTGAGATTCGCCGCGGCCAGTGCCTCGGTGTCCTGCCGCCATGCCGGCGCCTATGCGCCGACCCGCGCCGACGTCGAAGCCCTGCTGCAGGTGAGCCCCCTCTAGACCGCGTTCCCACAACAACAATAGCCGCCAAGGAAACCCGATGGACTTCCCCGATTTTCGTCGTCGCGACACCCTGCTGGAGCACGTCCGCCACACCCTGGCGTTCTACCATCCCCGCTGTGTCGATCGGCAAGGCGGCTTCTATCACTTCTTCAAGGACGACGGCACGGTCTACGACAGCCAGACCCGCCATCTGGTCTCCAGCACCCGCTTCGTCTTCGATTTCGCCATGGCCTACCGGCACTATGGCGATCCGGCCTTTCTGGACGCGACCCGCCATGGCCTGAGATACCTGCGCGAGCGGCATCGCCAGGCCAATGGCGGCTATGCCTGGCTGCTCGACGGCGACACCGTGGTGGATGGCACCAATCACTGCTATGGCCTGGCCTTCGTGGTGCTGGCCTATGCCCACGGCTTGCAGGCCGGCATCGAGGAAGCCCGCGGCTGGCTGAGCGAAGCCTGGGAATCCCTGGAGACCCATTTCTGGCGCGAAGCCGATGGCCTCTATGTCGACGAGATCAGCGCCGACTGGCAGACCGTGGCGCCGTATCGCGGCCAGAACGCCAACATGCACGCCTGCGAAGCCCTCCTGGCCGCCTTCGAAGCCAGTGGCGAGGTGCGCTACCTGGACCGCGCCGAGACCCTGGCGCGCAACATGACCCAGCGCCAGGCCGCACTGACCCTGGGGCAGGGCGGGGTGGCCGACGAGGTCCCCGGCGGCCTGGTCTGGGAGCACTACCACAGCGACTGGTCCATCGACTGGGACTACAACCGCGACGATCCGGCCAACCTGTTCCGGCCCTGGGGTTTCCAGCCGGGGCACCAGATCGAATGGGCCAAGCTGCTGCTCATCCTCGAGCGTCATCGCCCGCAGCCCTGGCTGCTGCCGCGCGCCCAGGCGCTGTTCGACATCTCCTGGCGCCTGAGTTGGGATAGCGAGCACGGCGGTCTCTACTACGGCTTCGCCCCGGACGGCTCGCCCTGCGATCCGGACAAGTATTTCTGGGTGCAGGCCGAAGCCCTGGCCGCCGCGGCGCTGCTCGCGGAGCGCAGTGGCGAGGCGCGCTACTGGGAACACTATGAGGCGCTCTGGCGCTACAGCTGGACGCATTTCATCGATCACGAGCACGGCGCGTGGTGGCGCCTGCTCGACCGTCGGAACCAAAAGTACTCCGACGACAAGAGTCCGGCCGGCAAGGTCGACTATCACACCATGGGTGCCTGTTACGAAGTCCTCAACGTCCTGCCGTAAGTATTAGAGACGCGGGTTTCGGGCACCCGGGGTGTCATCACTTCAATAAAAAGGGATCTCAGTAATGAACAAGCAAAACCACAAGAATCGTCCGGGGCGCGCACTGCCCCTGGTGTCGCTGCTGGCCCTGGCGGTCGCCGCGGGTGCCCAGGCGGCGCCCCAGGCCAACCCGGGTGGCAACTTCAGTGGCGTCAACAACACCGAGGCCGCCTTCGAGCCGCTGGGCAACACCATGACCGGTGACTGGGGTGGCGTGCGCAAGGACCTGCGCGACAAGGGCTGGGACATCAAGCTCGAATACGTCGGCGAGGGCGCGACCAACCTGCGTGGCGGTTACGACGACGACCGCACCGGGCGCTGGAGCTCCCAGTACATGTTCGGGCTCTGGGGCGACATGAACAAGATCGCCGGCTGGGAGAACTCGGTGTTCAAGCTGGCCATCACCTCCCGTGACGGCCGTAACCTGACCGACGACCGCATCACCGATCCGCGCGTCGGCGGCTACTCCTCGGTGCAGGAAGTCTATGGCCGTGGTCAGACCTGGCGTCTGACCCAGCTGTGGCTGTCCAAGGGCTTCTTCGATGGCCGTCTGGACATCAAGGCCGGTCGCTTCGGCGAGGGCGAGGACTTCAACTCCTTCGAGTGCGACTTCCAGAACCTGGCGTTCTGCGGCTCCCAGGTCGGCAACTGGGAAGGCGTCTGGTACAACTGGCCGGTCAGCCAGTGGGCCCTGCGCGTCAAGTACAGCCTGACCCCCGAGCTGTTCGTCCAGGTCGGCGCCTACGAGCAGAATCCGTCGCTGCTGGAAACCGGCAACGGCTTCAAGCTCAACGGCAGCGGCACCAAGGGTGCGGTCCTGCCGGTAGAAATGGTCTGGTCGCCCAAGGTCAACGGCCTGCCGGGCGAATACCGCGTCGGCTACTACTACAGCACCGCCAAGGCCAACGACGTCTACGAAGACGTCAACGGCAATTCCGCCGCCCTCACCGGGCTGGATTACAAGGAGCACTCCAGCAAGCACGGCTACTGGGTCGTGGCGCGTCAGCAGATCACCGCGCACAACGATGACCCGAGTCGCGGCCTGTCGGTCTTCGCCAACTTCACCGCCCATGCCAAGGACGTCAACAAGGTCAGCAACTACGTCCAGGCCGGCCTGGTGTACAAGGGCCCCTTCGATGGTCGTCCCAAGGATGACATCGGCTTCGGCGTCGCGCGCATCAGCACCAACAGCGACTTCCGCGACAACCAGCGCGCCCTCAACCAGGCCGCCGGTGCCACCGACTACGACGATCCGGCCTACACGCCCCTGCAGCACAACGAGTACGACGCCGAGCTTTACTACGGCGTGCACGTGACCAACTGGCTGACCGTGCGCCCCAACATCCAGTACATCAAGAGCCCGGGTGGCGTGCGTGAAGTCGACAATGCCGTGGTCGGCGGCCTGAAGGTTCAAGCGGTTTTCTAAATCGCCCCCATAGCCCGCCATCCTGCCGGATGGCGCTGGACAGGGCCCTGCAGTGGTTATACTGCAGGGCCTTTTTCATTTCCGAGGTTGCCGTGGGTAAGGTCGAAAGTCCCTGCATCAGCCAATGCAAGATCAAGGACGAAGTCTGCCAGGGATGTGGCCGCAAACGCTCAGAGATCAAGGGATGGAAGGAATTGAAGGACAAGGAGCGCAAGGAAGTCATCGACAAGTCCAGGAAGCGCCTGAAGAAGCTCAAGAAGGGCTGATGCGTTCCTGACGGCGCCGTAGGTTGGTCTGAGCGCCGCGAAGCTCGACAATGCCGGGCCGCGTGCCTTATGCGAGTGCCGGCTGATCGCGGCCATGGGCCGCTCCTACAGCACAGGCCGAATTACAGGAGCGGCCGAATCGGCGGACCGCCATGGCCGCGATGAAGACATCCAGCCCAGGTCGAGCCCGCGCTGCTGGAGTTGAACACCTACTCGGATAGCCCCCTCTCCCTTGGGGAGAGGGTTGGGGTGAGGGCGCTCCTCGCCATCAAACCCCCCCTTGCGGAAAAGGCTGTGCCGTCTCCACGCTACGTATCTATGAGTACAGAGCCTGCCTGTAGGAGCGGCCCATGGCCGCGATCTCAGGCACGGCTAGTCCCCAATCACGGCTCAACCCGCCTCATCCAGCAACCCCATGAACGCCTGCGCCGCATTCGAATGGGTGCGCTCAGTGTGCAGGATGTACCCCAGCCGGCGTTCCAGCTGTATCCCCGGCAACGGCAGGCGACGGACCTGGTCGTCCAGCAGGGTACGCGGCAGCACGCTCCAGGCCAGGCCGATGGACACCAGCATCTTGATGGTCTCCAGGTAGTTGGTGCTCATGGCGATATTGGGTGTCAGCCCCTGGGCATCGAACAGCCCATGCACGATCAGCCGGGTAAAGGTGTTGCCACCGGGAAACACCGCCGGATGCCGCGCCACGTCGGCCAGGGTGACCTCCGCCTGGTTCGCCAGCGGATGTTCGGGCGCCGCCACGAAATCCAGCGGATCGCTCCACACCGGCACCGCCTTGATCGGCGCCGCGGTCTGGGGTGCCAGGGTGATGATCGCCAGCTCCACCCGCCCATGCAGGATCTCGTCGTAGGCCGCTTCCGAATCGAGAAAGCGGATATCCAGGGCGACGTCGGGATAGTCCCGGGTGAAGCGCCTGAGGATCGGCGGCAGCCGGTGCAGGCCGATGTGGTGACTGGTCGCCAGCGTCAGCCGGCCGCCGATGGCACCATTGAGATTGGTCAGGGCACGCCGGGTGTCATCGATCACGCCTAGAATCTGGTAGGCGCGGGGGAGCAGGGCGCGTCCCGCCTCGGTCAGGCTGACCTCGCGCCCGATGCGGTCGAACAGCCGCAGCCCCAGCTGCAGCTCCAGGGCGGCGATGCGCTTGCTCACCGCCGGCTGGGTCAGGTGCAGCCGCTCGCCCGCATCGGAAAAGCCGCCGGTTTCGGCCACTGCGACGAAGGCATTCAGATTGGCGAGATCCAAGACGTCGAATTCCTGTTGGTTATGCGCTTCATGAAAAAGATGAATTTGTTTCATGCGAGCCTAGCGCGGTATCTTTGACCCCACAAGCACCAAGGGCATGCAAAGGCCCGTGCCGTTCCACGCCTGATGAGGAATCGATCCATGGCTGGCAAGACGCTCTACGACAAACTCTGGGATATGCACCTGGTCAAGCAGCGCGACGACGGTTCCGCGCTGCTCTACATCGACCGCCACATCATCCACGAAGTGACCTCGCCCCAGGCTTTCGAAGGCCTGCGTCTGGCCGGCCGCAAGCCTTGGCGTCTGGACGCCAACCTGGCTACCCCCGATCACAACGTGCCGACCACCCCCGATCGCAAGGAAGGCCTCGACTCCATCAAGGACGAGATCTCGCGCATCCAGGTCCGCACCCTGGACGAGAACTGCGACGACTTCGGCGTCACTCAATTCAAGATGAACGACGTCCGCCAGGGCATCGTCCACGTGATCGGCCCGGAGCAGGGCGCCGTGCTGCCCGGCATGACCGTGGTCTGCGGTGACTCCCACACCTCCACCAACGGCGCCTTCGGTGCCCTGGCCCATGGCATCGGCACTTCCGAGGTCGAGCACGTGCTCGCCACCCAGTGCCTGGTGGCCAAGAAGATGAAGAACATGCGGGTGTTGGTGGAGGGTGAATTGCCCTTCGGCGTCACCGCCAAGGACATCGTGCTCGCCGTCATCGGCAAGATCGGCACCGCCGGCGGTAACGGCCATGCCATCGAATTCGCCGGCAGCGCCATTCGCGCCCTGTCCATGGAAGGCCGCATGACCATCTGCAACATGTCCATCGAGGCCGGTGCCCGGGTCGGCATGGTCGCGGTGGATCAGACCACCATCGACTACGTCGAGGGCCGTCCCTTCGCGCCCACCGGCGCCGTCTGGGAAGCCGCCGTCGCCCAGTGGCGCGGCCTGGTGTCCGATGCCGATGCCCACTTCGACACCGTGGTCGAACTCGACGCCGCCCAGCTCAAGCCGCAGGTCAGCTGGGGCACCTCGCCGGAGATGGTCCTGGCCGTCGACCAGCAGGTACCGGACCCGGCTCGCGAAGCCGATCCGGTCAAGCGCGGTTCCATCGAGCGCGCCCTGAAGTACATGGGCCTCAAGGCCAACCAGCCGATCACCGACATCGTGCTGGACCGCGTCTTCATCGGCTCCTGCACCAACTCCCGCATCGAAGACCTGCGCGCCGCCGCCGCCGTGGCCAAGGGCCGCAAGGTCGCCGCCACCCTCAAGCAGGCGCTGGTGGTGCCGGGCTCCGGCCTGGTCAAGGCCCAGGCCGAGCGTGAAGGCCTGGACAAGGTGTTCATCGAAGCCGGTTTCGAATGGCGCGAGCCGGGTTGCTCCATGTGCCTGGCGATGAACGCCGACCGCCTGGAGAGTGGCGAGCACTGCGCCTCCACCTCCAACCGCAACTTCGAAGGCCGCCAGGGCGCCGGTGGCCGTACCCACCTGGTGAGCCCGGCGATGGCCGCCGCCGCCGCCATCGCCGGTCGTTTCGTCGACGTCCGCGACTTCGCCAACGCCTGAGGAACCTGACCATGCAAGCCTTTACCCAGCACACCGGTTTGGTCGCACCCCTGGATCGCGCCAACGTCGACACCGACCAGATCATTCCCAAGCAATTCTTGAAGTCGATCAAGCGCACCGGCTTCGGCCCCAACCTGTTCGACGAGTGGCGCTACCTGGACGTCGGCCAGCCCGGCCAGGACCACAGCAAGCGTCCGCTGAATCCCGAGTTCGTGCTCAACCAGCCGCGCTACCAGGGCGCCAGCATCCTCCTGGCCCGCGAGAACTTCGGCTGCGGTTCCAGCCGCGAGCACGCGCCCTGGGCGCTGGATGGCTACGGCTTCCGCTCGGTGATCGCGCCGAGCTTCGCCGACATCTTCTTCAACAACAGCTTCAAGAACGGCCTCTTGCCGATCATCCTCAGCGATGCCGACGTCGACGAGCTGTTCCGCCAGGTCGAAGCCAGCGAGGGCTACCGGCTGGTGGTCGATCTCGAGAGCCAGACCGTGCGCCGTCCCGATGGCGTGGCGCTGTCCTTCGAGATCGATGCCTTCCGCAAGCACTGCCTGCTCAATGGCCTGGACGACATCGGCCTGACCCTGCAGGATGCCGACGCCATCGCGAGTTTCGAAGACCGCTATCGCCAGAGCAGTCCCTGGATGTTCCCCAGCGCCTGAACCCAGTCGCCGGCCCGCGAGGTCGGCGCTCTTTCCGGAGGCTCCATGAGCGGTGACCACGAGCAACACGTACAGCAGCAATTCGGCGCCACCGCCGAGGCCTATCTGACCAGTGCCGTCCATGCGCAGGGCGCCGAACTCCTCGAACTGCGCGACGCCGTGGCCCAGCGCGAAGGCGCCAAGGTGCTGGATCTCGGCTGCGGTGGCGGTCACGTCAGCTACAACGTGGCGCCCGTGGCCGGGCAGGTTGTCGCCCTGGACCTGGCGGAGGAAATGCTCTCGGTGGTCAAGCGCAGCGCGGCCGAGCAGGGCCTGGACAACATCAGCGTCCAGCCCGGCATGGCCGAGCACCTGCCGTTTGGCGACGCCAGCTTCGACTTCGTCTTCAGCCGCTATTCGGCGCACCACTGGCGCGACATCGGTGCTGCCCTGCGCGAAGTGCGCCGGGTACTGCGCCATGGCGGCGAGATGGCCATCATCGACGTGATCTCGCCAGCCAACCCGCGCCTGGATACCTACCTGCAGACGGTGGAGATCCTGCGCGACATCAGCCACGTGCGTAACTATTCCTTCGCCGAGTGGCACCGCCTGCTGGACATGGCGCGCCTCGGCGTGACCCGTTGCCGTCGCCAGCGCCTGCGCCTGGACTTCGCCAGCTGGACTGCGCGCATGCGCACCCCCGAGCCACAGTGCCAGGCCATCCGCAGCCTGCAGAGCAAGATCGGCCAGGAAGTGCGCCAGTATTTCGAAATCGACCGCGACGGCTCCTTCACCGTCGACGTCATGGTTCTCTGGGCCCAGCCCATCTGATTTGGAACAGGAAAAGACAATGAGCAAGCAGATCCTCATCCTGCCGGGCGACGGCATCGGTCCGGAAATCATGGCCGAGGCGGTCAAGGTGCTGGAAGCGGTCAACCGCGACCATGACCTCGGCTTCGAACTGGTTCATGACGACCTGGGCGGCGCCGCCATCGACCGTTACGGCGTGCCCCTGGCCGATGAGACCCTGGCGCGTGCCCGCGCCGCCGACGCCGTGCTGCTGGGCGCCGTGGGCGGTCCCAAGTGGGACAAGCTCGAGCGCGACATCCGTCCCGAGCGCGGTCTGCTGAAGATCCGTTCCGCCCTGGGCCTGTTCGGCAACCTCCGTCCGGCCATCCTCTATCCGCAACTGGCCGAAGCCTCGACCCTCAAGCCGGAAGTGGTCTCCGGCCTGGACATCCTCATCGTCCGCGAGCTGACCGGTGGCATCTACTTCGGCTCGCCGCGCGAGACCCGGGTGCTGGAGAACGGCGAGCGCCAGGCCTTCGATACCCTGCCGTACAGCGAAGGCGAGATCCGCCGCATCGCCCGCGTCGGCTTCGACATGGCCCGCCTGCGGGGCCGCAAGCTGTGCTCGGTGGACAAGGCCAACGTGCTCGAATCCAGCCGCCTGTGGCGCGAAGTGGTGGAGGAGGTGGCCAAGGACTATCCGGACGTCGAACTCAGCCACATGTACGTCGACAACGCCGCCATGCAGCTGGTCCGCGCGCCCAAGCAGTTCGACGTCATCGTCACCGACAACATGTTCGGCGACATCCTCTCCGACGAGGCCTCGATGCTGACCGGTTCCATCGGCATGCTGCCCTCGGCGTCCCTGGATGCGCACAACAAGGGCATGTACGAACCCTGCCACGGCTCGGCGCCCGACATCGCCGGCCAGGGCGTCGCCAACCCGCTGGCCACCATCCTCTCGGTGGCCATGATGCTCAGATACACCTTCGGTGCCGCCGCGGCGGCCGAGGCCATCGAGGCGGCTGTGGGCCAGGTGCTGGACCAGGGCCTGCGGACCGGCGACATCTGGTCGGAAGGCAAGCAGCGGGTCGGTACCCGCGAGATGGGCGAAGCAGTAGTAGCGGCGCTCGTTAGGCGTTAATCTGATCGGCCGCCAGGGGAGGCGGCCGTCCTCAAGACAACAAAGGTGCAGTAGCGATGAAACGTGTAGGTCTGATCGGTTGGCGTGGCATGGTGGGCTCCGTGCTCATGCAGCGCATGCTCGAAGAGCGGGATTTCGACTTGATCGAGCCCGTGTTCTTCACCACCTCCAACGTCGGCGGCGAAGGCCCGGCCATTGGCAAGGGCGTGGCGCCGCTCAAGGATGCCTACAGCATCGACGAGCTCAAGACCCTCGACGTCATCCTCACCTGCCAGGGCGGCGACTACACCAGCGAGGTGTTCCCCAAGCTGCGCCAGGCCGGCTGGAAAGGCTACTGGATCGACGCGGCCTCCAGCCTGCGCATGCAGGATGACGCCGTCATCGTGCTGGACCCGGTCAACCGTCGCGTCATCGACCAGGCCCTGGCCGATGGCCGCAAGGACTTCATCGGCGGCAACTGCACCGTCAGCCTGATGCTGATGGCCCTGGGCGGCCTGTTCGAAGCCGGTCTGGTGGACTGGATGAGCGCCATGACCTACCAGGCTGCCTCCGGCGCCGGTGCGCAGAACATGCGCGAGCTGATCCGCCAGATGGGCGCCACCCACGCCGCCGTCGCCGACAGCCTGGCCGATCCGGCCAGCGCCATCCTGGACATCGATCGCCAGGTCGCCGAGACCCTGCGCAGCGAAGCCTTCCCCACCGAGCAGTTCGGCGTTCCCCTGGCCGGCAGCCTGATTCCCTGGATCGACAAGGAACTGCCCAACGGCCAGAGCCGCGAAGAGTGGAAGGCCCAGGCCGAGACCAACAAGATCCTCGGTCGCTTCAAGAATCCGATTCCCGTGGACGGCATCTGCGTGCGCATCGGCGCCATGCGCTGCCACAGCCAGGCGCTGACCATCAAGCTCAACAAGGACGTGCCGCTGTCCGACATCCATGGTCTGATCAGCCAGCACAACCCCTGGGTCAAGCTGGTGCCGAACAACCGCGACGTCAGCATGCGCGACCTGACTCCGGCTGCCGTCACCGGCACCCTGAGCGTGCCGGTCGGCCGCCTGCGCAAGCTGAACATGGGCTCCCAGTACCTGGGCGCCTTCACCGTGGGCGACCAGCTGCTGTGGGGCGCCGCGGAGCCGCTGCGGCGCATGCTTCGGATCCTGCTGGAACAGTAGGTCGACGGCTAAACGTTTGCTTAGGGAGGAGGGCCGCCAGTAAAGTGCGGCCCTCTTTCGTTGCGGACGCCTCATCATGACTGCCAGAGATATCGCCCTCGTCGGCGCCACCAGCGCCTACGGCGAAGCCATTCGTGAACTCCTCGACGAGCGCGACGTGCCCCTCGGGCGGCTGCACCTGCTCGCCAGCGGTGAGTCGGCGGGTCAGAATCTGCCCTTCCGAGGCAGCAACCTGCGCGTCACCGGGCTCGAAGGCTTCGATTTCGCCCAGGTCGGCATCGCCATCCTCGCCGTGCCCGCCGCCGTGGTGGAAAGCCTGAGGCCGCAACTGGCCGCCGCTGGTTGCGCCGTGCTCGATCTCAGCGGCGCCTCCGCCGCGCTGTCCGTACTGCCGCGCATCAATGGCGAACGCCTGGACAGCCTCGCGGCGAACGCCTGGCTCGGCGTTCCCCTGGCGGCTGCCCAGGCCGCCGCCAGCGTGGGCGCCGTGCTGGCCCGCCTGAATGCGCTCACCGATGCGTCCCTGACCGCTTGCCTGGCGGCCTCCGGCGCCGGCCGTGGCGGCGTCGAGGAACTGGCGCGGCAGGCCACCGAATTGCTCAATGGTCGCCCGGTGGAGGCCCGGCTGTTCGAAGGCCAGCTAGCCTTCAATCTGCTCGGTCGCACCGGTGCACCGGCCGCGGATGGCTATACTGCCCAGGAACATCGCCTGCTGGACGAATGTCAGCAGGTGCTGGGAGCGACCTTGCCGGTGCTGGATGTCACGGCCCTGCAGGCCCCGGTCTTCTTTGGCGACAGCCTGGCGCTGAGTCTGAGGGGCAGGGAGCAATGGCAGCTGGAGCAGGTGCTCGAGGCCCTGGGTGACGAGCCGGGTCTGGCGCTCGACGAAGACGTCGATTGTCCGTCGGCGGTCGGCGATGCCCTGGGGCGGGAAGAGGTGCTGGTGGGGCGAGTACGGCGACATCCGCGGGATGCGCGACGGCTGGAATGCTGGCTGGTGGCGGACAATGTCAGATTGTCGGCACTGACGGCCGTTCAGCTGGCCGAATTGTTGCTTAAACAGTCGGCCTAAAAGATACTTCGTGAAATGCTTCGCCCTTTTGGCTTGAGTAAAAGGGCAGTGGACGTGGCACGCAGCGATGGACACAGGCGCCCGCACGGTGGCGCGATCGACAGCTTCTAAAAAGGGACGGTCATGGTTCGAGTTCAGAAACTGGTGCGGGCAATTGCAGCGGCGAGCGCCTTGATGTCTGGCGCGGCCCAGGCGCTCAGCCTGGGGGAGATCCACCTCAACTCCGCCCTCAATCAGCCCTTCGATGCCACCATCGATCTGTCGGACCTGCGTGACCTCGGCACCGCCGACTTGCGCCCCAATCTGGCGTCCGTCGAAGAGTTCGGCAAGGCCGGCGTCGACCGTGCCTTCTTTCTCAACGACCTCAAGTTCACCCCGGAGGTGCGCAACGGGCGCACCGTCATCCGCGTGACCTCGGCGCGTCCGGTGCGCGAGCCCTATCTCAACTTCCTGCTGGAAGTGAACTGGCCCAGCGGCCGTATCCTGCGCGAGTACACCGTGCTGCTGGATCCGCCGCTCTATACCCCGCAGGCCGCCGCCGCGCCGTTCGCACCCCAGGTCCCGGCCACGCCGCGAGCACGCGTCAACACGCCGAGCGCACCGCGTCCGGCCACGCCGCCAGCCGCGCCGGCGCCGAGTACGACCCAGACGCCTGGCACCTACACCACCGAGCCGCGCGACACCCTCTGGGAAGTCGCGGCGCGCAATCGCCCGGCCTCCAGCGTCAGCGTCGACCAGACCATGCTGGCGATCCAGGATCTGAATCCCGACGCCTTCATCGATCGCAACATCAATCTGATGAAGAGCGGACAGGTGCTGCGCCTGCCCGATCAGGCCCAGGCCGGTACGCGACCCCAGCGCGAGGCGGTCGCCGAGATCGCTCGCCAGACCCGCGCCTGGAAGCAGGGCGGCACCGCCGCGCCAGCCGGTACGCCGCGCCGTCAGGTGGATGCCTCCGCCCAGCCGAGCGGCAACGAGGCGCCGGCCGCCGCCGCCCCCAGGGACAACCTCAAGCTGCTCTCCGGTCAGCCGGCCGGGCGCGCAGGCGAGTCCGCCGGTGGCAAGGGCGGTGACCAGTCCCTCGTCGATCGCCTGGCGGTGACCCAGGAAAGCCTGGACACCACCCGCCGCGAGAACGAAGAACTCAAGAGCCGCCTGGGCGATCTGCAGTCGCAGCTCGACAAGCTGCAGAAGATCATGCAGCTCAAGGATGCCCAGCTGGCGCGGATGCAGGCCAACATGGCCAATCCGCAGGCTGCGGGCCAGCCGGCCCAGCCGCCGGCGACCCCGGAAGCCGCGGCGCCGGTCGCGCCTGCGCCGACCGAGAACACCGCCACGCCGGCGCCCCAGGAGCCGACGGCAGCGACCCCGACCACGCCGGTCGAGGCCACCCCTGCGCCCGCCACCACGCCGCCGGCCAGCGAGGCGGGTACCGGCTCGGCGCCGCCCGCGGCCAGCGAGCCCAAGGTCATTCCGGTCACGCCGAGCACCCCGGCCACCGAGCCGACCGAGGCCACCAACAGTTTCCTCGACGAGATCCTCAGCAATCCGCTGTGGCTGGGCATCATCGGCGGCAGCGCGTTACTGGCGCTGCTGGTGCTGCTGATGATCAACTCGCGCCGCAATGCCGTGAAGGAGGCCGAGCGTGAGCGCGACGCCGAAGCCGCGCGCAGCGATACGGTGTTCGACGCCGATCCCGAACTCGGTGATCACCACGCGCTCGCCGGCCTGGAATTGAACCAGGGTACCCAGGACGCCGCACGAGACGCCGATGCCCAGGACGATGCCCTGGGTCAGGCCGACATCTACATGGCCTATGGTCGCTTCAGCCAGGCGGCCGAGGTGCTCAAGAAGGCCAGTGACCAGGAGCCCCATCGCGCCGATCTGCGCCTCAAGCTCATGGAAGTCTATGCCGAGATGGGCGACAAGGACGGCTTCCAGCGCGAAGAGCGCGAACTCAAGGAGATCGGCGGCGCCCAGCCGGCGGTCGAGCACCTGAAGTCGCGATATCCGGCCATGGCCACCGTCGCGGTAGCCTCCGCTGCGGTCGGCGCGGCTGCCCTGGCCGCCGCCCACGAACTGAGCGAGGAGCAATCCCGCAACCAGGGCTTCTCGGCCACCGAAGACAGCCAGGACTTCGATCTGTCCCTGGATGACTTCGGCAGCGAGGACACCCAGGGTCATCAGCCTGCCGGTCCGGCCGAGGAGCCGCTGTTCGGCGAGGCCTTCGCCGATGCTCAGGCCAAGGCGGCCGACCCGCGCGACGATTTCGACTTCGATCTGAATTTCGATGCCGAACCCGCGGCCACCCCGGCGGCGACTCCCGCCGCCAAGGACGACGACTTCGCCCTGGACTTCAGCGAATTCGAACGGCAGGGCGACCTGGCGCACGAGGAGCCCCTTGCGGATTCCAGTGCGGTCTCGGCCTTCGACGAGCCGCTGGCGCCGCCGGCGGCCTCGACGACCGACGCCGAATTGCCCGCGAGTTTCGATCTGTCCGACTTCGACGACGAGCAGCCGGCGCCCAAGCGCGAAAGCGACGAGGAATTCGCCGCCCGCCTGCAGGAGGCCTCCCGCCAGTTCGATGCGGAGACCACCAGCGGCACCACCGGGGGCGATGGTCTGGACGATTTCGACTTCCTGTCAGGCGAAGACGAGACCGCCACCAAGCTGGACCTGGCGCGTGCCTACATCGACATGGGCGATCCGGAAGGTGCCCGGGACATCCTCGACGAGGTGCTGGCCGAGGGTAACGCCGGGCAACAGCAGGAAGCGCGCGAGATCATCGCCCAGCTCAGCTGAGGCTGGCCGGACTTGGCAGAGGAGGGGAGGCGCTATAAGCTGCCTCCCCTTTTTTTCGCCTGGCCGTCGCCTTGGATTTTCTAGACCCCACCATCATCGTCCCGCCGCAGCGCATCGCGCTCGGCGTCGAGTACAAGGGCGCCCGCTATCGCGGTTGGCAGCGCCAGCAGCCGGGCGTGCGCTCCGTTCAGGAGACCCTGGAAGACGCCCTGTCCGAGGTCGCCGCGGCGCCCATCGCGCTGCATTGCGCCGGGCGTACCGACTGTGGCGTGCACGCCACCGGCCAGGTGGTGCATTTCGAGTCGCCGGTCGCGCGGCCACTCAAGGCCTGGGTGATGGGCACCAACGCCAATCTGCCGTCCGACATCAGCGTCACCTGGGTCAAGCCGGTCAGCAACGAATTCCATGCCCGTTTCAGCGCCATGGCGCGGCGTTACCGCTATGTGATCTACAACGATCCGATCCGGCCTGCGCACCTGGCGGAGGAGGTCACCTGGAATCACCGTCCGCTGCGCATCGAGCCCATGCGCGAGGCAGCCCAGGTGCTGCTCGGTACCCATGACTTCACCTCCTTCCGGGCCAAGGCCTGCCAGGCCAAGTCGGCGATCAAGACCATCCACCACCTGCGCCTCTGGCAGAGCGGGCGGCTGATCGTGCTGGACATCCGCGCCAACGCCTTCCTGCATCACATGGTGCGCAACATCGCCGGGGTGCTGATGGCGGTGGGCTGTGGCGAGCGACCGGTGGAGTGGGTCGCCGAGGTCCTGGCGGCGCGGGAGCGGCGCCTGGGTGGCGTAACCGCCCACCCATACGGCCTCTACCTGGTGGACGCCGAATATCCCGAGAGCACGCCGGTGCCCAAGCGGCCGCTGGGTCCGCTGTTTCTGGGGCACATCCCCGAGCTGGATGACCCCCAAGGCTGACGCTGCGCGGGTGGTCTGCTAACATCCATCGATTTGGAACGAGGTCATTCCGGTTTGGCTAACGTTCGAGTGAAGATCTGCGGGATCACCCGGGTCGAGGATGCGCTGGCCGCCGCGGCCGCCGGCGCCGATGCCATCGGCCTGGTGTTCTATGCGCGCAGCCCACGGGCGGTGAGCGCTGCCCAGGCGCGCCAGATCGTCGCGGCGCTGCCGCCCTTCGTCACCAGTGTCGGGCTCTTTGTCGATGCCTCGCCCTGCGAGATCGAGGAGACGCTGGACGCCGTGCCCCTGGACCTCCTGCAATTCCACGGCGACGAGACCCCGGCGCAGTGCGCCCGGTATCGCCGTCCCTATATCAAGGCCCTGCGCATGCGCGAGGATATCGACCTCGCCGCCATCTCCCGGGACCATGCCGGCGCGCGCGGGCTGCTGCTCGACACCTATGTCGCCGGCGTACCCGGTGGGACAGGGCAGGCCTTCGACTGGACGCGGGTACCCCGGGATCTGTCGCTGCCGCTGATCGTGGCCGGTGGACTGGACGCGACCAACGTCGCCACCGCCATCGCCGCGTCCCGCGCCTATGGCGTGGACGTGAGCGGCGGCGTAGAGCAGGCCAAGGGCATCAAGGATGCCGCCGAGATCGTGCGTTTCGTGGCGGCCGTGCGGGGTGCGCCGGTCGCCTGATGTGACCCTCGTCGGGTGGTTGCCGTCCACACCTGCGACATATTCAAGCAGATCCGCCCTGGTGGGCCTGCCGTCCGACTCCCCGGGAGTCGGCATGAGACAACAGGGTAGCGGCCCGGGCAACAGCGGGCGCTGCCGAACCTATTACAGATGCTCAAGGAAGGCGCGGCCGCGGTCGCGCTGGGAGCCCATGCAAGTGGAGAGAGATGCATGAGCAATTGGCTGGTCGACAAACTGATTCCTTCCATCATGCGGTCCGAGGTGAAGCGCAGTTCGGTGCCGGAAGGTCTTTGGCACAAGTGTCCGGCCTGCGAAGCGGTCCTCTACCGTCCGGAGCTGGAAAAGAACCTGGACGTGTGCCTGAAGTGCGGTCACCACATGCGCATCAATGCGCGACGCCGCCTGGACATCTTCCTCGACGCCGAGGGTCGTGAAGAGCTGGGCACCGAGCTGGAGCCGGTGGACCGCCTGAAATTCCGCGACAGCAAGAAGTACAAGGACCGTTTCACCGCGGCGCAAAAGGAAACCGGCGAAAAAGACGCCCTGATCTCCATGCGCGGCACCCTCAAGGGCATGCCAGTGGCGGTCTGCGCCTTCGAGTTTTCCTTCATGGGCGGCTCCATGGGCGCCGTGGTCGGCGAGCGCTTCGTGCGCGCGGCCAACGTGGCCCTGGAAGAGCGTTGCCCGCTGATCTGCTTTTCCGCCTCGGGCGGTGCGCGGATGCAGGAAGCCCTGATCTCGCTGATGCAGATGGCCAAGACCTCCGCGGTGCTGGCGCGTCTGCGCGAAGAGGGCATCCCCTTCATCTCGGTGCTGACCGATCCGGTCTATGGTGGCGTCTCCGCCAGTCTGGCGATGCTGGGCGACGTCATCGTCGCCGAGCCCAAGGCGTTGATCGGCTTTGCCGGTCCGCGCGTGATCGAGCAGACCGTGCGCGAAAAGCTGCCGGAAGGCTTCCAGCGCAGCGAATTCCTGCTGGAGCACGGCGCCGTCGACATCATCGTCTCGCGCAAGGAATTGCGTGATCGCCTGGCGCGTCTGCTGGCGACCTTCCAGCACCAGCCGGTACCGGCGGCCTGATGGCTTCGCGCAGCCTCGCGCAGTGGCTGGCCTATCTCGAGCAGCTGCATCCATCGGCGATCGACATGGGCCTGGACCGGGTGCGCGAGGTCGCGCAGCGGCTGGGCCTGACCCGGCCGGCCCCGCGGGTGGTGACCGTGACCGGCACCAACGGCAAGGGCTCCACCTGCGCCTTTCTCGCCAGTCTGCTGCGCGCCAGCGGACAGCGGGTCGGCGTCTATGCCTCGCCGCATCTAGTGCGCTACAACGAGCGCGTCGATGTGGACGGCACCCTGGCCAGCGATAGCGATCTGTGCACCGCCTTCGCCGCGGTGGAAGCCGCGCGGGGCGAGATCAGCCTGACCTATTTCGAAGTGGGTACCCTGGCGGCCTTCTGGCTGTTCGAGCGTGCCCGGCTGGACGTCGCCATCCTCGAAGTCGGTCTGGGCGGACGCCTGGACGCGGTCAATCTGATCGACGCCGATCTGGCGCTGGTCACCAGCATCGGCCTCGACCACGCCGAATGGCTGGGCGACACCCGCGAAAGCGTCGCCGTGGAAAAGGCCGGTATCTTCCGCGCCGGCAAGCCGGCCCTCTGTGGCGATCTGGAGCCCCCCGCGCCACTGATCCAAGTCGCCGAGCGCCTGGGTGCTCCCTTGCTGCTGCGCGGCGAAGCCTTCGACCTGCAGATCGAGAGCGCCGGCTGGTTCTGGCGCGGGCGCGATGCCCAGGGCAACGCCCTGACGCTGCCCGGTCTGCCGTTGCTCGACCTGCCCATGGAAAATGCCGCCCTGGCCTTGCAGGCCTACGCCTTGCTCGACCAGCCCTGGCTGCCGGAGCAGATCGCCGCGGCCCTGCAGGCGACGCGCATGACCGGACGACTCGATCGCCGCCAGGTCGAGCGGGCAGGGGAGACCCGTAGCGTCCTGCTGGACGTGGCCCACAATCCCCACGCCGCCGAGTACCTGGCCCGGCGCCTGGCCATGAAGCCAATCGCCGGCGTGCGTCGCGCGGTATTCGGCGTTCTCGCCGACAAGGACCTGGACGGCATCCTGGCGCCCCTGGAGGGCCTGTTCGCCAGCTGGGCGGTGGCGACCCTGCCGACCCCGCGCAGTCGCGACGGGGCCGAGGTGGCCGCACGCCTGGCTGCACGCGGTGTCCAGGCCGAGGCCCATGCCTCCCTGCTGGCCGCCTTCGAGGCGCAACTGGCCGCCAGTGCGGCCGACGACGAGGTGGTCGTGTTCGGCTCCTTCTACAGCGTCGCCGAGGTGCTCGCGCAGCTCTCTTCCCCATCCGAATCCGCGGAGGCATAACCCATGCTCAAGCAAAGAGTCATCGGAGCGCTGGTGCTGCTGGCGCTGATCATCATCTTCGTGCCCATGCTCTTCAATCGCCAGGACGACGCCCGCAAGGTGGCGGTCGAGGCGCCGCCCCAGCCGGCCGCACCCACGGTGCCCGCGACCGAGGTGCAGCCGGTGCAGACGCCCGAGGCGCCGCCCGTGGTGGTGGTACCGGACGAGCCGGCCAAGCCGCTCGGCAAGCCGCAGACCCCCATTGCCGGTACCGCCGGCCAGGCGCCGACGCAGAATGCGCCGGTAAGTCCCGCGCCTGCCCAATCCCAGCCTGCCGCGCCGGTCGCCAAGGCGCCCGCCACCCCTGCGCCCGTCGCAAGCGCGCCGGCGGCACCCGCAGCTACACCGGCGCCGGCGGCCAAGCCGGACTCGCGGCTGGGCGCGGCCAATCTGCCCAACAGCTGGTCGGTCCAGCTCGCCAGCCTGTCGTCCCGGCCCAGCGCCGACGCCCTGCAGGCCAAGCTCCGCAGCCAGGGCTACAACGCCTATGTGCGCACCGCCGACGGCATGAATCGCGTCTTCGTCGGACCGGTGATAGAGCGCAGCGAGGCGGATCGGCTGCGCGATCAGCTCAACAAGCAGAATGGCGTCAAGGGTTTCGTCGTGCGCTTTCAGCCGGAGCGCGGTTAACCCGGTCACAAGGCTCTGCTAGAATGCAGGGCCTTTTTGTAAGTGGACCTTGCCGTGGGCTTCACCTGGGTGGACTGGGCGATCGTCGCCGTTGTCATCGTTTCCAGCCTGATCAGTCTCAGGCGCGGCTTCGTCAAGGAAGCGTTGTCACTGGCCACCTGGATCGTTGCCGGTGGCGTGGCCTGGGTCTTCGGTGGGGCACTGTCCACCTATCTGGTCGACTATATTCAGGTGCCGTCCGGGCGAGTGATCGCCGCCTGTGTCATTCTTTTCGTGCTGACGCTGCTGGTGGGTGCCCTGGTGAGCTTCTTGCTTGGCGAACTGATCCGCGTCACCGGATTGTCGGGCACCGATCGCTTTCTCGGCATGGCCTTTGGCGCCGCCCGCGGTGCCTTGCTGATCACCGTGGCCGTGGGGCTGTTGAGCCTGGGGCCGGTCCAGCAGGATGGCTGGTGGCAGCAGTCGGTGCTGGTTCCACATTTTCTGCTGGTGGCCGATTGGTCGAAGAATCTGCTGTTGGGCTTTGCCGGCCAGTGGCTGGGCGCGACGCCCATGCCCAGTCTGCAACTGCTGCCGCAGCTGGGGCCCAAGGCTCCTTGAACGCTTTTCCAGGCCTCGCCTTGCGGGGTCATCCTGCGATGGTCCGCCGTCGCATCACTTGAAACAGTGGGGTCGCGTCACATGTGTGGCATCGTAGGTATCGTGGGCAAGACGAACGTCAACCAGTCTTTGTACGACGCGCTCACCGTCCTTCAACATCGCGGTCAGGATGCCGCCGGTATCGTCACCAGCCTGGACGGTAAACTCTTCCTGCGCAAAGACAACGGCCTGGTCCGCGACGTCTTCCAGCAGCGGCACATGCAGCACCTGGTCGGCCATATGGGCATCGCCCACGTGCGCTATCCCACCGCCGGCAGCTCCAGCTCCGCCGAGGCGCAGCCGTTCTACGTCAACTCGCCCTATGGCATCACCCTGGCGCACAACGGCAACCTGACCAACGTCGAGCAGCTGTCCCGCGAGATCTACGAATCCGATCTGCGCCACGTCAACACCACCTCCGATTCCGAGGTGCTGCTCAACGTCTTCGCCCACGAGCTGGCGGTGCGCAACAAGCTGCAGCCGACCGAGGACGACGTCTTCGCCGCGGTCTCCGAGGTTCATGAGCGCTGCCGTGGCGGCTACGCCGTGGTGGCCATGATCACCGGCTACGGCATCGTCGGCTTCCGCGATCCCAACGCCATCCGTCCCATCGTCTTCGGCCAGCGTCACACCGAATACGGCGTGGAGTACATGATCGCCTCCGAGAGCGTCGCCCTCGACGTACTCGGCTTCACCCTGATCCGTGATCTGGAGCCGGGCGAGGCGGTGTACATCACCGAAGACGGTCGCCTCTACACCCGCCAGTGCGCGCAGAATCCGCAGTATGCGCCCTGCATCTTCGAGCACGTCTACCTGGCCCGTCCGGATTCCATCATCGATGGCATCTCGGTCTACAAGGCGCGCCTGCGCATGGGCGAGAAGCTCGCCGAGAAGATCCAGCGCGAGCGCCCCGAGCATGACATCGATGTGGTCATCCCGATTCCGGACACCAGCCGTACCGCGGCGCTGGAGCTGGCCAACCACCTGGGCGTCAAGTTCCGCGAGGGCTTCGTCAAGAATCGCTACATCGGCCGAACCTTCATCATGCCCGGCCAGGCCGCGCGCAAGAAGTCGGTGCGCCAGAAGCTCAACGCCATCGAGCTGGAATTCCGCGGCAAGAACGTGATGCTGGTGGACGACTCCATCGTCCGCGGCACCACCTGCAAGCAGATCATCCAGATGGCCCGCGAAGCCGGCGCCAAGAAGGTCTACTTCTGCTCGGCGGCTCCGGCGGTGCGTTTCCCCAACGTCTACGGCATCGACATGCCCAGCGTGCACGAGCTGATCGCCCACGGCCGCACCACCGAGGAAGTCGGCGAACTGATCGGCGCCGACTGGCTGATCTACCAGGATCTGCAGGACCTGCAGGAAGCCGTGCGTACCCGCAAGGCACCCAAGGTCGAGCAGTTCGACTGCGCGGTGTTCGATGGCGAGTACATCACCGGCGATGTCGATGCCGCCTATCTGAACCGGATCGAGCAGGCGCGCAACGACGCGGCCAAGGTCAAGCACAAGGCGGTCAGCGCCATCATCGATCTCTACAACGACTAAGGAGCTGCACATGAGCCAAGACTGGGATGCCGGACGCCTGGACAGTGATCTCGAGGGCGCGGCCTTCGAGACCTTGGCGGTGCGGGCAGGGCAGCAGCGCTCGCCGGAAGGCGAGCATGGCGAAGCCCTGTTCCTGACCAGCAGCTACGTGTTCCGGACCGCCGCGGATGCCGCGGCGCGCTTCGCCGGCGAGGTGCCGGGCAACGTCTATTCGCGCTACACCAACCCCACGGTCCGTACCTTCGAGACCCGCATCGCGGCCCTGGAAGGCGCGGAGCAGGCGGTGGCCACCGCCTCGGGCATGTCGGCCATCCTGGCCATGGTCATGAGTCTGTGCAGCGCCGGCGACCATGTGCTGGTCTCGCGCAGCGTGTTCGGCTCGACCATCAGCCTGTTCGAGAAGTACTTCAAGCGCTTCGGCATCGAGGTGGACTATCCGCCGCTGGCCGATCTGGACGCCTGGCAGGCGGCCTGCAAGCCCAACACCCGGCTGTTCTTCGTCGAGTCGCCGTCCAATCCCCTGGCGGAGCTGGTGGACATCGCCGCCCTGGCCGAGATCGCCCATGCCCGGGGCGCGCTGCTGGCGGTCGACAACTGCTTCTGCACCCCGGCGCTGCAGAAGCCGCTCGCGCTGGGTGCCGACATCGTCATCCATTCGGCGACCAAGTACATCGACGGTCAGGGTCGTGGCATGGGCGGCGTGGTCGCCGGTCGTGCCGAGCAGATGAAAGAGGTGGTGGGTTTCCTGCGTACCGCGGGCCCGACCCTGAGTCCCTTCAACGCCTGGCTGTTCCTCAAGGGCCTGGAGACGCTGAAGATCCGCATGCAGGCGCACAGCCAGACCGCACTGGAGCTGGCACGGTGGCTGGAAGGCCAGCCCGGCGTCGAGCGGGTCCACTATGCCGGCCTGGAAAGCCATCCGCAGCATGAGCTGGCGTGCCGCCAGCAGAGCGCCTTTGGCGCCGTGGTGAGCTTCGAGGTGGCCGGTGGGCGCGACGCCGCCTGGCGCTTCATCGACGCCACCCGGATGATCTCCATCACCACCAACCTGGGCGATACCAAGACCACCATCGCCCACCCGGCGACGACCTCGCACGGGCGGCTGTCGCCGGCCGAGCGCGCCAATGCCGGGATCAGCGACAGCCTGATCCGCATCGCCGTGGGTCTCGAAGACCTGGGCGATCTGCGCCAGGACCTGGCCCGCGGACTGGCGGCGCTATGAGTCTGACGTTCGCACCGGTAGAGCTGCGTGTCGCCCTGGTCACCGGCGCGGCGCGTGGGATCGGGCTGGGTATCGCCGCCTGGCTAATAGCCGAAGGCTGGCGGGTAGTGGTGGCCGATATCGAGCAGGAGCGCGGCGCCAAGGTGGCCGCCGCACTCGGCGAGCGCGCCTGGTTCGTGGCTCTGGACGTGGCTGACGAGGGTCAGGTGGAGGCCGCCGTGGCCCAGGTGATCGGCCAGTTCGGTCGGCTGGACGCCCTGGTCAACAACGCCGGTCTCGCCACCGCCCAGGGCCAGCCGCTGGAAAGCCTGGCGCTGGCCGAGTGGCGCAAGGTGCTCGGGGTGAATCTGGACGGCCCCATGCTGATGGCCAAGCATTGCGCGCCCTATCTGCGCGAGCAGCAGGGCGCCATCGTCAACATCGCCTCGACCCGCGCCCGGCAGTCCGAGCCCCACAGCGAGGCCTATGCCGCGAGCAAGGGCGGGTTGCTGGCCCTGACCCATGCCCTGGCCATCAGCCTGGGCCCGGAAGTGCGGGTGAATGCCCTCTGCCCGGGCTGGATCGACGCCCGCGATGCCCATGTCCGCGCGGCCGAACCCCTGTCCGCCGCCGACCACGAGCAGCATCCGGTCGGACGGGTAGGGACGGTGGAGGACGTGGCGGCCTGCGTGGCCTGGCTGCTCGGCGGCAACGCCGGTTTCCTCACCGGCGAGGCCATCACCCTGGACGGCGGCATGACCCGCAAGATGATCTACCTGGAATAGCGCCCGTAGAAAATAAAATTGGAAAAATCCTTGACGGATCAAGGGGCTACGAGGAGAATGCGCGTCACCCGAAGGGGATGGCTGATTAGCTCAGCTGGGAGAGCACCTGCATCACACGCAGGGGGTCGGCGGTTCGATCCCGTCATCAGCCACCAAACTCTTCGGGAAGTGTTCCGCAAGGTACACGCAATGCGCGGCGGTAGTTCAGTCGGTTAGAATACCGGCCTGTCACGCCGGGGGTCGCGGGTTCGAGTCCCGTCCGCCGCGCCATACGAGTCGTTCCGGGTCCTCTGAACTGCCCGAACGACGCAAGAGAAGCTGCCCTAGGGCAGCTTTTTTTGTGCCTGGAGAAAAGGCCGGCCGATCCTTCGCGGACTGGCGCCGTTTTGGCGGCCAGCGCCGGCCCCGGTCAAATCACGAATTCCGCCACCATCTGACGGAGACCGGCCGCCAGGCGCGACACCTCGTTGCTGGCGCTGGAGGTCTGACTGGCGCCCGCGGCGGTCTGGTCGGACAGGTCCTTGATGCTGATCAGCCCCCGGTCGATGTCCTTGGCCACCAGGGCCTGTTCTTCGGCGGCCGTGGCGATCAGCGCCGTACGCTCGTCGATGCCACCCATGGCTCCGGCGATGGCCAGCAGGGCGCCATTGGCTTCCCGGGCAACGGCCAGGGATTGCTCGGCGGTCTGGCTGCTCTGCTGCATGGCCTTCACCGCGTCCGTCGAATCCTGCTGGATGGTGCCGATCATGGCCTCGATCTCCCGCGTCGACTGCTGGGTGCGGTGGGCGAGGGCGCGAACCTCATCCGCGACCACGGCGAAGCCGCGACCCTGATCGCCTGCGCGTGCCGCTTCGATGGCGGCATTGAGCGCCAGCAGATTGGTCTGCTCGGCGATGCCGCGGATGACGTCGACCACGTTGCTGATGGCCTGGGCGCGCCCCGACAGCGTCTGGATCTGGCCGCTGCTCTGATCGACCTGGGTGGCCAGCCGTTCGATGGCGGTCAGGGTCGCGGCTACGTGTTGCAGGCCGGCCTGGGTAAGGGTGCTGCCCCTTTGCGAGGCGCCGGCGCTTTCCTCCGCGTGGCGCGCCACCTCGTCCACCGCGGCGCTCATTTCCGTCACCGCGGTGGCCACCTGGCCGATCTCGTCGTTTTGCCTGAGCAGGCCGCGATTGCCAGCGTCGATCACCGCGGTCATCTCCTCGGCGGCGGCGGCCAGCTGACTGGAGCTGTCCGCCAGATGGGCCACGGTGTCGCGCAGATTGGCCTGCATGCCGGCCAGGGCGGTCAGCAGGCCGGCGGCCTCGTCGCGACCCGTGACCTGAATGTCTTCGGCAAGATCCTTGTTGGCGATCCGCTGGGCGATGCGCAGGGCTTCGCCGATGGGCAGGGTGATGCTGCGCGTCAGCAGGAAGGCCAGGGCGATGGTGGCCAGCAGGGTGGCGAGGATCAGCCCCACGACCCAGGCCAGGCCGTGGTCGTAGATCCGTCCCGCTTCGATGCCCGAGGCGACGGCGCCCCGGTCATTCAGCGCGGCCAGGTTTTCGATCTGCGTCTGCAACTGGTCGGCGGCCGCGCGCATGCCACCGTTGGCCAGGGCCTCGGCGCCTGGCAGATCCCCCGTGCGGTAAAGGGTCTCGAAGCTGTCCAGCAGGCCCAGATAAGCCGTGGCCCCGTCCTGCACCGCCTGGTACAGCCGTTGCTCCGCATCGCTGGACACCAGGGGTGCATAGTCCTTTACCCCGGTGGCGAAGCGGCTGCGCAGATCGACCAGGGCCGTGGCCATTTCCGGATGGCGCGCGGGGTCCCGGGTGCCCAGGGCTCTCAGGCTTTCGAGGCGCAACCTGAGCAGCGCCGCGGTCATCTGGCCGGCCTGGCGAACGCTGGGCATCCAGTCCGTTTCCACCTCGATTTCCGACTGCCTGAGTTGCCGCATCTGGATCAGGGCGATAGCCCCGAGCGCGATGACGATTACTACGATAACCGAGAAGGCCAAGGCCGACCGGCGACCTACCTTGAGTGTGCGCATCATCATGACAGTCACCGTGAGGGTAGCCCCGGCGGGACACCGGGTTGGAGTTGTGATGTGCATCACACGCTATAGGGGGTGGCTTAGCGGCGGCTTAAGGCCGAGCCGGCCATAGGACCATTGGTCTGACTATGGCTGGACGCTCGAATCAGTAACCTCGCGGGAGCGGCGCCTGCCGCTTCAGACGCGGCGATCCCGGGCGGTGCTAGCTGGCCGGGGCGCCCATCTGCGCCGAGATGCGCGCCGTGGTGGCGAGCATCTGCTCGACGTACTCGGCCTTGAGGTCTTCTCGGAAGCGGAAGCAGGGAAAGGACACGCTCAGGCCGGCGATGACCTGGCCGAAACGATCGCGGATCGGCGCCGCCAGGCACCTCATGTTGGCCTCGAATTCCTCGTGGTCTTCGGCGAAGCCCAGCTCACGCACCCGCGCCAGTTCCGCGAGGTAGGCGGTCAGGCTGTCGAGGGTGTTGGGCGTGCGACGGACAAAGGTTTCCTGGGCGAGGATCTGCCGCACCTCGGCTTCGGGGCGCCAGGCCATCAGCACCTTGCCGATCCCGGTGCAATACAGCGGCGCCCGCCGACCGATGCGCGAATACATGCGCAGCGTGTAGCGCGAATCGAGCTTGTGCACATAGACGATGGCGCCCTCGTCGAAGATGCCCAGGTGGACGGTCTCGCCGGTGAGGTCGTTGAGCAGGCGCATGCCCGGTTCGGCTTCGCGGACCAGCTCCAGCTGGGGCAGGGCGCGGGCGCCCAGTTCGAACAGCTTGACGCTGAGGCGGTAGCGGTCCTCGGCGTCCTGGACCACATAGCCCAGCGCCTTGAGCGTCTGCAGGAAGCGGTGGACGGTGCTCTTCGACAGGTCTAGCTGCTGCGCCAGCTCCGAGACGCCGCAGTCGTCCTCGCGCTCGCCGAGGGCTTCGAGCACCGCCAGGGTGCGCCCGACGGCGCTGACCATGTCATTGCCGAGTTGCTGATTCTTTTCCATGGGACCGCCGGTCGCCTGGTTGCCGGAACACTGTTCCATTCTGATTGACGGATGCGGGAAAGGCCAGCAACACTGTCCGCCAGCGAATGGAACAACGTTCCAAAGCATTTCGCGCGTAAGGGTCTTCTCTCACCGCTGGCAGTCGCCGGCGGTGCGAACAAAAACAACAACGGAACCCGCGACGATGAAATCCATGACCAAGGCCCCGGGCGCATTGGCGCCTGCCGCTCATACTCCCCGCTGGCTGCCCCGCGCCCATCCGGTGTCCTGGCAGATGCTGGGCATCACCACCCTGGCGATGCTGATGATTTCGGTGGATCGCCAGCTGTTGCCGACCGTGCTGCCGGCGATCATGCAGGAATTCGGACTGGACGCCGCCCAGGGCGGCTGGCTCAGTTCGCTGAGTTTCGTCGGCACCCTGGTCGGCGCCCTGGTGGTGGGGGTGCTGGCCGACAGCGTCGGTACCGGCCACCGCCGTGCCTGGAGCTGGGTGGGAGCCTGCGCCCTGACCATAGGCTCGGCCTTCGCCACCGTGTACGCGCGCTCGCTGGGCGCCCTGCAGGTGCTGAGATTCACCATGGGCCTGGGCACCGGCGCCATGGAGCCGGTCAACATCGCCGTGGCCAGCGAATTCTGGCAAAAGGAAAATCGCGGCTTCGCCCTGGGCGTCCACCATACCGGCATGCCCCTGGGGCAATTCGTCGGCCCGGTCCTGATGGGGCTGATCCTGGCCAATGGCGACTGGCGCGCCACCTTTCTCTGGATTCCCCTGATCGGTCTGCCGATCATCCTGCTGCAGCTCTACCTGGGCCGCCGCCGCAACGAGGAACAGGTCTATGCCTGGATCCGCGAGCAACGGCTGACCGTGCCGGTCGACACCGCCGCGCCGGTCTCGCGCAATCCGCTGAGCAACCTGCGCCAGGCCTTCGCCGAGCGCAACGTGCGCCTCTGCCTGGTGATGAACTTCCTGTTTCTCTGGACCGAGATGGGCGTGGCCACCTTTCTGACCTACCAGCTCACCAGCCAGCTGGGGCTGAGCCTGGCCGAGGCCGCGGTGATCTCCGGCGCCTCGGGGCTGGTGGGCTGGGCGGGGCAGATCTTCTGGGGGACGCTGAGCGATCACCGCGGCCGCAAGTTCGCGCTGGGCATCCTGACCGTCGGTTTCTCGATCTGCGTGGCGCTGTGCATGTTCATCGACAGCCGCGCCATGGCCTGGACCCTGCTGCTGGCCTGGGGCCTGTTCCGCAACTCGCCCTATGTGGTGCTCTATTCGCTGGCGGTGGATTCCTCGCCCCGCGCGGCCGGCAGCGGCCTGGGTCTGCTGATTGGCGTGGGCCTGGGCCTGGCGGGCTTTCTGGTGGGGCCGGTGGCCGGCTACGTGATCGAGCATTTCGGCTGGCACTGGAGCTACGCCATGCTCGCCCTGAGCTGCCTGCTGGTGCTGATACCGCTGCGCTTCGTGGAGGAGACCCAGCATGGCGCCACCTGAGTGCCTGTTCGATCATGGCGATGAACTGGGCGAAGGCCCGGTCTGGGATACCCGACAGCAGCGCCTGCTGTGGGTGGATATCCTGGCCGGTCGCCTGTTGCGCGCGGCGCCGCAGCCGGCGGCTCCGGTCGAGGTGCTGGAGTTCGGCCGACCGCTGGGCTGCGCCGTGCCCCATGTCGACGGTTCCACCTGGCTGGCCCTGAGCGACGGCGTCTGGCGCCTGGCCGCCGGGGCCGCCCAGCCGACGCCCGTTGCGCAGCCGCCCCGTGCGGTCCATGGGCCTCAGCACCGTTTCAATGACGGCAAGTGCGATGCGCTCGGCCGCTTCTGGCTGGGTACCACGCTGCTCGACGAGGCGCCCGGTGGCGGCCGGCTGTATTGCCTGGACCTGGACGGCCAGCTGCATCAACGCCTCGACGGCATCACCGTGTCCAACGGCCTGGGCTGGAGCCCGGACAACCGGACCTTCTACTACATAGATTCGCCCACCCGCCGGGTGCAGGCCTTCGACTTCGATCTCGCCAGTGGCCAGCTCGGTCGCGGACGCACCCTCATCGACTTCGGCGAGCAGCCCGGCGTGCCCGATGGCCTGGCCGTGGACAGCGAGGGCGCGCTGTGGATCGCCCACTGGGACGGCTATCGCCTGAGTCGCTGGAGCGCCGAGGGCGTATTGCTCGCCTGGGTGGAGCTGCCGGTGGCGCGGGTCACCTCCTGCGCCTTCTATGGCGCGCGCCTGGAGCAGTTGCTGATCACCACCGCCCGGGTGGGTCTCGATGATTCCGCCCGCCAGGCGCAACCCCTGGCCGGGCGCAGCTTTCGCCTCGATCCCGGCGTGACCGGCCTGGCAGTGTCCGCCTGCCGCGTCCGGGTTCCGGACCATCCTCAGGAGTCTGCATGACGCTACCCCTCGTTTCGTCCCCCCTGACCCGCATCGGCCTCATCGGCGAATGCATGGTCGAGTTGCGCAGTCAGGAAGATGGCCAGCTGGGCCAGGCCTTTGGCGGCGATACCCTGAATGCGGCGGTCTATCTGCGGCGGCTGCTCGGCGACGACCCGGTGCAGGTGGATTACCTTACCGCGGTGGGCGACGACAGCCTGAGCCAGGCCATGCGCGCACGCTGGCGGGAGGAGGGGGTGAGTGACGCGCGGGTGCGGGTATTGCCCGGGCGTCTGCCGGGACTCTATCTGATCCAGACCGATGCCGACGGCGAGCGGCGCTTTCTCTACTGGCGCGGCGAGGCGGCGGCGCGGGAGTGTTTCGACGGCGCCGAGGCCCAGCCGCTGCTGGCGGCCCTGGCCGAGTATCAGTTGCTCTATCTCAGCGGCATCAGCCTGGCGGTGCTGACCGATACCGGTCGCGAGCGGCTGCTGGAGGCCCTGCGCCAGGCGCGCGCTGCCGACACCCGCATCGTCTTCGACAACAACTACCGGCCGCGGCTATGGCCGAATCTGCAGGCGGCGCGCACGGCCTATCACCGGTTGCTGCAGCTCGCCGACCTGGCGCTGGTGACCTGGGAGGACGACGCCGCGCTGTTCGGCTTCGCCGACGAGGCGGCGCTGCTTGCCCAGTACGCCGAGTGGGGCGTGGCCGAGGTGGCGCTCAAGCGCGGCGCGCGCAGCTGCCTGCTGCAGCATCGCCAGGGGCGCCAGGAGGTGGCCGGCGAAGCCGTGGCCCGAGTGGTGGACACCACCGCCGCCGGGGATTCCTTCAGCGCCGCCTACCTGGCCTGCCGCCTCCAGGGCGGGGCGCCCGAGGTGGCCGCCGCCTGGGGGCATCGCCTCGCCGCCACGGTCATCCAGCATCCCGGTGCACTCATCCCGCGCGCCGCCATGCCGGCGCTGCCGCCCCTGATTCCCGCGCTCACTGCCCAGGCCTGAAGCCATGAAGATCACCGAAGCCCGCGTCATCGTCACCTGTCCCGGTCGCAACCTGGTCACCCTCAAGATCGTCACCGACGAAGGCCTCTATGGCCTCGGCGACGCCACCCTCAACGGCCGCGAACTGGCGGTGGTGGCCTACCTGGAAGAGCACGTGCTGCCGGCGCTGATCGGTCGCGACGCCCATCGCATCGAAGACATCTGGCAGTACCTCTATCGCGGCGCCTACTGGCGGCGCGGACCGGTCACCATGACCGCCATCGCCGCGGTGGACGTGGCGCTCTGGGATCTCAAGGCCAAGGCCGCCGGTATGCCGCTGTACCAGCTGCTCGGCGGCAAGAGTCGCGAGCGGGTGATGGTCTATGGCCACGCCACCGGCAAGGACATCGAGAGCTGCCTGGACGAGGTGGCCCGCCATGTGGAGCAGGGCTATCGCGCGGTGCGGGTGCAGTGCGGGGTGCCGGGCATTCCCACCACCTACGGCGTGGCCAAGCGCGAGGGCGAGCGCTACGAGCCGGCCGACAGCGACCTGCCGGCCGAGCACGTCTGGGACACCGCCAAGTACCTCAATCACGTGCCCAAGCTGTTCGCCGCGGTGCGCGAGCGCTTTGGCGACGACCTGCACCTGCTGCACGACGTGCACCACCGGCTGACGCCCATCGAGGCGGGACGGCTGGGCAAGAGGGTCGAGGAATACAACCTGTTCTGGCTGGAGGACTGCACCCCGGCGGAAAACCAGGAGGCCTTCCGCCTGATCCGCCAGCACACCACCACGCCGCTGGCGGTGGGTGAGGTGTTCAATTCCATCCACGACTGCCGTGAGCTGATCCAGGAGCAGCTGATCGACTATATCCGCGCCACCCTGGTGCATGCCGGCGGCATCACCCACATGAGGCGCATCGCCGATTTGGCCGCGCTCTACCAGGTGCGCACCGGCTTCCATGGCGCCACCGACCTGTCGCCGGTGTGCATGGGCGCGGCGCTGCACTTCGACACCTGGGTGCCCAACTTCGGCATCCAGGAGCACATGCCCCACGAGGCGCGCATCGAGGAGGTCTTTCCCCACGCCTATCGCTTCGCGGACGGCCATTTCACCCCGGGCGAGGTGCCCGGCCATGGCGTGGACATCGATGAAGACCTCGCCGCCCGTTATCCGTACAAACGCGCCAGCCTGCCGGTGAACCGGCTGGTGGATGGCACCCTGTGGCACTGGTGAAGGAGGAGTCCAGGATGAAAGCCTTTCAGGTCAGAGCGCCCCACGAATTCAGCATCGCAGAGGTCGCGGTACCCACGCTGGCGCCCGGTGAGGTCCGCGTCGGAGTGGCCTATGCCGGCATCTGCGGCTCGGACATGCACATCATCCATGGGCAGAACGCCTTCGTGCGCTTTCCCCGCGTCACCGGCCACGAGTTCGCCGGCGTGGTGCGCGAGGTGGGCGCGGGCGTGAGCGGCCTGGCGGTGGGCGATCCGGTCTGCGTCGATCCGGTGATCGCCTGTGGCAGCTGCTATCCCTGCCGCATCGGCCGGCCCAATGTCTGCAGTCGCCTGCAGGTGCTGGGGGTGCACCGCGATGGCGGCTTCAGCGAAGAGGTCTGCGTACCCGCCGGCAACGCCCATCGCCTGCCGCCCGGTCTGCCGCTGGCCCAGGCCGCCCTGGTCGAGCCCTACAGCATCGCCCTCAATGTGCTGGAGCGGATGCAGTTCCTGCCCGGCGATGGCCTGCTGATCTACGGCGCCGGCGTGATCGGCCTGACCCTGGTGCAGATGGCCCGGGCGCTGGGCATCGCCGACATCACGGTGACCGATGTGCTGGACGATCGCCTGGCCACCGCCCGGACCCTGGGCGCGACCCGCACCCTCAATGGTCGCGAGACCAATGTCGAGGCGGCCATGCGCGAAGCCACCGGCGGCGAGGGCGTGCCGCTGATCGTCGACGCCGCCTGCCATCCGGCCTTGCTGCCGGAGATCGTCCGGCTGGCGTCGCCGGCCGGGCGCATCGGCCTGCTGGGCTTCAGCGCCACGCCCAGCGAGCTGGTGCAGCTGGAGATCATCAAGAAGGAACTGACGCTGGTGGGCTCGCGGCTCAACAACGGCCGCTTTCCGCGGGTCATCGAGCTGCTGGCGACGGGCCGGCTGGATGCCGCGGCGCTGATCAGCCACCAGGTGGCCAGCCAGGAGATGCCGGGCGCCATCGAGCTGATCGAAAGGCACCCCGAGCAGACCCGCAAGGTGCTGGTGCAATGGGGTGGCAACGCCTGACAACACGGGCTCCCCAAGGGGCGCCGCTGCGATGCCTTACCGAATAAAGACAATGAGCGGGAGGTAACAAATGGCTGGACAAGGTCGTGGACTGGTACTCGTCATGCTGTTCCTGGCGGGGGTCGTCAACTATCTGGATCGCTCGGCGCTGTCGGTGGCGGCGCCGCTGATCCAGAAGGACTTCGCGCTCAGCGCCGGCGAGATGGGGTTGCTGTTCAGCGCCTTCTTCGTCGGCTATGCGGCGTTCAACTTCATCGGTGGCTGGGCCGCCGACCGCTATGGCGCCAAGACCACGCTGCTGCTGGCCATGGTGCTCTGGTCGGCGTTCAGCGGCCTGACGGTGCTGGCCTCGGGCTTTGCCGCGCTGATCGTGATCCGGGTGCTGTTCGGCATGGCCGAGGGGCCCCTGAGCGTCTCCACCAGCAAGATGGTCAACAACTGGTACGCGCCGCACAACCGCGGCCGCACCCTGGGCCTGTCGATGTCGGGCACCCCCCTGGGCGGCGCCATCTCCGGCCCCATCGTCGGCGTGATCGCGGTGGCCTACGGCTGGAAGGTGTCCTTTGTCGTCATCATGCTGATCGGCTTCGTCTGGGCGGTGGTCTGGTACCTCTGGATCAAGGACAAGCCAACCGGCCAGCTGGCCGCCGACATCGCCGCCGAGGAGCGCGCCGTGGCCGTGGTGGACACCGAGGTCAGGCCGCTCAAGTACTACCTGCGCCAGCCCACGGTGCTCTTCACCGCCCTGGCGTTCTTCGCCTACAACTACACCCTGTTCTTTTTCCTCACCTGGTTTCCCAGCTACCTGATCCAGGCCTATGGCCTCAACGTGAAGGACATGAGCATCGCCACGGTGATCCCCTGGGTGCTGGGCTTCATCGGCCTGGCGGTGGGCGGCTATCTGTCCGACTGGGTGTTCCGCAAGACCGGCCGGTTGATGTTCTCGCGCAAGGTGGTGCTGGTGACCTGCCTGCTGGCCTGCGCCCTGTGCATCGCCGTGGCCGGCCTGGTCAGCACCCTCTATGCCGCGGTGGCCCTGGTGGCGCTCTCGGTGTTCTTCCTCTACCTGACCGGCGCCATCTACTGGGCGATCATCCAGGACACGGTGCCGGCGGCGCGGGTGGGCGGGGTCAGCGGCTTCATGCACTTCCTGGCCAACACCTCGGGCATCATCGGCCCGGCGGTGACCGGCTACCTGGTGCAATTCACCGGGGCCTTCACCAGCGCCTTCCTGCTAGCCGGCGCCCTGACCGTGATCGGTTCGCTGTGCGTGGCGCGCTTCGTCAAGCCGCTGGCCGAGCGGCCGGCGGACGCACCCGCCGAGCTGGCCACCGGAGGCGCCCGATGAGCGATTTCGAACGTATTCCTTCGCGCTATCCGGCGCCCGCCATCGGCATCGTCCACCTGGGCCTGGGCGCCTTCCATCGTGCCCACCAGGCGGTCTACCTGGAGCGCAACCTGGCCCGCCATGGCGGCGGCGCCTGGGGCCTGTGCAGCGCCAACCTCAGATCGGGGCGGGCGCTGGTGGAGACCCTCAGCGCCCAGCAGGGTCGCTATCACGTGGCCGAATACCGCAACCGGCGCGAAGGGGTGCTGCGCGAGATCGGCGTCCTGCGCGAGGTGCTCTACGCTGGCGACGGCGGGGCCGGGCGCGAGGCCCTGCTGGCCCGGCTGGCCGATCCCGGGGTGCGCATCGTCACTCTGACGGTGACGGAAAAGGGCTATTGCCTGAGTCCGGCCAGCGGCGCGCTGCGCCGCGACGATCCCGGCATCGTCCACGACCTAATCGAACCGCGGGCGCCGCGCACCGCGCCGGGGCTGCTGGTGGAAGGCCTGCGCCGGCGCCGGGCGGCCGGCATCGCGCCCTTCACCGTCCTCTGCTGCGACAACATGCCGGACAACGGCCAGCGGACCCGCCAGGCGGTGGTGTCCCTCGCCGAGGCCCAGGACGCCGGGCTGGCGGCCTGGATCGCTACCGAGGTGGCCTTTCCCTGCAGCATGGTGGATCGCATCGTTCCGGCCATGGACGAAGCCGCCTTCGCGCGGTTGCGCGATCTCGGCTGCGATGACCCGGCCGCCGTGGTCGGCGAGGCCTTCAGCCAGTGGGTGGTCGAGGACCGCTTTCCGCAAGGGCGCCCGGACTGGGAACGGGAAGGGGTGCAGATGGTGGCGGACGTCCGCCCCTTCGAGACCATGAAGCTGCGCCTGCTCAATGGCAGCCATTCGCTGCTGGCCTATGTCGGCAGCCTGGCCGGTCACGGCACCGTGGCCGAGGCCATGGCCGATGAACGCCTGGCGGCCCTGGTGCACCGCTATATGAGTCGCGAGGCGGCGCCGACCCAGGACATGCCGGAAGGCGTGGATCTGCCGGGCTATGCCCAGGCGCTGGTCGCGCGCTTCCGCAACGATGCCCTGCAGCACCGCCTGCGGCAGATCGCCATGGACGGCTCGCAGAAGCTGCCGCAACGCTGGCTGCTGGGCGCCCGGCAGCTGCTGGAGCAGGGCGGTGATCCGGCCTGCACCGCCCTCGGCGTGGCGGCCTGGATCCACTATGGTGAAGGCGAGGGCGAGGCGCTGGACGATCCCCTGCGCGCCACCCTGGCCGCCTTGCCTACGGGCGCGGCGCGGGTGGACGCCGTGCTGGCGCTGGCCGAGGTCTTTCCCCCTGACCTGGCCGCGCACCCCGTCTTTCGCGCCGCGGTGCAACGGGCCCACGCGCGCATCGCCGCGGCGGGTATCGAAGCGGCCATCGCCGATCTGACCGAGCAAGGAGTCTGACATGGAACACACCTGGCGCTGGTTCGGCCCGCGCGATCCCATCTCTCTCGCCGACATCCGCCAGACCGGGGCCACCGGCATCGTCACGGCGCTGCACGAGATCGCCAATGGCGAGGTCTGGCCGGTGGCCGCCATCGCCGAGCGCAAGGCGCTGATCGAGGCGGCGGGGCTGTCCTGGTCGGTGGTGGAGAGCATCCCGGTCCACGAAGACATCAAGCGCGGACTGCCGGGTCGCGAGCGCTATCTGGAGAACTACTGCCAGAGTCTGCGCAACCTCGCCCAGTGCGGCATCGACGTGGTCTGCTACAACTTCATGCCGGTGCTCGACTGGACCCGCACCCAGCTGGCCCATCGGTTGCCCGACGGCGGCTGGGCGCTGAGATTCGATCAGGACGCCTTCGCCGCCTTCGATCTCTGCATCCTGCAGCGTGACGGCGCCGAGGCCGAGTACAGCACCGCGGAGATCGAACGGGCGCGCCGCTATCACGCCGGGCTCGACGACGCCGGGCGCGACGAACTGGTGCGCACCCTCATCGCCGGTCTGCCGGGCGCCGAGGAGGGCTACACGGTGGCCGACCTGCGGGCCCTGCTGGCCACCTATTCCGGTATCGACGCCGCGCAGCTGCGCGAGCACCTGGCGACCTTTCTCCAGGCGGTGGTGCCGGTGGCGGAAGAAGTGGGCATCCGCCTGGGGGTGCATCCGGACGATCCGCCGCGACCGCTGCTGGGTCTGCCCCGGGTGGTCTCCACCGCCGCCGATGCCCAGTGGCTGCTGGATGCTGTGCCGAGCCCGGCCAACGGCCTCACCTTCTGCACCGGCTCCTATGGCGTGCGCGCCGACAACGACCTGGTGGCCATGGCCCGCCAGTTCGCGCCGCGCATCCATTTCGTCCACCTGCGGGCGACCCGGCGCGAGGCGGATCCGCGCAGCTTCCACGAGGCCCATCATCTGGATGGCGACGTCGACATGGTCGGGGTGATCCGCGAACTGGTGCGCGAGGAGCATCGCCGCGCACGCGACGGCGGAGCGCGCCTGCCCATGAGGCCGGACCATGGTCATCAGCTGCTGGATGACCAGGGGCGGCGGACCAATCCGGGCTATTCGCTGATCGGCCGGCTCAAGGGCCTGGCGGAATTGCGCGGCGTGGAACAGGCCGTGCGGCAACTGGAAGAGGAGCGCGGTTGATGTGGATCGGCAGCTATCAGGCCCCCCTCGGGCGTGGTCCAGATCAAATTCGAAGGCTGACATGGAGACCCCTATGGAATTGATCACCCGCAGCGGCGCCGCGGCCGCTGCCCGCGCCACCCTGCGTCTGCACCCGCTAGACGATGTGCTCATCGCCCGCCAGGCGCTGGTGCCCGGCCTGGAATTGCCGGAGGAGGGCGTGCAGGTCCGGGAACCGGTGCCCGCCGGGCACAAGGTCGCCGTGCGCGCCATCGCCGCAGGTGCGCCGGTACGCCGCTATGGCCAGATCATCGGCTTCGCCCGCGCGGCCATCGCCGCCGGCAGCCATGTGCACGTGCACAACCTGGCCATGGGCGACTTCACCCGCGAACACGCCTTCGGCATCGAGGCGCGTGGCGCCCCGGCGCCCATCGAGCGCAGCTTTCTCGGCATCGTCCGCCCGGATGGCCGGGTGGCGACCCGCAACTACATCGGCATCCTCACCTCGGTGAATTGCTCGGCCACGGTGGCCCGGGCGGTGGCCGACCATTTCCGCCGCGACGTCCGTCCCGCGGCGCTGGAGCCCTATCCCAACGTCGACGGCGTGGTCGCCCTGACCCATGGCGTCGGCTGCGGCATCGACACTCAGGGCGAGGGCATGGCGGTGCTGCGCCGCACCCTGGGTGGCTATGCGGCCCACCCCAACTTCGCCGCCGTGCTGTTCATCGGCCTCGGCTGCGAAGCCAACCAGATCCCCTCACTGCTGGCCGACCAGGGCCTCGCCGAGCATGCGGGACTGCAGACCCTCAATATCCAGGACAGCGGCGGCACCACCGCCACCGTGGCCCGTGGCATCGCCGCGGTCGAGGCGTTGCTGCCCACGGCCAATGCGGTGCAGCGCGAACCGGTCAGCGCGCGGCATCTGGTCCTGGGCCTGCAATGCGGCGGCTCGGACGGCTATTCCGGCATCAGCGCCAATCCGGCCCTGGGCCGGGCGGTGGACCTGCTGGTGGCCGCCGGGGGCACCGCCATCCTCTCGGAAACGCCGGAAATCTACGGCGCCGAACACCTGCTCACCCGCCGCGCCGCCAGCCCGGCGGTGGGCGAGCGCCTGGTGGAACGCATCCGCTGGTGGGAAGACTATTGCGCCCGCTTCGGCGCCAGCCTGGACAACAACCCCTCGGCGGGCAACAAGGCCGGCGGCCTGACCACCATTCTGGAAAAATCCCTGGGCGCGGTGATCAAGGCCGGTTCCACCGATCTGATGGCGGTCTATGGCTACGCCGAGCCGGTGCGCACCCCGGGCCTGGTGTTCATGGACACCCCCGGCTACGACCCGGTCTCGGCCACCGGCCAGGTGGCGGGCGGTGCCAACCTCATCGCCTTCACCACTGGCCGGGGTTCGGCCTATGGCTGCGCACCGACGCCGTCGCTGAAGATCGCCACCAACACCCGGCTGTGGGAGAGCCAGCGCGACGACATGGACGTGGATTGCGGGGGCCTGGTGGACGGCAGCACCACCCTGGAAGAGCGGGGCGCCTTCATCTTCGAGCGCCTGCTGGCGCTGGCTTCGGGGGAGCGCAGCCGCAGCGAGTTGCACGGCTACGGGCAGAACGAATTCGTCCCCTGGCAACTGGGCGCCACCACCTGAGTGGGGGGATCAGGGCTCTGCCAGCCCGGTGTCGATGCCGCTGGTCACGGCCTCGCCATCCGGTTGCAGGTGCCGCCAGATGATGATCGCCGCGGTGTGGGTGAAGGCCGCGGCCAGTTCGAGATCCATCGCATCCGGCAGTCGGGGATGTTGGAAATACATCGCCAGGGAACCGAGGCTCTCACCGTCCGCAGTCTTGACCGGAAAGGACCAGCAGCCACGGAAGTCGTATTGACGTGCCATCCACGCCCGGGATTCCCAGAGCGGCTCCTCCAGCACATCGCGGGTGATGACCGGCTCACCCAGCGCGATGGCCAGCCCGCAGGCCAGCGAATCAAGGGAGATCGGGCAACCCTCCACGTCCCGGGCGTAGCGCTCCGTCATACCCACCACATGGCTCAGACCCGTGCTCTTGGAGAGAAAGAAGGCGCACCGGCGCTGATCACCCGCTTCGGCGATCAGGGCCTGGATCAGAATGCCCAGCGACCGGCGTAGGCCTTCTCCCCTCATGGCGGACTGGAAGGCGTCCTTCTGCGCGGTAAGCCATTGCTGACTGCGTTTCAGCTGGCGTTCGCGTTCACGCAGTGCCAGCTCCGCCTGGGTGCGCAGGGTGATATCGGCGAAGGTGACGGCGACACCGGCGACGGCTCGCGGATTGCCCGTATCCGGGTAGATTCGCCGCAAAAACCAGCGGCTGTCCCGGGACTGCACCACCGCCGTGCGGGGCTCGCCATCCTGCAACACCTGCCGAATGTCCTCGAACAGCTCGGGATCCTGGAATTTCGGTACCAGATCCCGCACATGCCGCCCGGTATCGGCCTGTTGCAGCGGCAGCAGGTCGGTCATGGCCGGGGTGAACCAGAGGATCTTCAGCTCGGCATCCAGGCAGAGGGTCATCACGGCGCCGGAGGACAGGACCCGCCGCTGCATCTGCAACTGCCCGATATGGTCCTGCAGCGAATCGTTCGCCCGGTTCAGGTCCTCGTTGCTCAGTTGCAGCTGGTCGTTGGTGTCCTTGAGTTCGTTGTTCAAGGCCTTGAGTTCTTCGGTGAGCGCCTGCAGCTCCTCGCGCGAGGCTTCGAGCTCTTCCTGGGAAAGACGGATCGCTTCACGCCAGTCCGCTTCCTCTACCACCCGGGTGTCATCGAAAACGTCTGGAGACGCGGGTGTCCCCGCGCTCCCTGACTGACGGATGAAGGACACCAGCACCTGATCCTGTTGACCCGGACCGTCCAGGGGCGTGATGCGCAAGGTGACGCTCAAGGTGGCGTCGAAGCGATCCGGCAAGCCCGCGACCAGCGTTGGCTCGCCACCGTGCAGGGCGCCGGTGAGGTGATGGCGCAGGGTGGCGACCCAGGGGCGGGGCACCAGATCGAGCAGTCGGTAACTCGGTTCGCCGACCGGCAGGCCGAGAAACGCCTCGGTGTTGCCGTACAGGCGCAGCACCTGCCCCTCGACGTCGATCAGCACCGAGGGCAGCTCGAAATGTTCGAGGGCCGTGCGCTCGGCTTCGAGGGCGCGCGCTGTCCGGCCGGATCGTCGCCGGGGCAGGGTGGGCGGCGGGCCTGGCAAGGGCCCTGCCTTGCGATGGAGATTCCAGCGCAGGGCCACGGGTTCGAAGCCGAAGCGATGCAGGGGATAGGCCTCGCTCTTGCCCAGCAGCAGATAGCCGCCAGGCCGAAGCGCGCCGTGCAATAGCTGCAGCACGAAGTCGATGGTCTCGGGTTCGAGGTAGATCAGCAGATTCCGACAGCTGATCAGATCCATCGCGGCGAACGGCGGATCGAGCAGCAGGTCCTGCACCGCGAAGACCATGCGCTCGCGCAAGGAGCGCCGAACCCGATAGGCCCCATCGACGGCATAGAAGAATCTTTCCAGACGTGCGGGTGATAGCGTCGCCAGCTCTCTGCCGCGATAGGCGCCACGGCTGGCCTGGGCCAGCATCTCCGGGGCCGGCTCGGTGGCGAACAGCTGGGCTCCGGTGGTGCAGCCATGGGCGGTACGCAGTTCGTCGAGCAACATCGCCATCGAATAGGCTTCCTGCCCCGTGGAGCAGGCGGGGATCCAGATGCGCAGGGGCTCGGTCGCCGGACGCTTCAGCAGCGGCAGCAGCACCTCTTCGCCGAGTACGTCCCAGGCGTCCGGATCGCGAAAGAATTCGGTGACATGGATAGGGATGCCCTTGACCAGGGCCACCAGCTCGGCGGGGTCGTCCTCCAGCAGCGCGGCATAGTCGCCGAAGGCCCAGACCCGGCGTACATCCATGCGCTGCTGGATGCGCCAGAGCAGGGGGGACGTCTTGTAGCCGCTGAAGTCGAACGCCGCCTGGCGGCGGATCAGTTCCAGGATCTGCTCCAGGGTCGTTGCCAGGGGGGTCGGCTGGGTCGTGGGCTCCGGCCAGCGGTACTCCGGCGCGGCGCAGCCGATCAGATAGCGCGCGATAGCGGCGATGGGCAGGGCCAGATGATGCAGACCGCGCTGGGCGATGGCGTTGGGCATGCCCTGATGGGCGGCCGTCAGCGGATCCTGGACGATGACCGTGCCCCCGCACTGGCGGATGTGGATAGCCCCGGCGGTGCCGTCCATGCCACTGCCGGACAGGATCACCGTGATGGTACGGGCGGCCGCCTGCGGCGAAAGGCTCTCCAGGAAGGCATCGATGGCGTCGGTTTCCGGCCGTCGCTGCCCACCTTCGGCTGGGCGCGTGTGAAAACGCTGGTCTTCCAGGGTCAGGATGGCGGCGGGCGAGGGCAGATGGACAGTGCCGGGCTTGGGGTGGGTGTCACTCGCGGCCGTCTCGACCGGCATGGCTGACCAGTTTTGCAGGAGGCTGCGCAGACCACTGGAGCTGCTGGGCGGTAGATGCTGCAGCACGACGAAGGCGAAGGGCAGCTGGGTGCCGATGGCCTCGAACAGCTGCTGCAGCGCGGTGATGCCGCCGGCGGAGGCGCCGATCACGATGAGCGGGGGAAGCGCGACAGCCTCCGATGGGGACTGGAGTCTGGTCATGGGAGAGTCCTTGGCGGTGCCCCGGGCGGGGGCATCGGGGCGAGGGGCGGCCACAGGAGCGGGTGGCGCCGGATCCCTACCAGCATACCGTCACCCCGCCTTTGCGCCAGCGAAGCGGCGCCTTCTCGCGCCCGGTTGCCCGCTAACGGCGCCCATGGAGCAAGCCATAGAGCACCGGGATCAGCCCCAGGGTCACCAGGGTGCCCAGCGCCAGGCCGCCGATCATGCTGATGGCCATGCCCGTCCACAGGGGACCGGCAAAGAGCATCAGCGGGATGAGACCGAGGATGCAGGTCAGCTTGGTCATGATGATCGGCCGCAGGCGCTCGCCGGCGGCGTCGAGCAGCGCCGGCACCAGGGGCTTGCCGGCCTGGCGTTCGGCTTCTATGCGTTCGAGCAGCAAGACCGCGTTGTTGACGATGATGCCGGCCAGGGACAGCAGTCCGAAGGTGGCCATGAAGCCGAAGGGATGGCCACTCAGCCAGAGCGCCAGAGCCACGCCGATGAGGATGAAGGGGATGCTGGCAACGATGATGAGCACCTTGCGCCAGGAGTCGAATTGCCAGAGGAACAGTAGCAGCATGGCCACGGCGGCCAGCGGCAGGTAGCGCAGCAGGGCGTCGTTGGCGGCGGCGGAATCCTCGCTCTCTCCGCCCAGCTCCAGGCGGTAGCCGGGCGGCAACTGCAGGGTCGGCAACTGGGGCGCGAGGGTGGCGACCAGGGTGGCGGCGGTCATGCCGGGATTGCGCGCGCTGACCGTGAGGGTGCGCTGCAGATTGCGTCTGACCTTGACCCCGGCCTCGCTGGCCAGCTCGATCCGGGCCACCGCCGCCAGCGGCAGCGGCGCGCCGCCGCCCTGGGGATAGACCAGCAGGCTGCCTGGATCGCCGTCAGGGGCAGGGCTGCGCGCGGCGATCTCGACCGCATACTGGCCATCGCGCAACCGGGCGCCGCTCAGGCCGTCGCCGGCCAGTTGCAGCGTCTGGGCCAGGTCGCGCCGGTCGAGTCCGGCGGCGCGGGCCCGGGCCGGGTCGACCTCGACCTGATAGCGCAGCAGCCGCGGACCCCAGTCGTCCTGGATGTCGCGGGTCCCGGGGACGGCGGCGAGCAGGTCGGCAAGATCGCTGCCCAGCTGACGCAGGACCGCCTCGTCCGGCCCGCTCAGGCGATAGACCGCCAGGCCGCTCTCGGTGGTGCCCAGGGAAAAGCGCTTGGGCTGGGCGCGCACCTCGGGATAGCCGCGCGTCAGCTCATTCCCGAGGCGCGTCATCACTTGGGCGAGATCGGCGTCCGGGCGAGTGGTCACGGTGAAATAGGCGACATTGGGACCGGGCAACGGCGGATTGAGTCCCAGCACGATGCGCGGCCCGCCGTCGGCGACGTAGCCGATGCTTTCGACGATATCGGCATCCGCGCCCAGCCAGCGACTGAAGCCCTGCATGAGGTCCAGGGTGCGCTCGGCCGAGGTGCCGGGTTCCAGCTGGACGGGGATCTGGAACTGATTGCGATCCGAAGGCGGCAGGAAGTCGTAGGGCAGGCTGAGCACCTTGAGGGTGGCCAGCACCAGCAGCCCGAGCATGGCCAGCAGATAGGCCAGCCGGTGCCGTAGCAGGGCTTCCAGCACCCGGCGATAGCCGCGGTGCAGGGCGCTGTCGGTGCTGGCGCCGGTATGGGTGGGATCCGGCACCAGGCGCAGGCAGAGCAGCGGCGTCACCGTCAGGCTGAGCGCCCAGGAGCCCAGCAGGGTCAGCGCCAGCACCACGGCCAGGGACCTCAGGTATTCGTTGGTGCTGGTCTGGCCGAGAAAGAACGGCGAGAAGGCCAGGATGATCACCAGCGAAGAGGTCAGCAGCGGGATGGCCAGGGTCCGGCCGGCGGCCTCGCAGGCGGCGCGCCGCTCTTCGCCGGCGCGCAGGCGTCGTTCGATGTCTTCGGCGATGACGATGCCGTTGTCCACCAGCAGTCCCAGCGCCAGGATCAGCGCGGCGATGGACACCGTCTGCAGTTCGATGCCCAGGGCGCGCATGACCAGCAGGGTGGCCAGCACCGTGAGCGGCACGATGGCGCCGACGATCAGTCCCAGGCGCCAACCCAGGAACAGCATGACCACCGCCATGACGATCACCATGGTTTCCATCAGCACGTGCTGCATGCGCGCCATGGCGTGATGGACCACCTCGGCCTGGAAGGTCACCCGGTGCAGGGCGAACCCGGCGGGCAGACTGGCCTCCAGGGCCTTGAGCCGGTCGTGCAGCGCAGCGCCGAAGGCTTCCACGTTGCGTCCCGGGGTCATGGCGATGCCCAGCACCAGGGCGCGCTCGCCGCGATAGAAGGCGGCGCTGCGCACCGGCTGCGCGGGTTCGACCCGCACCTGGGCCAGCTCGGCCAGGGGCACGGCGCGGCCGTCGGCCAGCTGGATCGGCACGGCGCGCAGCGCGGCGGGATCGGCCAGTTCGCCGCCGATGGCCAGGCTCAGCGTACGGTCGCCCTGGCGCAGGCTGCCGCCGCTGACCAGTGCGTTGCGCGCCCGCAGCTGCGCCAGCAGGGCCTGGGGCGAAAGACCGGTCCGCGCCAGGGCGGTGGCGTCCAGGTCGAGGGTGACGCGGTCTTCCTGCAGGCCATAGAGGGCGATGCGATCCACCCCGGGCAGATCATAGAGCGCCCGACGCAGCCGTTCGGCTTCGTTGCGCAGTTCGCTCGGGCTGAAGCCGGGCGCGGTCACGGCGATGGACGCCACCGCCACCCGGCCGAAGTCGTCGTCCACCACCGGCCCCTGGGTGCCTTCGGGCAGCTCTTGCGCCACCTCGGCGACCTTGTTGCGCACCCGTTGCCAGAGCGCCGGCAGGTCCGTGATCTCGTCCCGTGCGGTGAGCTGGACGATGGCCTGGCCGGGTCTCAGGGTGGTCACCAGGGTCTTGAGTTCGGGCAATTCGCGCAGCCGGTCTTCCAGCGGCTTGGCCAGCAGCTCTTCCACCCGGTCGCTGGGCAGGCCGGGCAGGGCGACGCTGACCAGGGCGTCGCGCACCGTGACGCTGGGCTCCTCCTGGGAGGGAAAGCCGAGAAAGGCATAGAGACCGCCGAGCAGCAGGGCCAGGGCGACAAAGAGCACCAGGCGACCCCGGCGCAGGGCGAAAGCGGTCAGGGACATAACTTACTCCCCCGTGAGCACGGTGCCGGGCCGATAGGGCAGCACATGCTCGCCCGCGCGCAGGAAGGCGGCGCCGGCCACCACGATCTGGTCACCCTCGGCGAGACCGCTGGCGATCAGCGCCTGGCCCTGCTGCAGGGCCGCCACCGTGACCGGGCGCGGTTTCACCTGCTGGGTCTCCGGCTGGTAGACATAGACCTGACCGGCGCTGCCGCTCTGACCGGGCAGCAGCGCGCCCAGGGGCACCGCTAGCTGCGCCTGGGCCGGCAGCGGCAGACGCACGTCCAGCAGGCTGCCGCTGGGCAGGGCCGGTGCTTCCTGGTCGAGGGCGAAGACCGCTTCCTGCAGCAGGCCCTGCTCGGCACGCGGCGAAAGACCGACCAGCCGGAGCGGCAGGGGCGCGCCGTCGCGCGTGGCATAGGCCTGGGCCTGAGTGCCGGGCGCCAGCCCCTGGGCCAGGGCGGCCGGCACCTGCACCACCACCTGACGTTCGCCGTCGGCCTGCAGCCCGAACAGGGTCTCGCCCGCGCCCACCAGCCGCAGCGGCTCCGGCGCGCGCAGGACGATCTGGCCAGCGAAGGGCGCTATCAGCCGGGTCTGGGCCAGGGCGCGGCGCGCCAGGGCCAGTTCCGCCTCGGCGCCTCCTTGCTGGGCCTGGGCCGCACCCAGGGCGGCGTCGGCGGCTTCCAGCTCGGCCTTGGCCAGGTTGCCGTCGGCGAACAGCTGCCGAGCACGCCGCTGCCCGGCGCGGCGCTGGTCCAGCTCCACCCGAGCGGCCTGCACCCGAGCGCTGGCCTGGGCCAGGCGCAGACGTGCCGGTTCGGCGTCCTGCTCGGCGAGCAGTTGCCCGGCCGCGACCCGGGCACCCACGTCTACGGCCACCCTCAGCACCCGGCCGCCATTTTCGAAGGCCAGCGCCGAGCTGTGCCGCTGTCGCACCAGGCCGGGTAGCAGCGGGGCCTGGGCCGCAAGCCGCGCGACCGGCGCGAGCTTGACGGTGCGCAGGGGCACCGGACCGGGGCGTTCATCCGGTGAACAGCCGCCCAGCAGGGGCAGCAGCAAGAGGAAGGTGAGGGCGGAGGTCAGGCGCGGGCCGGGCATGGCGGGCTCCAGGATCAGAAGCTGTAGGTCAGGGCGACTTGGGCGGTGGTGGCGGTGGCGCGCTGCCGCAGCGGGCTGTCGCGTGCCTGGTCGCCGTAGTAGGTGGTGGTCAGGGTCGCCACCGAACTCCAGTGCGGATCGAAGGCGTGCAACCAGTTCAGCGCGGCGGAATAGGCATAGATGCCCCGGTCGAGCCGCGCCGGGGCGAAGCCGCTGGCGGCGCTCTGGGCGGCGGTGACGCCGAAATAGGTCTGGTTGAAGCGGCGGTCACCGGCGTGGGCGTCGAGATCCAGCGCCAGGGTGTCCTGGTCGGTGTGCAGGCCGATGGCTTCCACGCCCAGGCGATAGCGATTGCCGCGCTGGGCCCCGGCCAGTCGCCATTCGCCCTCGGCGTTGAGGCTGAGCCAGGGCGCCAGGGCCTGGCTCAGATTGAGGTCCAGCACCGTGGCGCCGTCGACCTCGCCCATACCCTTCAAGCGGTCGGCGCCTGGCCGCGAGGCGTTGTCGCGGTCATCGCGGCCGAAGTCGTAGTTCAGGGCGCCGCTGAGGGTCAGTCCCTGGGCCGACTGCCATTGCAGGCCGAGGCCGCGACTGGTGTCGGCAAAGAAGGGTTCATGCTGCACCACCACCAGCGGCAGCAACTGCGGCCGGTAGGCAGCCGAACCCATGTAACGACTGACCGCGCCGGCCACCAGGCCGAGGCTGACGTCGGTGTGGTCGCCCCAGGGCGAGGCGTCGGCCGCCTGGCCGGCCAGGGGTGTCAGGCAAAGCAGCAGCGGCAGCAGGGTGGTGCGGGTCATGGCGAGTCCTCTCAGGTGGCGGAAGGGTGGTCGAGGCCGTGCAGGGCGCGGTACAGGCGCAGGCGATTGAGGCGCAGGGCCTGGCCGGTCTGGCGCAGCGCCTCGCCTGCGCGCAACCCGTCGAGACCGGCCTGCAGGCTGGCGCCGGGATCGCCGGCCCCGGCCTGCCACTGGCGCGCCAGACGCTGTCGGCGCGCCTGGCTCAACTGCAGCTGGGCGGCCAGGGTCTGCCGCTGCGCGAGCAGCAGGCGGCGCTCTTCCAGGCCTTCGGCCAGTTCGCGAAAGGCGTCCTGCAGGGTGCGTTCGTAGGCGGCCAGGGCCAGGTCGCGAGCGGTCCTGGCGGCGTCCAGGTTGGCCTGGTTGCGCGCGCCGTCGAACAGCGGCAGGGACAGCGACGGCGTCAGCAGGCGCAGCCCTTGACCGGCGCTGAACAGGTCCTGCAATTGCGGACTGGCCAGGCCCACCGCGGTGCTCAGGCGAATGCTCGGGAAAAAGGCGGCACGGGCCGCGCCTATGCTGGCGTTGGCCGCCTGCAGGCGCTCCTCGGCCGCGCGTACGTCGAGACGCTCCAGCAGGCGGCTGGAGGGCAGGTCGGCCAGCTCGCCCGGCAGTTCCGGCGGCGGACCGGCCGGGGCAGGCGCAGCGCTGGGCGAGGGCGCCAGCCGGTAGCCGGTGACCCAGGCCAGCGCCCCATAGGCCTGGGTGCGTTGGCTCAGGCGCTGTTGCTCCAGTTGGCGTGCGTCCAGGGCGGCCTGGGTCAGGGGCTCCAGGGCAGCCGGGGCCAGGTCGCCGGCGGCGATGCGTGCCCGGGTCCGCTGCACCAGCTCATCGCTGAGGGCCGCCATGGCCTGGGCGCTGAAGACCTGGGCATCGGCCTCGCGGGCCAGCAGGAAAAGGCGCGCCACCTCGGCTACCAAGGCGCCGCGCGCGGCCTGCTGGCCATAGGCGCTGGCCAACAGCTGGTGGCGGGCCTCTTCGCCGAGGCTGGCTACCCGCCCGAAGAAGTCCAGTTCGAAGGCGTCCACGCCGAGGGTGGCGGTGGCCAGGTCCTGCTGGTAGCGCTCGTCCAGCGCCTGGTCGGCGAAGCGCTGGCGCGGCCGCTGCACCGCCAGGCCCAGGGTGGGCCAGCGGTCGGCCTGGCGCGCGCCCAGCTGCGCCCGCGCCTGCTCGACCCTGAGCTGGGTTATCCGGTAGTCTCGATTGCCCGCCAGCGCCTGGCCCACCAGCTCTGGCAGGAGAGCGTCAGCGCTGACCGCGGCCAGCAGTTGGCGCTCGTCAGGGCTGAGGTCAACGCCCGCCGCGGGGGCAGCGTCCTGCCGCTGCCACAGCCCCTGGTGCGCGGGAACCGGCAGGGGCGGCCGCTGGTAGTCGGGAATCAGCGAGCAACCGCTGAGGCCCAGCAGACCGATCAGCAGCAACTGGCAGGTGATGGAAGCGGCGAGTGAAGGCATGGCAGGCGGACCAGGTGCAAGGCATGGGTCGCAGCCTAGGGACGCCGAATCAAGATTCCTTCGGCGAATTGTCTAGATTCGATCAAGAGAGCGGACGTGGGCGACAAACTCATACTCATCGTCGAAGACGACGCCGACAGCGCCAGCGTGCTGGAGGCCTATCTGCTGCGCGATGGCTTCGCGGTCGTCCTCGCCGAAGACGGCCGCCAGGGGCTGGAACTCTTCCAGCGCGAGCGACCCGATCTGGTGTTGCTCGACATGATGCTGCCGCGCCTCGGTGGCACCGAGGTGCTGGCACAGATCCGCCGCGCCGGGGATACCCCGGTGATCATGGTGACCGCCATCGGCGACGAGCCGGAAAAGCTCGGCGCCCTGCGCTATGGCGCCGACGACTACGTGGTCAAGCCCTACAACCCCAAGGAGGTGGTGGCGCGGGTGCACGCGGTGCTGCGTCGCTGCCACCAGGCGCCGCGCGATGACCGCTGGCTGCGCCATGGCGCCCTGACGGTGGATCTGGAACGTTTCAGCGCCACTGTCGAGGCACGGGCCCTGGAGCTGACGCCCACCGAATTCGGCCTGCTCGCCACCCTGATGCGCACTCCGCACAAGGCCTTTACCCGCGAGGAATTGCTGGAGCGCTGCCTGCCGGAAAGCGAAGCCCTGGCGCGGGTGGTGGACACCCACCTGCACAACCTCAGGCGCAAGCTGGAAGCGGCGGGCCTTCCCGGCGTGCCGGTGACGGTGCGCGCCATCGGCTATCGCTTTTCATGAAGCGCCAGGCCCCGCTGGGGCGCTGGGTCGGCTGGCGCATGAGCCTGCTGGCCCTGGGCGCCGTTCTCTTGATCGCTGCCGGCATGTACCTCTGGTTTCTCTTCGGCGACTGGTGGGTGCTGCGCCAGGTGCCCCAGGCGGCGCGGGCGGAAATCCTCCAGCTGCGCGCCGATCCACAGGAAAACGAGGCGCGACTCTGGGCGCTGTTCAGCCACTACTATCCGGTGCGCTATTTCCTGCCCGGCATCGCCAGCCGCGACTGGTGGGTGCTGGCGGGGCTGCTGGCGGCGGCCGTGCCGCTGATCCTGCTGGCCGGCTTTCGGCTGTCACGCCCGCTGTCGAGCCAGTTCTCCGCCATCGCCGCGGCGGCGCGGCGGGTGGCCTCCGGCGATCTGGAGACCCGCCTGGAGGTGGCCGAGACGGCGCCGGCGGAATTGCGCCGCCTGGCGCTGGACTTCAACAGCCTCACCGCGCGGCTGCAGCAATACGAGCGCGACGTGCGGGATTCCAGCGCCATCCTCGCCCATGAGCTGCGCACCCCGCTCAACGCCGCCTCGGTGCGGGTGCAGGGCATCCTCGACGAGGTCTTTCCCGCCGATGCCCGCCAGTTGCAGATGGTCAAGCGCCAGCTCGACCTGCTCAACACCCTGGTGGGCGATCTGCACACCCTGTCGCTGGCCGAGGCCGGGCAACTGGCGCTGGATCAGCGGCCCTTCGCCCTGGCGGCATTGGTGGAAGAGCGGCTGGCCTGGTTCGCGCCCCAGCTGCAGGCCGAGGCCATCCAGCTGCGCCTGGAGCTGGATCCCCGCCAACGGCTGTACGCCGACCGCCATCGCATCGGCCAGTTGCTCAACATCCTGCTGGAAAATTTCCTGCGCTATGGCGCCAGCGGCGGCGAACTGGAGATCGTCCAGCTGGCCCTGGCCGAGGGCCTGGTGCTGGAATTCCGGGATCGCGGCCCAGGCATCGCCGAAGCCGATCGCGAGCGGGTCTTTCACCGCTTCTGGCGCGCCGACAGCTCCCGGGCACGGCACCTTGGCGGCAGTGGCCTGGGCCTGTCCATCGCCCGCGCCATCTGCGCGGCGCATCAGGGCCGCATCGTCGCCCTGGGGCGCGAGGGTGGGGGGACGGTCATGCGCATCGAATTGCCGGGACGGCTGTCCTAACGCGGCGGACGTCTGGAACGACTTCCCCTGTCTGGGCGACAGGGGCAGCGGGGCTCAGGCGGAGGCGTCGTCTGCGGGAGCGGCAACGGTCTCGGCCGCTGCAGGCGCTTGCGCTTCGGCAGGCGCGGCGGTGTCCGCCTTGGCCTTGGCCTGCTCACGGCGGGCCTGGGCGCGCTGGCGGCGTGCCTGCTGCTTGGCATAGACCGCCTGGGAGGCGGTCACGGTGCCAGCCGGCTGGCCATCCAGATCCAGGCGCGGGGCGTTTTCGGTCATGGCCGCCCAGTAGCGGGTGCCGCGACACCAGGTGGCGATCGACTGCTTGAGCTGGTCACCGGTGATGCCCAGGCGCTCCAGGTGCTGCTCGGCGTCCTTCAGGATGCCTTCCTTGAGCGGCACCTTGGGTGCCGGATTGACCGGGAAGGCCAGCGGGAAGTGCTTTTGCAGACGGCGGATGCCTTCGACCACCGGATCCTGCTCGCGGGGCTTCTGCTCGCGGGGCTTGGCTTTCGGTGAAGGTCTCCGCGCCGGCCGCTCGTTGCTCTCGGTCTTTACCTGCGCTTTTTCGGCCCGCAGGCGGTCGCGTAGTTCAGCTAGTTGCTCAAAGCCCATCGTTCAGCTCACCGCTCCAAATAGAATTCACGTGCAAGGGTAACCCATGCCGGGCTTGGACCGCGCCAATCGCAGATCGGCACGTCCAAGGCTGGCGGCCCGTCATTCTAAAGGCTGGTTTGCCGCTCGTGCATCCTTGGCGGCGTCATTCCCGGCGGATGGTGTGCCCTGCTGGGCGTTTTCTAGCCGCCTCCGGTCAGGCGCGACACCCATTGCGCCAGTCGCAGCTTGAAGGGCGAATAGGGCGGCAGCAGCAGACGAACGGCCAGCAGCGGACCGGCGGCGAGCACGCTGCGCTCGTGGGAAAAGGTGCGAAAACCGGCCTGGCCATGGGCGCTGCCGCTGCCGGAGTGATTGACGCCGCCAAAGGGCAGGTGCAGCTGGGTGTACTGCTGCATGCACAGATTGAGGCCGACGCTGCCGGAGCTGGTGCGGGCGATGACTCGCTGCTGGATGTCGCGGTCGCGACTCCAGAGATAGAGCGCCAGGGGCTTGGGCCCGGCGTCGATGCGCTGCAGCACCTCTTCCAGGTCGTCGTAGGCGATCACCGGCAGGAGCGGACCGAACAGCTCCTGGCTGTCCAGGGGGCTGTCGATGGCCGAGCAATCCAGCAGGGTCGGGGCGAGATAGCGCCCGGCCACATCGTGCGCGCCGCCATGGATCAGCTGCGCACCGGCGGCCCGGGCCTGTTCCAGCAGTCCGATCAGCTGGCTGGCGTGGCGTTGATGGATGAGTCGGGCGTAGTCCGGGCTGGCCGCGGCATCGGTGCCGTAGCGCTGCACCAGCAGGGCGCGACAGCGCTCCTTGAAGGCCGGCAGCAGGCGGCGGGCGACGAAGACATGATCGGGCGCCACGCAGGACTGGCCGGCATTGAGGAATTTGCCCCAGAGCAGCAGCTCGGCGGCGGCGTCCAGGTCGGCGCTGGCGTCGATGATCGCCGGCGACTTGCCGCCCAGCTCCAGGGTCACCGAGGCCAGGTGCCGGGCGGCGGCCTGCATCACCAGGCGGCCCACGGCGGTGGAGCCGGTAAAGAAGAAGTGGTCGAAGGGCAGCGCCAAGAGCGCCTGGGCGGTGGAGACATCGCCTTCGCAAAAGGCCACGGTGTCCGGGGTGAAGGCCTCGGCCAGCAGTTCGCGCAGCACCGCGTTGACCGCCGGGGTGAATTCCGAGGGCTTGAGCATCACGCTGTTGCCAGCCGCCAGCGCCGACACCAGGGGGCCGAGCAGGGTGGAGACCGGGTAGTTCCAGGGGCCGATGATCAGGCAGCGCCCGCGCGGCTGGCTGTGGATGTGCGCCGGGCAGCCAAAGGAGGTCAGGGTCGGGCGCACCCGCCGTGGCTTCATCCAGCGGCGCAGGTGGCGGCGCGCGTGCTGGATCTCTTCCAGCACCGGCATGATCTCCGACAGTTCCACCTCCACCTCGGGCTTGCCGAAGTCCTGGCGAAAGGCGGCATAGAGCGCCCCCCGCCGCGCCACCAGGGCGCCATGCAGGCGCTGCAGCAGGCTCAGGCGCTCGGCGGCGCTGGAACCGCGCAGGGCCAGGGCACGCGGTCCCTGGGCGGCGAACAGCCGCTGCAGCATCTCGGGGTCGACCAGGGCGGGAGCGGGATCGGGGAGGAGCGCATTCATGGCAGCAGTCCGCAAGGGGGCAGGAAGGGGACGATACGGCGACGTCGGCAGTATTCAGCCTGGGCGCTGCCAGCGCCAGCGCGGTACCGGCCGGGGGCGGCGGGCACTGAGGGCGAGCACGGCCGCCAGCCCCAGGGCCAGCAGGGCGAGCAGGGCGCTGGTGAGCGCGGCCGGTCGGACCGCGGCGCCCTGCAGCCAGAGCGACGCCAGCGCCGGGCCGGCGGCGCAGCCGAGCAGTTGCAGCGAAGGCACCAGGGTGGCGACGCGGCCACTGGCGTCCAGTCGCAGGGCCAGACTGATCTGGAAGGGGGTGAGGGTCTGCCAGAGAAAGGTGAAGGTCAGGCACAGCAGCACGAAGCTCAGGTGCGCTCCCGGCGCCAGGCCATAGATCAGCGCGGCCAGGCTGCCCAGCGTCAGGGTCGCCAGGGTCAGGGTGGTGGCGGCCGGCAGCCAGGCCACCAGGACCGCGCCGGCCAGGCCGCCGAGCAACTGGGCGGCGAAGCTGGCGGCGATCAGGGTCTGGGCCTGGCTGGCGTCCAGTCCGAGGGCTTCGCCATAGGGTTCCAGATAGGCCCAGAGCGCGCCGATGGCCGCCAGCTGGCAACCGACGAAGGCCAGCAGCAGGGCCTGGGGCAGTCGCCATCTATGGCGGACCGGCGCGCTGCCAGGGACGTCCACTGCCGCCAGCCGGCGTGGCAGGGCGACGGTCAGCGGCAGGGCCAGGGCGGTGACGCCGGCCAGCAGCCGGAAGCCGCCGGCGCTGCCCAGCCGGGGCAGGATCCACAGCGCCAGCAGGGCGGCCAGCAGGCCCTGGCAAAAGGTCTGCAGTGCCATGAACAGGCCGGACAGCCGCTCGGCGGTGGGTTGACGGACGATCAGCGCCACCGCCGCCCAGAGCAGCAGGCCTTCGCCAAGGCCGGCGAGGGCGCGCAGGCCGAGCAACGGCAGATCACCGCTGGCCTGGGCGCTGGCCAGGTCGGCGGCGACCGCCAGCAGCGTCGCCGGCCACAGTACGGCTGGCAGCCCCAGGCGCGGGCCCAGGGCCTCACCGGCGATCACGCCCAGGCCCAGGGCGACGATCTCGCCCATGGCCACCAGGCCGAGGCCGTCGAGGCTGGCCCGGCCACTGGTGAACAGCTCGCCGAGCAGCAGCGGCTGCAGGCCGAGGATGAGCAGCGCCAGGGAGCCCAGCAGCAGCGCGGCTTGGACCTGGCGAGGCGGAGCGGGCGCGGTGACGGTCATGGGGTCTACCTTCGAAGAGTGGCTAGTAACCACGGCTTTCCGCCGGCAGCCGGCCCTGACGAAAGGCCTCGGCGGCGGCGCGCTGGTCGCGCTGGAGTCGGCGGGTGGCGATCAGCACCACCCACCAGGGCAGGCGGGTGAGCACCGCGCCGGTGGCCTGGGCCAGGGTGTAGGCCTTGGCGCATTTCTCGAACAGCTCGGCATTGAGGGCGGCGCGACTGGCGGTGGTCCCCAGGCACATTGGCTGGCCGCCGAGCAGCTGGACGTTGCCGCGCGCGGCCAGGGCCTCCGCCAGGGCATCGCCCTGGGCCACCGCGGGCGCCATCCGCCCCAGGTGCCGGGCCTGCTCGTCGAACAGCTCCGGCAATTGGCCGCCGAAGTCCGCCACATGCTGCCCGTAGCGCCCCGCGCCCTGGATGATGGCGCCGACATCCGGTCGCGACCGGTAGACGAGTGCATGATCCAGGGCGGCGCCGCTGCGGCGGGCCAGCTCGATCTCGCAGGGTGCGGCATCGCCCAGGGTGCCGTACCAGAGACTCGCCGCCCCCGGTATGCGCACCGACAGGGCCAGGGCCGAGCGCTCGCCCTGGCGGGCCAGACGCTGCTGCAGATCCAGCCATTGCTGGCGCGATTCGGCTTTCATGGGCGGCCTCATACCAGTTGGAAGACCCGGTCGAAACGCTCCAGGGCGTCGTCGATCACGGCGTCGGTGTCGGCCAGGCTGGTATAGATGCGACTGCCGGCCAGGGTGATGAGGCCATGGGCGGTGTAGGCAGCGCCCATCTCTTCCATCATGTGCTTGCGCGCCTTGGCCTCGTTGCGCACCCGCAGCAGCTTGAGCGGATTGCCGGTGTCGAGCAGCAGCACCCCGGAGGTCTGCAGGTGGACGATGGAGCCCAGGTTGTAGGCGACATAGGGCAGGTTGCGGCGCTGGATGATCTCCTCCAGGCCCTGGCGCAGTCGATCGCCGGCGCGGCCGGCCTGGCCGGCTGCGTCGAGGCGCTGGATCTCCTTGAGGGCGTAGTAGCCGGCCACGCAGCACAGCGGATTGGCCGACAGGGTGCCGCCGACGAAGGCGCGCTTCGACGAGGTGCCGATGCCGCCCACCAGCAGCTGCATGACCTCGGCCTTGCCGCCCAGGGCCCCGGCCATGGGATAGCCGCCGGTCAGGCATTTGCCGAGCACGGTGAGGTCCGGCAGCACCTTGAAGTAGCCTTGGGCCCCGCCCATGCCGGCGCGGAAACCGGTCACCACCTCGTCGAAGATCAGCAGGGCGCCGAATTCGTCGCAGAGCTTGCGCACCTCGCGGTTGAAGTGCGGATGCACCGGGCGAGTACCGCTCTCCGGGCCGAAGGGTTCCAGCAGCACCGCCGCGGTGCCGCCGCGCAGGCGATTGAATTGCAGCCGCCGGCGCAGGGCCTCGAGGTCGTTGGGCGGGCTTTCCTGGGTGTGGGCGGTGGCGCCCCGGGGAATGCCGAGGGCCTCCATGCGCCCGGTGCCGGGCAGGCGCATGCCGTACACCAGCTGATCGCTCCAGCCGTGGTAGGCGCCGCCGATCTTGATGATCCAGCGGCGCCCGGTATAGGCCCGCGCCAGACGTACCGCGGCCATGGCCGCCTCGGTGCCCGAGCCGAGCAGCCGCACCTGGTCGATGCCGGGTACGCTCTGGCAGACCAGTTCGGCGAGCTTGACCTCGTATTCGTGCAGCAGGCCGGTGACCGGGCCGCACTCGGCGAGGATGCGCTGCACCTGGTCGCGCACGCCGGGATGATTGGAGCCGAGCAGGGTGGGGCCGCCGGCCTGCAGGAAGTCGATGTACTGGTTGCCGTCGACGTCGGTGAGGTGGGCGCCCTCCGCCCGGGCGATGGCCAGGGGGAAGGGATGGTTGAACGCCAGGTTGTGCTGGATGCCCCCGGGAATGAAGCGCTTGGCTTCTTCGGCGAGCCGCCGCGAGCCCTGGCAGCGCTCGTCGAAATAGCCCATGACCTTGGCCAGCGCCTCGCGGCGCAGCGGGCGCATGGGCTGTTTGACCAGGGCGTCGAAACGGCGATAGAGCGTCTCGGTATCCGGCCAGGCGGAAATCGCCGGAGGCGTGGGTACCAGGGGCGGCGGGGTGGTCAGGGGCTGATTCATGGCGGACCTCAGGACGGGAGGGAGGCGGTGAGGGTGGTCAGCAGGCGCTGGCGCGCCAGGCTGTCGGCTGCGGAGACACCTGGGCGGCTGGCGATACGACCGACCAGGTAGTGCTCGCAGAAGGCTTCCAGCTGCTCCAGCACCGCCAGGGTCTGGCGCGCGCTGGCGCCGTAGCAGAGCACTCCATGGTTGCGCAGCAGATAGGCCGGGCTCTCGGCGCTCAGGGCGCGATCCAGGCGCTTGGCCAGCCAGCCGGTACCGGAGGGGGCATAGCCCACCAGCGGCAGGCGGCGGCCCAGTTCGGGCCAGCGCTCGGGATCGTCGACGCTCAGGGCCTCGCCCAGCAGGGTGCAGGCGCTGGCCAGCGGCTGGTGGGTGTGCAGGCTGCAGCCCGCCGCCGGAAAGCGCCGCAGCACCCGGGCGTGCAACCCGGTTTCCACCGAGGGCGCGCGATCGCCTTCGAGCTGGTGCAGATCGGCCAGGCGCAGGATGCAGACGTCTTCCGCGCCCATCTGGTAGTAGTCGAGGGCGGAGGGGGTCACCGCGATGCGCTCGGCGTCCAGGCGCAGGGCCAGGTTGCCGCCGGTGGCGGCGAAGAAGCCGCGGCGCACCAGGTGCAGGCAGAGATCGACCACCTGTTCGCGCGCTTCGAGGGTATCGCTCATGGTCGGGCTCCCTGGTTGGGGTTGAGGCGGCGATAGAGCGGCGCCAGGCGCCGGCGGACTTCGAGAAAGGTGGCGTAGCTGTCGTCGTAGCGCGCCCGCGCCTGGGGGCAGGGCTGGTAGAGCCGCGGCGGTCGCTGCAGCGCCGGCACGTCGCTGAAGGCCAGGGCGCCGATGCCGGCGGCGGCGATATAGGCCGAGCCCCGGGCATTGGCCTGGATCGGCGCATCGGGCTGGGCGATCACCTGGCCGGTGACGTCGGCCATGATCTGGCACCAGAGATTGGACTGGGCGCCGCCGCCCACCGCGGTGATCCGCTCCGGCCGGCGGCCGAGGAAGCGGCCGAAGGGTTCCAGCATCCAGCGGGTGTTGAGCGCCACCCCTTCGAGAAAGGCGCGGATGATGTCTTCCCGCGTGTGCTCCAGCGACAGGTTGATCAGCGCCGCGCGCAGGCTGGGATCGTCCACCGGGCTGCGCTCGCCATACAGCCAGGGGGTGTAGAGCAGCCCGCGGGCGCCGGCCGGCACCCGGGCGGCGATGCGGTCGAGCAGGGCATAGAGATCCGGGTGCTGTTCGTCGCTGAGGAGTTCGTCCGGGTGGTAGAGCACCTTGTCGCGCAGGAACGACAGGTTGGCGCCCGCCGCGGTCTGCAGCGCCATGGCCAGGTAGCGGCCCTTGACCGCGCTGGGCACGGCGGCCATGTGGCGCAAGACATCGGACTTCTTGAAGGGCACATGGGCGCCCAGCCAGGAGGAGGTGCCGAGATAGAGGTGCGGCGCGAAGTCTTCTACCGCCGAACCCACCGCCACCGCCGAGGTGTCCACCGAGCCGGCCACCACCGGGGTGCTGCGCGGCAGGCCGAGCTGGTCGGCCACCGCGCCGGTCAGGGTGCCGATCACCTCCGCCGAATCCACCAGGTCGGGCAGCTTGTCGCGGTCGAAGCCCAGGGTGCGGATCAGCCCGGCGTCGTACTTCACCTGGCGCGAATCGCGATTGTCGGTGATCCAGGCGGTGCAGATGGAATCGGCGGTGGCGCAGCAGCGACCGGTAAGGCGCAGATTCATGAAGTCGAGGACATTGAGAAACTTCACCGTGCGCGCATAGCGCTCCGGCTGGTGGTCCTGCAGATAGGCGATGTGCCCGGCGGAATCCTTGCCCGACAGCGAGGGCGCGCCGCCGGTGAGGCGGATCCAGCGCCACAGCTTGAAGGGCGAATACCCGGCCACCTTCAGCCGGCCACCGCCGACCCGCCGCACCACCGATTCGGCGCCGCGCATGTCCAGCCAGAGCAGCGCCCGGCCCAGGGCCTGACCGTTGGCGTCCACGCACACCGTACCCTCGGTCTGGGTCGAGCAGCACACCGCCACCACGCGCCGCCGCCGAGCCGGATCCGCCGCCAGCAATTCGCCGGCGCCGCGCAGGAAGGCCTGCCACCAGTCCTCCGGCTCTTGCTCGGCGCTGTGGCCTTCGACGTGCAGGGTGACGCCGTGGAAGGTCCAGGCGACCACCTCGCCGCCGAGGGTGACCAGCGCGCTCTTGCAGCCGGAGGTGCCGAGGTCCACCACCAGCACCAGGCCGTCGAGGGCGGTGGCCTGGGCCGGGGCGGGCGGCGTGGCGAAGACGTGAGGTTTCATGGGCGTCGGCTCAGAAGGGACGGGCCACGGACAGCACCCAGCGGGCCTCGTCCGTCGCGCGCTGATGGTCGCCGTCTTCGGCGATGTAGAGTTCGCGTGCCCGGGTGTGGGGGCTCAGGTAGTCCAGGCCAAAATCGAAGCCCCAGTGGCGATGCACCAGGCCGACGCCGTAGTCGCTGAAGTTGGCCTCGGAGAAATTGCGGATCTGCTGGTAGCCGGCGTGCAGCTTGAGGCTGGTGCGCGGGGTCAGCTCGTAGCGATAGTCCAGGTCGTAGAGCAGGCTGCCGCGGGAGTTGTGCTCGCCCTTGGCATAGCACTCCAGGCCCTTGGTGGGATCGGGGTTGAATTGCAGCTGGGCGCCGCAGACGCCGGCGGTGTTGGCGCCGCGGTAGTTTTCCGAGAGCACGTTGAGGATGCGCCCCTGCAGGGCCCCGTAGCCGATCTCCAGCACGGCGAACTGGCTGTTGTAGTTGGTGTTGCGAAAGCCATCGGGGGCGCCGGTCTCCGGATCGATGCGGCTGGGCGCCTTGAAGTGGGCGCCGGGAAAGAATTCCCCTGCCAGGCCCACGCCGAAGTGCCAGGCTTCCGGATCGCCGAAGCGGTAGCCGCCAGCCAGCAGGACGTTGGCACCATCGCCGTCGAGGAACTGCTTCTTGCTCACGCTGCCGATTTCCGCCAGGCCGATCAGGCCGCTTTCATGGGCGAATTCCACGGTGACCTTGGCCCCTGGCCGATTGAGCGAGTCCGAGATGCCGCGGTTGCGCACGTCCGAGAGCAGGCGCGGGGTGATGGTCAGCGCATAGCTGGCCAGGTCGTCATCGGCCTGGACCGCGCTGCCGAGAACGCTCAGGCACAGCAGGGCCGCCGCCTGGGTGCGGTGAAGAATCCGGTTCATGGGGTCGCTCCTTGCGGTGGCTTAGCTGCAGTGCGGGGTGGCGGGGAGGGTGCTCAGCGGGGTGAGCTGTTCGGTCTTGCCGAGCACCTCGGTGCCGACATAGGCGCGGATGTTGAGGTCGTCGCCCTTGCGGCGGACGTAGCCCTTGTATTTCTTGCCATCGCGCGGATCGAACACCCAGCCGTCGCGCCAGGTACCTCCGTCGTCACGCGTCATCTGGAAGACCCGCGTGCCGCAGGTATCGCTGGCCTTGCCGGCGTCCTTGTCCCAGACGATGGTGCCGCACAGGGCACTGGCGTTGTCGGCGCAGGGCGTGACCCTGACGGCGGCGCCCTGGTCGGCGGTCAGCCAGAGGCCCTGGACCGGTGCGGCGTCAGCCGCCAGAGCGGGCGCCAGGGGTAGCGCCCAGAGGGCGACGGCGAGCGCGAGGGGTGTTTTCATGGAGGTGGCTCCTGCTGTTTGTTGTGGTTGTGGCTGGAGGCAGTAAGGGCAACGCGGTTGCTGATATGATAGTTATCGCTACACGATAGTTATAACTATCATTTTACTGCCCATCAAGGTGTTTTTTCGTCTAAACGAGAGCTTTTTCATGGTCGCCAAAGAGTCCGCTCCATCCTCCCGCGCCACGCCCAAGGCCCGCCCCAGCCAGCAGCGGGCAGCGGAAACCTACGAACGCATCCTGGCCGCGGCGGCGGAGGTGCTCTGTCAGGTCGGCATCGAGCGGCTGTCGACCAATCTGGTCTGCGACTGCGCCGGGCTGACCCCGCCGGCGCTCTACCGCTACTTTCCCAACAAGTACGCCCTGCTGGAGGAACTGGGTCGGCGCCTGCTGGAAAAGCAGAATGCGCAGATAGACGGGCGGATCAATGCCGAGCTGCTGGCCGGTCCTTTGGAGCGGGTGGAAGACGTCTTGACCGGGCTTTTGCTGGATACCTACCGGGTCACCGCCGAGACCGCCGGTGGCATGTGGATCCTCAAGGCGCTGCGCGCGGTGCCCTCGCTGGAGCACGTGCGCCTGGATTCGCACCGCCGGGTCGCGGCGCAGCAGACGGAGTTGCTGGTGCTGCTGCTGCCCAGCGTGCCGCCGGCCGCCGTGGCCCAGGTCGCGCGGATCGTGGTCGAGCTGATCCACTCCACCGTGGAGCTGCTGTTCGATGAAGAGCTGCCGGCGGAAAGCACCTGCCGCACCGTCGCCGCCATGCTCAGCGGTCATCTGGGGCGCCTGCGCGACGGCTGAGCCGTTCGCCCGCCGGAGCGAGCATCAGTGGGGGACTCAGGTCAGAATCGGCAGGCGTTTCACCACTGTCGAGGCCCGTCATGCCTGATCTGGATATCGCCACCTACATCGCCGCCTGGCCCAGCCTGCGCCTGGAAGCTGCCCCGCCCTGGACGCTAACCGGTGCCTGCGAGCACCAGGTCAGGCTGCTACTGGCGCGGCTCGGTCCCGGCTATCGGCGCCAGGGCGACAGCGCTATCCATGAGACCGCGGTGGTGGAGGCGGGCGCGGTGCTCAAGGGGCCGGTCATCATCGGGCCCGGCACCCTGGTGGCGGCGGGCGCCTATCTGCGCGGCGGTGTTCATCTGGGCGCCCACTGCGTGGTGGGGCCCGCCTGCGAGCTGAAGAGCAGCCTGCTGCTGGACGGCAGCAAGCTCGCCCACTTCAATTTCGTCGGGGATTCGCTGATCGGCAGCGGGGTGAATCTGGAGGCGGGCGCCATCGTCGCCAACTACCGCAATGAAAGTGACGGCGCGGTCATCCGCATCCGCCACGGAGACCGGGTGATAGACACCGGGGTGATCAAGTTCGGCGCCCTGATCGGCGACAATTGCCGGCTGGGCGCCAATGCGGTCATCGCGCCGGGCGCGCTGCTGTCGCCCGGCACCCGGGTCGCGCGGCTGGAGCTGGTTGACCAGGGCGTGCCTTAAGGCGAGTCGGGCGCCGCAGTGCCCTGGCCAGCGAGATAGGCGTCGGTGGCTTCCAGCGTCGCATAGGCGAAGGCCAGCGCCGCCATCAGGGCGGCATGCACCTGGGCCGCCGGCACCCGGACCCCGTTGAAGTCCAGATCCAGGGTGGCGCAGGCGTCATGGATCACGGTCACGGCGTAGCCCAGATCGGCCACGGCGCGGACGCCGGCGTCGATGCACATATGGCTCATGGCACCCACCACCACCAGCGATTCGATACCGCGCTCGTCCAGCAGTTGCTTGAGATTGGTTTCGCGAAAGGCATTGGGATAGTGCTTCACCACCACCGGTTCGCCGGCGCGGGGCACGACGGCGGCCTGGATCTCGACGTCATCGCTGCCGGGCACGAAGATCGGCGCCTCGGCGCTCAGCGACAGATGCTGCACATGGATCACCGGCACGCCCTGGTCGCGGGCGTGGGCGATGATCCGCGCGGCATTGGCGACTGATCCTGCCGCCCAGTCTGGCCGAGCCGATTTCCCCGGCCGCCGCCGCGCCCTATCGTGACTGGTTGCGCCAGCAGCATGGCGAAGGCGTGCGCCTGGCCTCGATCTGTGCCGGTGCCTTCCTGCTGGCGGAAACCGGTCTGCTCGATGGCCGTACCGCCACCACCCACTGGCTGCATGTCGAGCGCTTCGCCACCCGTTTCCCCCGCGTGAGTCTGGACGCCGACCAGTTGCTCATCGACGGCGAGGATCTGGTCACCGCCGGCGGTCTCATGGCCTGGACCGATCTCGGTCTGCGTCTGGTCGATCGCTACCTCGGCGCCAGGCGGATGCTCGACACCGCGCGGACCCTGGTCATCGACCCGCCTGGCCGACAGCAGCGCTACTACAGCGCCTTTTCGCCGCGCCTGAACCACGGCGACAGCGCCATCCTCGCCGTACAGGAATGGCTGCAGGCGACCGGCGCCCAGGACCTCGCCCTGGACACCCTGGCCCAACGCGCCGGACTGGAACCTCGTACCTTTCTGCGCCGCTTTCGCCAGGCCACCGGCATGACCACCACCGCCTACGGCCAGCAACTGCGCGTCGGCCGTGCCCGCGAGTTGCTCCAGGCCAGCCGCCTGCCGCTCGAACGGGTCGCCTGGGAGGTCGGCTACAGCGATCCAGGCGCCTTCCGCAAGGTCTTTACCCGGGTCGTGGGGCTGAGCCCGGGGGATTACCGGCGGCGGTTTGGCGGATTGGCGGGAAGCGGACGCTGAGGGCGAGGGCGGGGCCAGCCGACCGCCACCCCGGCGGTCCCACGGGCGGTTTTCGGACGGCCAAGGACCCGCTGAGCGCAGCTCGTCCAGAAAGCCGTAGCTGTGATCGGAAAGGCCCGCCTGCAGGAATCCGTTGTCGCCAAGCGCAACGGTAGAATCTGCCGGTACCGATCCTTTTGGGGCAGCTGCCGAGAGCGGTAGGGCAGGCCCGGTCTCAGGTGTTCACCCTCTATCTACCGACGGATGCCCGGTGCGCGGAACGGGCGATTCGTCTCCCTGTTTGAACTGAGCCCTGATCCATTCCTCCACAGAAAGAGTACAGATGACGGTGCCTCCAGCTTCCGCGAGGCATCGATCCGAGCGCCGCGCGCTCAGAGATGACAAGCCCCATGCAGGTAACAATGAGTCAAGATCCAAACTTTCAGCTGCTGTTCGAGGCGCTGCCTCACCTGGTCCTGGTACTGACGCCTGGTCCCGATTTCATCATGGTGGCGGCCAACGAAGGGCGGGTTCGCGGTACCAATACCCGACGGGAGGACTGCATAGGTCGCTCGATTTTCGAGGTGTTCGGCCGCAACCCGGACGGGCAGTCGGAGTTCGGCGCCGGTGTGCTGCGGGCCTCGCTGGAGCGGGTGGTGCAGACCGGCAGACCGGATCGCATGGCGATCACCAAGTACGACATTCCCCGGCCAGCCAGCGAGGGGGGTGGTTTCGAGGTCCGTTACTGGAGTCCGCTGAATGTCCCGGTGCTGGATGACCGGGGCGAGGTTCGCTACATCATCCACCAGACCGAAGACGTCACTGACCAGGTGCTGGCCGAGCAACATTCCCGCACCCATCTGAAGCTTGCCGACGAGCGCTTTCGCGCTGCCCTTCTGGCCTCCGAGGCAGGCATTTTCGACTGGTACATCGATGAACACAGCTTCTATTGCGATAGTGCCTTGCAGCAGCTGTTCGGCTTGCCGGACGTCCTGACCTCGGAACCCGTCGAGCGCTTCCTCGACCATGTGCATGTCGCTGACCGGGGCATCGTCAGAGCGGCGCTGGCGGAATGCGTCCATGGCAAGGATTTCGTCGTGGAGTTTCGCCTGAAGCGCGACGCAGGCAGACAGTGGCTCCTGAGCAAGGGCAAGGTCTTCCGGGATGCCGCCGGCAACCCGTCCTACGTCACCGGCACCTGCGCGGACATCACCGCGCGCAAGCAGGCGGAAAAGGCCTTGTCCGACCTCAATGAAACGCTCGAGGCGCGGGTCGCGGCCGAGGTGGCGGAGCGTTCCCGCGTGGAAGACACCCTGCACCAGGCGCAGAAGATGGAGGCCGTGGGTCAGCTCACCGGGGGTATCGCCCATGATTTCAACAATCTGCTCACCGGGGTCATCGGCAGTCTGGAGCTGATGCAGCGGCGTCGGCGCAGCGGTGACGAGACGAATGACGAGCGCTACATCACGGCGGCGGTCACCTCGGCGCAACGCGCGGCGGCCCTTACCCAGCGGCTGCTGGCCTTTTCCCGACGCCAGACCCTCGATCTGAAACCGCTCGAGGTCAATCCCCTGGTGGCGTCGCTGGAGGACCTGCTGCACCGCACCACCCGGGAAGACATCACCGTCACCACGCACCTGGCCGCGGGCCTGGCGCTGGTGCGGATGGACGCCAACCAGCTGGAAAGCGCCGTGATCAACCTGGCCATCAACGCCCGCGATGCCATGCCGGATGGCGGCACCATCACCATCACCACTGCAGCCGTGCATCTCACGCCGGAAGAGGGTGCCGCGATGGATCTGGCCGAGGGTGATTACGTGACGCTTACCGTGGCCGATACCGGGGTGGGAATGACGCCCGAGGTGCTGGCCAAGGTGTTCGAGCCCTTTTATACGACCAAGCCGATCGGGCAGGGGACGGGCCTGGGGCTGTCCATGGTGTACGGCTACATGCGTCAGGCCAACGGCGGGGTCCGCATCCTGTCCCAGCCGGGGAAGGGCACCCAGGTGCAACTGTACATGCCGTGCCTGGGCGGTGACCTGGACATCCTGCCCAGCGAAGAAAGCCGCAGCGCACCCCTCGGCGTCGGCGAGGTGGTGCTGGTCGTCGAGGATGAGGCCGTGGTGCGGTCGCTGATCGTGGAAGTGCTGGGCGAACTCGGCTATCAGACCCTCGAAGCCGGGAATGCCCAGGAAGCCATGCCGTTCCTGGAAAATCCCCAGCGCATCGATCTGATGATCTCCGACGTGGGCCTGCCCGGCATGAATGGCCGCCAGCTGGCCGATCTGGCCCAGGCCAACCGCCCGGAGCTCAAGGTGCTGCTGGCGACCGGCTATGCGGAAGGCTCGAACGTGGAGGGTTATCTCGCTGCCAACATGCAGATCATCACCAAGCCCTTCGCCATCGATGCGCTGGCGAACAAGATCAGCGAGATGTTGAATCCGGCGGGTTGAGGAGAGCCCGGGGACGGGCTTGCGCGACTGCCCGCGTTCGGCCATCCGGGCTGTTCCCCGCGCAACAGTTGTCCGGGGAACTGTTCGGTCAGGGACTTCCAGGCGGCGAGGTTTTCACTTAAGTCACTGATATAGCAAGATTTTCGCGCTGGCACGGCATGTGCTCCAGCTCAGGGGCCACCTTTAAGGGAGTCCCTGCATGGCCGTCGCCCCCTCGCTCACTGCCGTTACCCGCGCCTTACCCGAACGTCCCGCCACCGTGTTGCGCGACGCCACCGAGGCCCTCGATGCCGCGGCGGCGCTGGCGGAGGATTTCGCCCGCGAAGCGCTCAGTCGCGATCAGGAGCGGCGCCTGCCCTGGGCCGAGATCGAGCGTTTCTCGGCCAGTGGTCTCTGGGCCATCACCGTGCCGCGGTCGTTCGGCGGCGCCGGGGTGGGCTTCGGCACCGTGGCGGAAGTCATCGCTCGGATCTCCGCGGCAGACCCCTCCCTGGGCCAACTGCCGCAGAATCACTTGGGCGTGGTCAACAACCTGCTGCTGACCGGCAGCCCGGACCAGCAGCGTCACTACCTCGGCCTGGTGCTCCAGGGCTATCGCTTCGGCAATGCCTTCTCCGAGGCGCGCAGCAAGACCGTTACCCAGTTCGAGACGCGCATCCGCTTTACCGGGGACACCGCCTGGATCGATGGCGAGAAGGCCTATTGCACCGGCGCGCTGTTCGCCCATGTGGTCCCCACGGTGGCGCTGGACGAGGAGGGCTTGGCTCATCTCGCCCTGGTCCCGCGCGATGCCGGTGGCCTGACGGTGATCGACGACTGGGACGGCTTCGGCCAGCGCACCACCGCCAGTGGCCGGGTGCAACTCAAGGGCGTCAGTGTCCGGCGCAGCGCGGTGCTGCCGGCCTGGAAGGCCTTCGAACGGCCGACGGCGGACGGCCCGGTGTCCCAGATCATCCAGGCGGCGGTGGACGTCGGCATCGCCCGCGGCGCCTTTGCCGCCACCCTGGCGGCTGCCCGGGTGGCGCGGCCCTGGACCGACAGCGGACTCGAGCACGGCTGGCAGGATCCGCTGAGCCAGGCGCTGATCGGCGACCTGAGCTGGCGGCTGGCCGCCGCCGAGGCCTTGCTGGAAGACGCCGGCGCCGCCGTCGACCGGGCTCTGGCGGCGCCCTCCGCGGCCAGCGTCGCCGAGGCCTCGGTGGTGGTGGGGCAGGCCAAGATCGCCTCCACCGAGATCGCCCTGGCCGCCGCCAATCGCCTCTGCGAGCTGGGCGGCACCCGCAGCGTCTCGGCGCGCTTCGGCCATGACCGCCACTGGCGCAATGCCCGCACCCATACCCTGCACGATCCGGTGCGCTGGAAGTACCACCTGATCGGCAACCACCTGCTCAACGGCGTCGAGCCGCCCCGTCACGCCTGGAACTGATGCCATGACCGATCTCGCCCCTGCCATCCAAGCCGAACTCGCCTTCGCCGACCAGGTACTCGCTGACCTGCGCGAGGCGCTGCCCCTGGACGCCCGCGCCCGCGATCCGCTGGTGATCGCCACGGTGGGTGACCTCCAGGTGCGCCTGGCCGCCGCTCGCGCCCTGCAGCGACCGCACCGCAGCGAAGACGCCCCGGTACGCCAGATCCAGGCGCGCCTGGCTGCGGACCATGCCCGCCAGCTTGCGGCCGAACTCAAGCGCGAATGGCTGACGGACGCCCCGGCGCCCCGTCAGCCCGGGCCGAGCGTTCGCGACCTCCGGCGCCTGCTGGGCGAGCACCACCTGACGATCACCGACTAGAAAAGGACTGCCATGTCACTGCGTACACTGCTTCGTTCCCTCCTGCTAATGCCGCTGCTGGCCACGACCGCGCTGGCGGCTGCCGACGAGATCCCGTCGCTGGCCGGCAAGCGCATCGCCATCAGCATGACCGGCACCAGTCACTACTTCGATCTCAAGGCCTTCCAGGCCCAGGTGGAAGAGGTCAAGCGGCTGGGCGGCACGCCCATCACCCTGGACGCCGGTCGCAACGACAAGAATCTGGTGACCCAGCTGCAGACCCTGGTGACCCAGAAGCCGGACGCGGTGATCCAGACCCTGGGCACCCTGAGCGTGATAGACCCCTGGCTGCGCCGCATCCAGGCGGCCGGCATCCCGCTGTTCACCATCGATGCGCCCTCCCAGTACAGCCTCAACAACACCACCTCGGACAACGCCGCCGCTGGGCGGGAGCTGGCCGAGCAACTGGCAAAGGACACCGGCGCCAAGGGTGACATCCTGGTGTTCAACGGCTTCCAGGGCGTGCCGGTCTGCGCCATCCGCTACGCCGAGTTGCGCAAGGTACTCGACGCCCATCCGGGACTGAAGATCATCCAGCCCGAGTTGCGCGACGTGATTCCCAACACCGTGCAGGACGCCCGTGGCCAGATCGCGGCGCTACTCAACAAGTATCCCAAGGGGCAGATCGCCGCCATCTGGTCGGCCTGGGACATTCCCCAGCTCGGCGCCAGCCAGGCGCTGATCGAAGCGGGCCGCACCGAGATCAAGACCTATGGCGTCGACGGCACGCCCGAGGTGCTGGAGTTGCTCAAGCGCGGCGACAGTCCGGTCGGCGCGGTGGTCGCCCAGCAACCGGCGCTGATGGGCCGGACCGCGGTGCAGAACGTCGCCCGCTATCTGGCCGGTGCGCGCGACCTGCCCAGGGAGACCCATGTGGCGACCCTGCTCACCACCCCTGGCAACCTGAGTCAGGTCGCGGCGCTGCGAGGTGATCCATGAGCAGGGCGATCCTCGAACTGCAGGGTATCTCCCGGCGTTATGGCGCCACCCGGGCGCTGGACGGTGTGGACCTGACCCTGAGGGCCGGCGAGATCCACGGCCTGATCGGCGAGAACGGTGCCGGCAAGTCCACCCTGATCAAGGTGCTCGGCGGCCTGGTGACGCCCGACACCGGGGCGCTGCGCCTGCATGGTGAAGTCCTGACGGGCGTCGGGCCGCGCGAGTTGGCCCGCCGTGGCATCGCCATCATCCACCAGGAGCGGCTGCTGCCGCCCAACTTCACCCTGGCCGAGGCGCTGTTCTTCGGGCAGGAGCGGCGCCTCGGCCCGCTGCTGGATCGCCGTGGGCAGGAACGGGCGGCGGAGCGGTTGCTGGCCGAGCGTTTCGGCCTGGACTGCCGCGCGCGAACCCGGGTGGCGGAGCTGAGCAGCGCCGAACAGCAGCTGCTGCAGATCAGCCGGGCGCTGCTCGGCACGCCGGAGGTGCTGGTGCTCGACGAACCCACGGTGGCCCTGGCCCATGGCGAGGTGGAGCGCCTGCTGAGCCTGCTGCGCCAGTTGCGCGACCAGGGGCTGGCCCTGCTCTATGTGTCCCACTACCTGCAGGAGGTCGAGCGCCTCTGCGATCGCGCCACGGTATTGCGTGGCGGCCGGGTGGTGGCGGAGGTGACGCCCAGCGTGACGCCGGCAGCGGCCATGGCGCGGTTGATGATCAACCGGGAGCTGGGCGAGGCCTATCCCAAGGCCCGGACCGCGCCGGGCGAGGTGCTGCTGGAGACCCGCAGGCTGGGCCGTCCGGGGGCCTTCGCCGAGGTCGACGTGCAGGTGCGCCGTGGCGAGGTGGTCGGAATCGCCGGCCTGGTGGGCTCAGGTGCCAAGGAGCTGCTCAAGACGCTGTTCGGTCTGTTGCCGGTAGCCGAGGGCGAGTTGCTGCTGGACGGTCGCCCGCACCGCTTCGCCAGTCCCCGCGCGGCGGTGCGAGCAGGACTGGCGTTGTTGCCGGAGAATCGCCGCCAGCAGGGCGTGGCACTTGATCTCACCGTGACCGAGAATCTAACGCTGGCCGCCCTGGAACGTTTCAGCTGGTTCGGTCTCCGCCGGCCAGGCGCCGAACGCCAGGCGGCGCTACGGCTACGCGAGGCGCTGGACATCCGTACCCCGGATCTGGAGACGCCGGTGCGTCATCTCAGCGGCGGCAACCAGCAGAAGGTCGCCCTGGGCAAATGGCTGGCCCGGGACGCGCGGCTCTATCTGCTCGACGAACCCAGCGTGGGCATCGATCTCGCCGCCCGCGCCGAACTCTATCGCCAGGTCGCCCGGCTGGTGGAGCAGGGCGCCGGCGTCCTGATCCTGTCAGTGGATCTGCCCGAATTGCTCAATCTCTGCGACCGCATCCACGTGATGCACCGCGGCCGCCTGCTGCCGGCACGCCCGGCGGCCGAGTTGACGGCGGAGGAGCTTCTGGCCGCCGCCACCGGCGCCCGTGAGTGGCACGCCAGACAGCAGCGGAGGGCAGATCTTGGCCTCGCCTCCTGAGCGGTTGTCGATCCCGGTCTTGACCTGGCGCCCGGACCTCTGGCGCCATGGCGCGCTGCTGGCCTTCGCAGTGATCGCGGTCCTGTTCGCCTGGCGCGCACCGGGCTTTCTCGGCGCCGGCAATCTGGCCAACATCGTGGCCCAGGCCGCCATTCCCGGCATTCTCGCCCTGGGCCTGACCCTGGTGATCGTCGGCGGCGGAGGTAACGTTCTTGCCGGTGGCCTGGACCTGTCGCTGGCGGCCAATCTCGGACTCTGCGCGGCGTTACAGGCGACCCTGGTCAACGCCGGCTACGGCGCGCCGCTGGCCATTGGCCTGACCCTGGTCTGCGGGTTGCTGGTCGGAGCGCTCAACGGCCTGACGGTGACCCTGCTGGGCCTGCCGCCGCTGCTGGCCACCCTGGCCAGTCTCAACGTGGTAGCCGGTCTGGAACTGGTGCTGAGCGAGAATACCGTGCTGCCGGCCAGTGCGCCCTGGCTGGATCTGCTGGGCCTCGGCAGCTGGCTGGGCATACCGGCCGCGGGTTGGGTGCTGCTGGTGACCGCTCTGGCGCTGGCGGTGCTCCTGCAGCGCACCCCCTATGGGCTGCGCCTGGCGGCGGTGGGCGACCATCCCGAGGCGGCCCGCGCGGCGGGTCTACCGGTGCGCGGGCTGGTGTTTTCCAGCTATCTGCTGGCCGGCGGCTGCGCGGGCCTGGCGGCGCTGCTGTCGGTCGCCTGGTTCAGCGGCAGCACCCCGGGTTCGGGCGAGTTGCTGCTGCCGGTGGTGGCCATCGCCTTTCTCGGCACGGTGTTCTCCTGGCGCTCGCAACCCAGCGTCGGCGGCACCCTGCTGGCGGCCCTGCTGGTGGGGATGCTCGGCAATGGCTTTCAGTTGCTCGGGGTGAGCAGCTTCCTGGTCAATGGCGTCCAGGGCACGCTGATCCTGCTGGTGGTGGCCGCGGCCAGCCTGCGCCAGGAGGGCCATCGATGAACGCGACCCTTGCCCTCGGCCGGTCCGGTCTGCGCCTGGCATTGCCGTTGCTGTTCCTGGCGCTGGTGGTGGTCTTCGCCCTGGCCGCGCCCGGCTTTCTCAGCCAGGGCAACCTGCTCAGCCTGTTGCTGAACAATGGCCTGGTCCCCGCGCTGGTGGCCCTGGGATTGACCTACGCCATCGCCGGGGGCGGCATCGATCTTTCGGTGGGCATCGCCCTGGATCTGGCGGCCTTCGGTTGCATCGCCCTGCTCAACGCCGGTTGGCCGCTCGCCGTGGCGCTCGCCGGTGGGGTGGGGCTGGGCTTGCTGGTGGGGCTGGCCAACGCCCTACTGGTGGCCGGCGTGGGGCTGTCGCCGTTCCTGGCCAGCCTGGGCGTGCTGTTCATCGGTACCAGCCTGCAACAGCTGCTGTCCGAGGGCGGCCTGCCGCTCTACCTCAAACCCGAATTCCGACCCCCTGCGAGCAGCTGGCTGGGCGCACCGGCGGCGGTCTGGGCGGTGGCGCTGCTGGCACTGCTCTACGGGGTGGTACTGGCGCGCGGCCGCCTGGGTCGCGCCCTGCTGGCCCTGGGCAGCCAGCCGCTGGTGGCGCGTCATTCGGGGTTGGCGCTGCGCCGCCTGGCGCTCTGGACCTGCCTGGCCACGGCCCTGGCGGCGGCGGTCGCCGGCATCCTGCTGGCGCTGCGTATCGATGCCTATGTGCCGCTCTCGGGCAATGCCTACCTCATCAACGGCATCGGCGCCGTCTTCATCGGCGCCAGCCTCAATCGCCACGGCCGGCCCAATGTCCCTGGCAGCCTGCTGGGCGTGCTGTTGCTGGCGGTGGCCGCCAACGGCCTGCTGCTGGTGGGCTGGAATTTCTACTGGCAGCAGGTGGCCACCGGGCTGCTGATCCTGCTGGTGCTGACCCTCAACCAATTGGCACGGCGCCGCGACGCGTCGCGCTAGGAGTCCCCATGTCCCGCGAAATACGCCTCAATGCCTTCGACATGAATTGCGTGGCCCACCAGTCGCCCGGACTGTGGCGCCATCCGCGCGACCGCTCCTGGGAGTACAAGGACCTCGAATACTGGACGGAGCTGGCGCAACTGCTCGAACGCGGGCTGTTCGATGGCCTGTTCATCGCCGATGTGCTCGGCCTCTACGACGTCTATGGCGGCGGCCCGGCGGCGACCCTGCGCGAGGCCACCCAGGTGCCGGTCAACGATCCCCTGGCGCTGATCACCCCCATGGCGGCGGTGACCCGTCACCTGGGTTTCGGCCTCACCGCCTCCCTGAGCTTCGAGCATCCCTATCCCTTCGCCCGGCGGCTTTCCACCCTGGATCACCTGACCCGGGGGCGCATCGGCTGGAACATCGTCACCTCCTATCTGGAAAGCGGCGCGCGCAACCTCGGCCAGTCCGCGCAGGCCGATCACGATGCCCGCTACGACTACGCCGAGGAATACCTGCAGGTGGTCTACAAGCTGCTGGAAGGCAGCTGGGAAGAGGGCGCGGTGCTGCGCGACCGCGCCTCCGGCCGCTTCACCGATCCGGCCAAGGTGCATCCCATCGGCCACCACGGTCGGCACTTCCAGGTGCCCGGTTATCACCTCTGCGAACCCTCGCCGCAGCGCACGCCCGTGCTCTACCAGGCCGGCGCCAGCAGCCGTGGCCGGCAATTCGCCGCCGAGCACGCCGAATGCGTCTTCGTCGCCGCCCCGTCCAAGACGGTGCTGAAGAAAACCGTGGCCGATATCCGCCGCCGGGCTGCCGAGGCCGGTCGCGATCCGCGCCAGGTGCTGATCTTCAACCTGCAGACGGTCATCGTCGGCGAAACCGATGCCCAGGCGCGGGCCAAGTGGCAGGACTACAAGGGCTACGTGAGCTACGAAGGCGCCCTGACCCTGATCTCCGGCTGGACCGGTATCGACTTCGCCGCCTACCGCCCGGACCAGGTCCTCAAGCACCTGCACACCAATGCCATCCAGTCCGCCGTGGAGGCCTTTTCCACCGCCGATCCCGGCAAGCAATGGACGGTGCAGGAACTGGCCGACTGGGTCGGCATCGGCGGCTTCGGGCCGCTGTTGGTAGGCAGTCCGGCGACGGTGGCGGACGAGTTGCAGAGCTGGGTTGAGGAGACCGACGTGGATGGTTTCAACCTGGCCTATGCCGTGACCCACGAGACCTTCGCCGACGTGGTGGACTTGCTGGTTCCGGAGCTACAGCGGCGCGGGGTCTACAAGCGCGCCTATCAGCCGGGCACGCTACGCGAGAAGCTCGGCAGCGCCGGCCCGCGGCTGCCGGCGGAGCACCCGGCCGCCGGCTATCGCGACCTGGCGCGGCAGCGGGAGGAAAGCGTGATACGGGTGCCGGCCTAGTCCGCCCCGTTATACCGCCTTTTCATAGACGGCAAAGCCCCAGTAGCCACTGCCGGTCTTGCTGACTTCTAGCCAGCCTTGGCGTAGCAACTGCCTGGCGATCAGTCGATTCATGAAGCCGTGGCCCAGCAGCAATATGCTGTCCGGGCCACCGGCCAGGGCGGCGAGCTTGTCTGCTGCCTGTCTCGACCGCTGTTTCGCCTGGGCACAGGACTCGGAGTCTTTCGCCACTCCGCACAGCCACAGCAGACGAAAGACGAGGGCCCAGGTGAAGGGTGACAGGCTTAGCAGCGGAACGCTCACCACGGGCAGTGCCGCCTCGCGAAAGGTCGTGTCCTCGATGGCTGGCGCCTTGCCCAATGCGGCGAGAGAAGTCAGGGCGCGTGGTGCAGTGCTGGTGGCTGCCAGGCCGATATCCCTGGCCGCGGCTATCGCCTCCGGAGTGGCGGCATCCGTGCCTATATCGGACCGATCATAGTCCGCGATCCAGTCGACCATGTCTCGCGCGGCGACGGCACGGTAGTTCTCCAGCGCCGGCTTGCCGTGGCGCATCAGTATGATTTTCATGGGACCTGGGTCGTTGCCGGAAGAAAAACGCTTGGATATGAACGCCTCTTGCAACTAGGTCATGGCAAGGGCTATCCCGTGATTATAACGGCGACTCCCAGCGTATCGTGCGCTGGGCACTCCGGCGTTGGCGAGGCTGCGCCAGCTTTGCTCCGGGCGCCTTGCTGGTCCGGTTGCCAAGGGCAGGAGGCCGCAGGGGCGAACCCACTGTGCCGCCGGCTGGGGGACGAGGCGGACCTGGGGCAGCGCCTACACCAGCGGTTCGGCGATCCGCTCCAGCAACTCGGGTCCATCGTTCTTCACGCTGCCCACGGCCTTGCCCACCGGGTACCAGTCGAAGGCGTCCACCGGCGTACCCTCGACCTCGCCGATCTCGCTGGCGCGTTCCATTGGCAGCTCGGGGTCCAGCCATTCGCGCGCCACGGCGGGTGGCAGGACCAGCGGGCGGCGGTCGTGGATGTCGACCATGCCGGCGTCGGAGGCAGCCGTGATGATGACGAAGCCGTCATCGTCCTGAGGTGCCTGGTCGGCCGGGCGGAAGTGGCCGATGGCGGCAAAGAACAGCGGTTCGCCGGATTTCAGCCTGATGAAGTAGGGCTGCTTGAGCTTGGGATCGGCGGAATCCTTCTTCCATTCGTACCAGCCATCGGCGATGACCAAGGCGCGGCCTCTTTGCCAGAGGCCGCGAAACATTCGGCTGGTGGCCGCCGTCTCCACGCGCGCGTTGATCACCGGCGGCCGCTTGGCCTGGCGCGCCCAGGCGGGCTGGTAGCCCCAGCGCACCGGATCCAGGTGCAGGCCATCGGCCTGCTGGTGGAGCAGCTGAACCCGGGTGCCGGGCGCCACGTTGTAGCGACCCAGGGCGCGGGGCTCAAGGCCGGTGCGGACGTCCGCGGGCTGGGCGCCCAGGGCGTCCAGGTAGTCGAGGGCATAGCGGTACTGGGCGAAACGGCCACACATGGGATGCTCCTGGGCGAGGGAGACACAGGCTGAAGCGCCGCGCGTCCCTACTTTGGACCGCGCCCCACGCGTGAAGTACCTGGCGCTCAGGCCTTGGGCGCCGCCGTCTCGCGTCCGGCCAGACCACGGTCGTGCAGCACCATCCCCGCGACCAGGGCTGCGACGAAGCCATAGATCTTCGCGATACCCAACCCCAGCGCCGCCAGCGCCGGCCCTGGGCAGAGGCCGGCCAGACCCCAGCCGAGGCCGAAGAGTGCGGCGCCCAGCACCAGGCGGCGATCGACGGGGCTGATAGGTGGGAGATGAAACTGGTTATCGAGCAGGGAGCGGGCCAGGCGACGCTGCAGCTGGACCGCCGGCATGGCCACCAGCAGGGCGCCGCCCAGAACGAACAGCAGGCTGGCATCCCAGTGACCGCTGGCGAGATCGAGGAAGCCCAGGACCCGGGCGGGATCGAGCATGCCGGAGAGGGCCAGACCGCTGCCGAAGATCACCCCGGCCAGCAGGGTGACGACCAGCCGCCAGGACGTCATCGCAGCAGCTCCGTCAGGCTGGCGGTCGCGAGGCCAACGGCCAGGAATACCGCGGTGGCGGCCAGCGAACGGCGTGAGCCGCGAGCCACGCCGAGGATGCCATGACCCGAGGTGCAGCCCGAGCCCAGCCGGGTACCGAAGCCCACCAGCAGCCCGGCCAGCAGCACTGTCGGCCAGGTCGCGTTCACGGTCGGCTGGGGGAAGTCGTGCAGACCGCGCATCAGCAGCGGACCCAGGACCAGGCCCAGCAGGAAAACCAGACCGGTGCCGACCTGCTGGCCGCCCAGCAACCGACCAAAGATGCCGCTGATGCCGGCGATCCGGCCGTTGACCAGCAACAGCAGGCTGACCGCCGCACCCAGCAGCAGTCCGCCCGCCAGGGCAGGGAGATAGGCGGCGAGGGTCATGCTGGCGTGTCCTGCGCCTGGCAGAAGATCTGGTAGAGCGCCTGCAGCAGCTGGGCGGCCTTGTCTTCGGTGAGGCGGTAGAAGATCTGCTTGGCCTCGCGGCGGGTGGTGACCAGGCCGGCTTCGCGCAGCACGCCGAGTTGCTGGGAAAGGGTGGGCTGGTGGATGTCCAGGCGGGCTTCCAGTTCGCCGACCGCGTACTCGCCTTCGGCCAGGGCGCAGGCCAGCAGCAGGCGAACCGGATGCGCCAGGGTCTTGAGCAGGGCGGCCACCTCCCGGGCGCGGACCTGCATATCCTGGGCAGAGAGGGCCGCGCCGGGGGAGGGTTGGGCAGGAAGAGTCGTCATAAGCACGCCTGAGCGAGGACAATATACATATTTATATAATGTATATTGTCTCTCCGGCAAGCGTGATGTGGCGCGTTGATCCGCGCCAGGGTGGTACCCGTCAGCCGATCAGTGACCGGGCGAAGTCGCGATAGCCGTGCAGCGGGCGCCCCAGCATCTGCACCAGCCGCTCGCGGTCGCCGGGTTGCGGCAGCATGCCGTCGCTGACATAGCGCTCGGCCATGAGCCTCATCTCGTAGGCCATCCAGGCCGGCATGAAGGTCGCCATGTTCTGCTCGAAGCCCTGGGGATCGTCGCCGGCGTAAAGGATGGGGCGACCCAGCAGTTCGCTCCAGATCGCCGCGGCGCCCTCGCCGGTGAGGGTGTCCGGGCCGACCAGGTTGAGCGTCGTGCTGGGCAGCCTGCCCGGCGCCTGATCGCGGCGGATGAGCTCGAGGGCGGCGACCTCGGCGATGTCCCGGGCATCGACCATGGCCACGCCCTTGCCGCCGAGAGGCATGGGATAGATCCCGTGCTGCAGGATGACGTCCTTGAGCATGGCTTCGTTGTCGATGAAATAGCTGGGCCGCAGGATGGTGGCGCCAAAGCCCATGGCCGCGAGCATGCGTTCGGCGCCGAACTTCACCGCGAAGTGCGGCACGTTGACCGCGCTGTCGGCGCCGAAGACCGAGAGATAGACGACCCGCTCGACGCCGCTCTCCCAGGCGATGTTGAGGGTGATGAGCGCCTGGGTGAATTCGTCGCCGGTCACGGCGTTGAGCAGGAAGAGGGTGGAAACGCCGCTGAAGGCGCGGCGCAGGGCGGCGAGATCGAGCAGGTCGCCCTGCATGACCTCGACGGTGGCAGGAAAATCGGCGCTGGCCGGATTGCGGGTCAGTACCCGCACCTTGGCATCGCGCTGCACGAGTTGTTGCACGAGGTGGCGGCCTACGCGGCCGGAGGCGCCAGTGACGAGGATGGTCATGTCGGTAACTCCAGGTGGGTGAGGGGTGGAGCCACCTTAAGTCGTCTCACCTTGAGCCAATAGCCGCTAAAATAGGAACACTTCGTTCCATAATCGAGACACTGCCTTGGACTTCAGTCTGCTCTTTGACTTCCAGCTCATCGCCACCCACGGCGGCATCGGCAAGGCCAGTCGCGCCAGTGGCCGACCCAAGGCCAGCCTGTCGCGGCGGCTGGCCGAGCTGGAAGAGGCCCTGGGCGTCAGGCTGATCGAGCGGGGTGGGCGCAGCCTGCTGCTGACGCCGGCCGGTGCCGAGCTGGCGGCCAGGACCCTGGGGCCGCTGCGCGAAGTGCAGGAGGCGGTGGCGGCGGTGCAGGAGGGGGTGGCGGTGCCGCGTGGGCGGTTGCGCATCGCGGCGCCGCTGCTGTTTTCCCAGGTGGCGCTGGGACGTCTGAGTGCGGATTTTCGCCGGCAGTATCCGGAGATCCTGATCGAAGCGGTGGGCGAGGATCGCCTGGCCGATCTGGTGGACGAGCATTTCGACCTGGCCATCCGCATCAATCCGGCGGCCGACAGCCGCCTGGTGGGGCGCTGTTTCGCCCGGGATCGAAGGGTGCTGGTGGCAGCACCTGGCCTCGATCGCCCCCCGGAATCCGCTGCCGAACCCATGCCCCTGCCGGCGGTAGTCATGCCCGGCCATGGCGACGGCGAGGTCTGGACGCTCGCGGAGGACGGGGCGCGCTTCCTGCCCCAGCCGGTGGTGCAGCTGACCTCGCTGTTGACCATCCGTGAGGCGGTGCTCGCCGGGGCGGGCGCGGCGCTGTTGCCGCTGTCCCTGGTGCAACGGCAGCTGGATGAGGGTGCGCTGAGCCGCTGGGGCACCCAGGCCGGCGAGACCGAACTCTGGGTGCTGCACACCTCGCGGCGACTGCAGAGCCCCAAGGTCAGGGCCTTCGTCGATTTCCTCTGCGCGCTCTATCCGGACGGCATCTTTCGGCTGGACTAGCGGACACCGCTGGCGGCGAGACGACAGCCTGCGTATCACCCGCCGCCCTTTGTCCGGATAATGGCGGCCACTCTGTCTCCAAACCGGAATGCTGTGCATGGAAATCAAGGTCAATTTTCTCGACAACCTGAGGCTCGAGGCCAAGTTCGACGACTTCTCGGTGATCGCCGATCAGCCCATCCGCTACAAGGGCGACGGCTCGGCCCCAGGGCCCTTCGACTATTTCCTGGCGTCCTCGGCGCTCTGCGCGGCCTATTTCGTCAAGCTCTATTGCCAGACCCGCGACATCCCCACCGATAACATCCGCCTGGCGCAAAGCAACATCGTCGACCCGGAGAATCGCTACAAGCAGACCTTCAAGATCCAGGTCGAGCTGCCCGCCGAGCTGTCCGACAAGGACCGCCAGGGCATCCTCAGATCCATCGACCGCTGCACGGTGAAGAAGGCGGTGCAGGCCGGTCCGGACTTCATCATCGAGGCGGTGGAAAGCCTCGACGCCGATGCCCAGGCCCTGCTGCTGCCCAGCGATGGCACCCGCCAGACCTACATTCCCGGCAAGGACCGGCCGCTGGAAGAGACCATCGCCAAGCTCTCGGGCATCCTCGCCGAGCTGGGCATGAAGGTGGAGATCGCCTCCTGGCGCAACATCGTGCCCAACGTCTGGTCGCTGCACCTGCGCGATGTGCAGTCGGCGCTGTGCTTCACCAATGGCAAGGGCGCGACCAAGGAAGCGGCCCTGGCCTCGGCGCTGGGTGAATTCATCGAGCGCCTCAACTGCAACTTCTTCTACAACGACCAGTACTGGGGCGAGGCCATCGGCAACGCCGCCTTCGTCCACCATCCGGACGAACGCTGGTTCCAGCCGGGGCCCAAGGACGCGCTGCCCCGGGAGATCCTCGACCGCTACTGCCGCAAGCTCTACGACCCGGAAGGCGAACTGCGCGCCTCGCACCTGCACGACACCAATTCCGGCAACGTGGCGCGCGGCATCTGCGCGCTGCCCTTCGTGCGCCAGTCCGACGGCGAGGTGGTGTACTTCCCCTCGAACCTGATCGAGAACCTCTACCTCAGCAACGGCATGAGCGCCGGCAACACCCTGGCCGAAGCCCAGGTGCAGTGCCTGTCGGAAATCTTCGAGCGGGCGGTGAAGCGCGAGATCCTCGAAGGCGAGCTGGCGCTGCCGGATGTGCCTGAAAAGGTATTGGCCCGCTATCCCGCCATCGTCGAGGGCATCCGCGGCCTGGAAGCCCAGGGCTTCCCGGTACTGGTCAAGGACGCCTCCCTGGGTGGTGAATTCCCGGTGATGTGCGTAACCCTGATGAATCCGCGCACCGGCGGGGTGTTCGCCTCCTTCGGCGCCCATCCGCGCCTGGAGATCGCCCTGGAGCGCAGCCTCACCGAGCTGTTGCAGGGCCGCAGCTTCGAGGGCCTCAACGACCTGCCGCAGCCGACCTTCGAGAGCCAGGCACTGATGGAGCCCAACAACTTCGTCGAGCACTTCATCGATTCCAGTGGCCTGGTCTCCTGGCGCTTCTTCAGCGCCAAGGCCGATCACGAGTTCGTCGACTGGGACTTTTCCAGCGAGGGTGAAGACGCCACCGCCCAGGAGGCCGCCACCCTGTTCGGCATCCTCGCCGAGCGGGACCTGGAAGCCTACATGGCGGTGTACGAGGAACTGGGCGCGCCGGCCTGTCGCATCCTGGTGCCGGGCTACTCGGAGATCTATCCGGTCGAGGACCTGATCTGGGACAACACCAACAAGGCCCTGCCGGTGCGCGAGGACATCCTCAACCTGCACCGCCTGGACGATGCGGCCCTGGAATCCCTGCTCGAACGCCTGGACGATACTCAGGTGGACGACTACACCCGCATCGCCACCCTGATCGGCGTGGAATTCGACGAGAACACCGTCTGGGGCCAGTTGACCCTGCTGGAACTCAAGCTGCTCATCCACCTGGCGCTGCAGCAGTTCGAAGAGGCCAAGGAAGAGGTCGAGACCTTCCTGCAGTTCAACGACAACACCCTGGAGCGCGGCCTGTTCTACCAGGCGCTCAATGCGGTGCTGGAAGTGGAGATGGACGACGAACTGGAACTGGCCGACTTCGAGGTCAACTTCCGGCGCATGTTCGGCAATGAGCGACTGGACGCCGCCCTGGGTTCGGTTTCGGGCGAGGTGCGCTTCCACGGCCTGACGCCCACCAGCCTCAAGTTGGAAGGCATCGACAAGCACCTGCGACTGATCGACAGCTATCGCAAGCTGCACGCGGCGCGGGCCAGGGCTGCCGGCATCGCGCTCTGAGGTAGCGCCCCGCCCGTAGCGGGGCGGGGCCTTCCCAGCGGTCAGCAGACCGCGATATGGGAATCCGCGCGCGGCTCGGTGCCGCCGCAGAGCACGCCGGTTTCCGGATCGCGGACGATGATCTGGCCGCGACCGAAGTCGGTGGAGTCGTGGGCGATCTCGATCTGGTGGCCGCGCCGCGCCAGGCCACTGGCCAGGGCGCGGGAAGCCGCCTGCTCGATGCCGACCTTCATCTCCCCCAGCCATTGCCAGCGCGGCGCATCCAGCGCCGCCTGCGGATTCAGGCCGAAGTCCACCAGGTTCATCACCATCTGCACATGCCCCTGGGGCTGCATGTAGCCCCCCATGACGCCAAAGGGTCCGATGGGCACGTCACCCCGGGTCAAAAAGCCCGGGATGATGGTGTGGAAGGTCTGCTTGCCCGGCGCCAAGGCGTTGGAATGCGCGGCATCCAGGCTGAATTCCGAGCCGCGATTCTGCAGGCCGATGCCGCTGTCGGGTAGCACCACGCCGGAGCCGAAGCCGTGGTAGGCGCTCTGGATGAAGGACACCATGTTGCCCTCGCCATCGGCGGTGGCGATGTAGACGGTGCCACTGGCCTGGGGATCGCCGTGCAGCGGCGGCTGGGCCCGGTCGGTGATCTCGGCGCGACGGCGCTCGGCATAGGCGTCGTCCAGCAGGACGCTGGCGGCGACCCTCATGTGCTCGGGATCGGTGATGTAGTGCAGGCCGTCGGCATAGGCCTTCTTCATAGCCTCCAGCTGGCGGTGCCAGGTGAGCTGGCTGTCGCGCTGGTCGAAGTCGTAACCCTGGAGGATGTTCAGGGTCATGAGGGCGATCAGGCCCTGGCCGCTCGGCGGGATCTCCCACACCTGATAGCCACGGTAGTCGACCTTGATCGGCTCGACCCAGCGCGGCTGGTAGCCGGCCAGGTCAGCGGCGGTCAGGTGGCCGCCGGTCGCGGCGGCATGGGCGGCCAGGCGTTGGGCGAGGGCGCCGCGGTAGAAGCTTTCGCAGCGGGTCTGCGCCAGGTCTTCCAGGGTGCGCGCCTGGGCCGGATTGCGAAACAGCTGGCCGGCGACCGGGGCCTTGCCGTCGATGAGGAAGGTGTCGAACCAGGCTTCCAGTTCGGGCGACTTATCCCGGCTGGCCTGGTACTCGGCCTGGGCGATGCGCCACTGGTGGGCGACCACCGGCGAGACCGGGAAGCCATCGCGGGCCAGGGCGATGGCGGGCTCGAACAGGGTGGCGAAGGGCAGCTTGCCGAACCGCCGCGACAACTCGGCCCAGGCCGCCGGACAGCCCGGCACCGTGACCGGCAGCCAGCCGTGCACCGGCATGCGTTCGTGGCCAGCGGCCTTGACCGTGGCGATGTCCAGGCTGGCCGGGGCATGACCGCTGGCGTCCAGGCCGTGCAGCCTGTCCTTGACCCAGACCAGGGCGAAGGCATCGCCGCCGATGGCATTGCCGGTGGGTTCCACCACGGTCAGGGCCGCGGCGGTGGCGATGGCCGCGTCGATGGCGTTGCCGCCCTGGCGCAGCATGGCGATGCCGGCCTCGGCGGCCAGCGGCTGGGAGGTGGCGACCATGCCATTGCGCGCGAAGACGCTCTGGCGTTGCGAGGCATAGGGGTAGTCGTGGGCGGAGAAATTCAGCATGGCAGGCTCTTCGTCTTCAATCGGGTAGCGGCGTGCGTCGGCTCAGAGCACGCGACTGAGGAATTCGCGGGTGCGCGGATGGGTGGGATTGCCGAACACCTGGGCGGGCGGGCCTTCCTCGATCAGTTCGCCCTGGTGCAGCACCACCACGCGATCGGCCACCTCGCGGGCGAAGCCCATCTCGTGGGTCACCACCACCATGGTCATGCCGTCCTCGGCCAGTTCCTTCATCACCTGCAGCACCTCGCCGACGGTTTCCGGGTCGAGGGCGCTGGTGGGTTCGTCGAACAGCATGGCCTGGGGCTTCATGGCCAGGGCGCGGGCGATGGCCACGCGCTGCTGCTGGCCGCCGGAGAGTTGCGCCGGATAGTGGTCGGCCTTGTCGGACAGCCGCACCCGGGCGAGCAGGGCGCGGGCCTGCTCCACGGCGACGGCGCGCGCCACGCCGAGCACCTGGATGGGCGCCTCGATGATGTTTTCCAGCACCGTCATGTGCGGGAACAGATTGAACCTCTGGAACACCATGCCGATGTCGCGGCGGCGGCGGGCGATGTTGCGCTCGGAGTCCCTGACCCTCGATCCGTCGGGACGCTCGCGAAAGCCCATCAGCTCGCCGTTGACGCGGATGGTGCCGCCCTGGATGTCCTCCAGGTGGTTGAGGCAGCGGATGAAGGTGGTCTTGCCGGAGCCGGAGGCGCCGATCAGCACCACCACCTCGCCGCGGCGCACCTCCAGGCTCACGCCCTTGAGAATGTCCAGCTCGCCGAAGGCCTTGTGCACCTCCAGCGCCTGGATCACGGGTTCTTGCGTGGTCGTCATGGCTAGCGTCCCCGTAGTTTGAAGCCCTGCAGGCTGAACAGCCGGCCGGTGGCGGTGGGCCTGTGACCGTCGGCCTTGCCGAAGCGCCGCTCCAGCCAGGCCTGGAAGAAGCCCCAGAGGGTGGTCAGGACCAGGAAGTAGATGGCCACCACCAGGTACAGCTCGAAGACGCGAAAGGTCGCCGAGGTGATCATCTGGGTGCTGAGCAGCAGCTCCTGCACCCCGATGACACTGACCAGGGTGGTGTTCTTGAGCATCACGTTGAACTCGTTGCCGAGCGGCGGAATGATCACCCGCAGCGCCTGGGGCAGCACGATGCGCCGCATCAGCTTGGCCGGCGTCATGCCAAGGGAGCGCGCCGCCTCATACTGGCCGCGATCCACCGCACCGATGCCGGCGCGGATGATCTCGGCCATGTAGGCGCCTTCATTGAGACCCAGGGCGATGATGGCCGCCTGGATGTTGCCCGGGATCACCAGGAAACCCAGGTCCAGGTCCTCGAAGCGGAAGATGCCGCCGGCCGCCAGGGCCGTGTAGAGGAAGACGATCTGCACCAGCAGCGGCGTGCCACGCATCAGCCAGACATAGAAGCGCACCGGGTATTGCAGCGCCCGGTAGCGCGACAGCCGTGCCAGCGCCGCCAGCAGGCCGAGCGCGCAACCCAGCAGCATGGCGCCGACGGCGATGACGCAGGTCAGCCCGAGGCCGTAGAGGTAGACGTCGCTCGGGTGCAGCAGGTACTGCCAGAACACATCCCAGCTGAAGTTCATCGTGACCGTCCCTTAATCGAGCTTGTCGCCTTCCAGGTGCCACTTGGCCATGAGGCCGGCGTAGCTGCCATCGGCCTTCATGTCGGCGAGGATCTGGGTGAGGGCGGCGCTGAGCTGGCTGTCGTCCTTGCGCACGCCGATCCCGGTGAGGATGCGGGCGAAGGCCGGCACGCCGGTCTCGAATTGGCCGGGCGCCACGCCCTGGTAGTAGGCGGCGGTTTCCACCGTGGTGCCGTAGGCGTCGGTCTGGCCCAGGCGCAGCGCCTGGAAGGCATCGGTGTCGCTGTTGTAGGCCACCAGCTTCATGGGCGCCTTGCCGGCCTTCTTCAGCTCTTCGTTGTGGGCGTCGAGCAGGGTGCGGATGGTGGAGCCGTTGAGCACCGCCACCTTCTTGCCGGCGAGGTCATCCAGGGTATGGATGCCGGCCTTGTTGCCGGCCGGCACCACCACCGCCTGGCTGGAGTACATGTAGTTGACGATGTCGATCACTTGGCGGCGCTCGGGCTTGTCGAACAGCTGGTCGATCAGCAGGTCGCACTGACCGGCCAGCAGCGCCGGGATCAGGCCCGAGAAGGGCACCACGCGCCAGTCGACCTTCTTGTCGCCGAGGCGCTTGGCGATCTCGGCGCCGAGGTCGACGGTGAGGCCCTTGGGCTTCTGGGCTTCGTCGAAGAAGCCGATCGGCGGGGTATCGAGGGCGCCGCAATAGGTGATCTTGGAGGCCTTGGCCAGGCGCTCGGGGATCTGGGGAGCGGCCTGGGTGAAGCCGGCAGCGAGGGTCAGGGCGAGCAGACTGCAGGAAAGCCGGTGGCGGGTCATGGTCTTCTCCGGAAGGACGGGGGTGGGCAGGGCGGATGGCTCAGCGCGGGGGCGCACTTCGGGTCTGGTCGCCCGATCGTTCGATAAAGGTCAGCAGGTCGGGCACCGTGCCCTCGATGTGCTCGCGCAGCACCCGCTCGGCCTCGGCGGCATCGCCGGCGCGCAGGGCGGCGAGGATGGGTGCGTGTTCGTCGCGGGCCGACTGGGGGCGATCGGCGTGCAGCCAGAGCTGCATGTGCGGTTCGATCAGCGCATAGAGGCCGTTGATCTGGCGCAGCAGCCGCGGCCGGCCGGCCAGGCTGCACAGGTATTCGTGGAAGGCGCGGTGCTGGGCGACCCAGGCGCCGGGTTCCTGCTCGTCGTCCAGGTCTTCCAGCAGACGCTCCAGGCGCGTCATCTCGCGGGGGCCGACATGGGGCGTGGCCAGGCGGATGGCCAGGCCTTCGAGGGCGCTGCGCATCTCGAACACCTCGCGCATGTCGTCCAGGTCCAGGCCGCTCACCACCGCGCCGCGATGCGGCCGGAGGATCACCAGGCCTTCGGCGGCGAGGCGCTGGAAGGCGCTGCGCACCGGCATGCGACTCATGCCCAGGGTGGTGGCGATGTCCTCGGCGATCAGGCGTTCGCCGTTGCGATAGTGCCCGGCGCAGATGGCCTGCAGCAGATGGCGATAGGCCTCTTCTTCGGCGCTCAGGGCGGTGGAGCGGGAAAGGGCGGAGAGCGGCATGGGCTGGCTTCCTGGATTTTTGTATCCAATCTGCCAAGGCAAGGCCCATGCCAGGGAGCTAAATGCTTGCCAGCGCTGGGCCGCGGGTCAGGGCGGTCCGGCGCCGGCGTTACCTTTTGCACCAGCCTGGGTCGCAGTCGCCGCCGCCTTGCTACTCCAGGACCCGAAACGGGGCGGTGTCAGTCCAGCAACTGGCCATCGGCGGCGAAGAAGGGATAGGGCCCGGGATAGTTGCCCAGCGGCAGATGGTGGGTCACCAGCGCCTCGTCCGCCCAGCGATGCAGCAGCAGGCCCGGCGGCTCCAGGCGGAAGCGCGAGGGCGCCGCCTCGCGCAGGTCCAGGTCGACCTGGTGCGACACGCCAGGGCAGACGCAGGCCAGGGTGCCGCCGAAGCGGCGCTGGATCAGCCGATGCAGATGGCCGCAGAGCAGGCGTTCCACCTGGGGATGGCGGCGGATCACCGCTTCCAGTTCGGCACCGCCGGCCAGGCCGATGCGATCCATATGGCCGATGCCGACCGGGAACGGCGGGTGATGCAGGAGCACCAGGGTCGGCTGGTCGGGTGCCTGGGCGAGCTGGTCGTCGAGCCAGGCCAGTTGCCTGGCGTCGAGACGCCCCCCGTGCTCGCCCGGGATATGGGTATCCAGGCCGATCAGCCGCAGCGGGCCGCAGTCCTGCTGCCAGTCCAGGGTGCCCTGGGCAGGCAGATAGGGGTGATCGGCGAAGGCGGCGCGCAGGGCGGCGCGGTCGTCGTGATTGCCGGGGATGACGAAGAAGGGCATGGCCAGCTCGGCCAGCACCTCGCGCAGGGTGGCGTATTCCTCGGGGGTGCCGAAGTCCACCAGGTCGCCGGTGATGACCAGGGCATCCGGGCGCGGTTGCAGGGCGTTGAGGCGGTCCACCGCCAGGCGCAGGGCGCCGAGGGTATCGACCACCCCGTAGGACAGCCGGCCGCCGGCCTTGATGTGCAGGTCGCTGAGCTGGGCCAGCAGGAAGGGCGCGTGCATTAGGGTCTCCAGTCAGGAAGCCAGGGTGAAGAGGGCGTCGGGGCGCACGTTAAGGTGCAGCAGGTCGCCCGGTTGCGCCCGCAGGGGCTGGGCGGTGTCCACCAGCAGCGGCTGGCCGGTGCCCACCTCCACCAGCAGCCGCGAATGGGCGCCCTGGAAGAACTGCCCGACCAGGATGCCGGTGAGGTGCGCGGGCGTCGCGCTCGGCTCCAGGTGCTCCGGACGACAGAACAGGGTGCTGGCCGCGCCGGTCCAGGGCAGCCGCCCGCCAGCGACCGCCACCTCGGCGCCGCTGTGGGCGCGCACCTCGAAGCGGTTGAGCTGGCCGACGAAACCGGCGACGAAGCGACTGGCCGGGCGCTGGTAGATCTGCGTCGGGGTGCCGATCTGGGCGATGCGGCCTTCGCCCATCACCACGATGCGATCGCCCAGGGCCAGGGCTTCCTGCTGGTCGTGGGTGACGTAGACGGCGGTGGTGCCGAGTTCGCGCAGCAGGGCGCCGATGTCGGCCCGCAACTGCTCGCGCAGCTGGGCGTCCAGCGCCGCCAGGGGTTCGTCGAACAGCAGCACCCGGGGGCGCGGCGCCAGGGCCCGGGCCAGGGCCACGCGCTGGCGCTGGCCGCCGGACAGCTGCTGGATGCGCCGCTCGGCCAGGGGCTCCAGGTGCATCATGGCCAGCAGCTCGGCGACCCGGGCATCGCGCTCGGCGCGCGGCAGGCCACGGATCTTCAGGCCGTAGGCGATGTTGCCGGCCACGTCCAGGTTGGGAAACAGGGCGTAGTTCTGGAACACCATGCCGACGTCGCGCCGCTCGATGGGCAGGCCGGTGACGTCGCGGTCGTCGAACAGCACCTGGCCACCGGCATCGGGCTGCTCCAGGCCGGCGATCAGGCGCAGGGTGGTGGTCTTGCCACAGCCGGACGGGCCGAGGAACACCAGGGTCTCGCCCGGGTGGATGTCGAGGTCCAGGGGCTGCAGCACCTGGCGGCCTCCGGCAAAGGTCTTGGCGCAGTGGCGCAGGCGGACGGCGGTACCTTGGGTCATCGCAGGGCTCCACGGGACAGGCGGGCGCTGAGGGCCTGGAGGGCGACCAGCAGCGGCACGATCAGCAAGAGGAAGATCAGGGTGTAGGCGGAGCCCACCTCCAGCCGCGCCGAGGCGTAGCTGTCGGCCAGGCCCACCGGCAGGGTCTTGGTCAGGGGCGTGTGCAGCATCCAGGTGAGGTTGAATTCACCCAGCGAGAGGGTGATCACCATGAGGCTGCCGGCCAGGATGCCGGCGCGGGCATTGGGCACCACCACGCCGAAGAAGCGCCGCCAGGGACCGGCGCCAAGGCTGGCGGCGGCTTCCTCCAGCAGCGGCAGCTGGCTGCGTCTGAGCACCGCCATCACCGGGCGGATGAGGAAGGGCAGGGTGAACAGCAGGTGGCCCACCAGGATGATCGCCGGGCTGCGGCGAAAGCCGCCCAGGTGACCGTAGGTCAGCAGCAGCGCCAGCGCCGAGGCGAAGCCGGGCATGGCCACCGGCAACACCAGCAATTCCTCGAAGGCGCGGGCGAAGCGGTTGTCCAGACGCACCAGGGCATAGGCCGCCGGGACGCCGAGTACGACTGCGAGCACCGCCGTGCCCAGCGCCAGTTGCAGCGACAGCCAGACGGTGGGCGCATAGGCCTGCCAGACCTGCAGCACCCAGTCGAGGGTGAGGCCGCTGGCGAGGCCCTGGAAGTAGTTGCGGGTGAGGCCGGCCAGTACCGAGAGCAGCACCGGCACCAGCAGGAAGGCTGCCACCAGCAGGGTGAACAGCAGTTGCAGCCAGAAGCGCAGGGGTCGATTCATCGCAGGTCTCCCTGGACGCCGCCGAGGCGCCGCGCCAGCAGCAGGACCAGCCAGGTGACGAGGCCGAGCACCACCGAGAGCGCCGCGGCCACGCCGAAGTTGGCGAAGTTGGTGAAGGTGTCGTAGATGGCGATGGGCGTCACCGCCAGCCGCGTGCCGAGGGTGAAGGCGGTGCCGAAGGCGCCCATGGCGGTGGCGAAGCACAGGGCGCCGCTGGACAGCAGCGCCGGGGTCAGGCCCGGGATCAGCACGTCGCGTACCACGGCGAAGAGGCCGGCGCCCAGGGAGCGGGCGGCTTCTTCCAGGCTGGTGTCGAGGGTCTCGCAGGCTGCCATCACCGTGAGGATCACCCGCGGGATGGAGAAATAGAGATAGCCGAGAAACAGCCCGAACAGCGAATAGGCGAACACCCAGGGCTCGCCGACCAGGCTGCGGCCGAGACCGGCGAACAGCCCCTGGCGGCCGCCCAGCAGGATGATCAGGAAGCCCACCACCACGCCCGGAAAGGCCAGCGGAAAGGTCAGCAGGGCCACCAGCAGGCTGCGCCCGACGAAGGCATGCCGCGCCAGGAAGCAGCCGGCGATGCCGGCCACCAGCAGGGTGGCCAGGGTGGTGACGGCGGCCAGGGCCACCGTCTGGGCGAGTCCGGACAGGTAGCCGGCGCTGGTCAGCACCTGCCAGTAGCCGGAGCGGCCGGCAGCGTCCGGACGGGCACCGAGTACCAGCAGCTGCGCCAGCGGCAGCAGCCAGAAGGCCAGCAGAAAGGCGCTCGCCGGTGCCAGGGCGACGAGCACCGGCCAGGGCAGCCGGCGCGGCACCCGGCGGCGCCCGAGGGAGACGGCGAGGCCCTGCATCTCAGCGCACCTCGGCCTGATAACGCTTGGCGAAGGCTTCCTGGACCGCTGCCATGTGACCGTAGTCGACGGTGCCGGCGCGGGCATAGTCGGCGTCGGGCAGGAAGCGCGCCTTCACCTCGGCCGGCAACGGCACGTCCCGCACCGGGCGCAGATAGGCCTGGGCCCAGAGCGCCTGGCCCTTGTCCGAGAGCACGTAGTCCAGCACCTTCTCGCCATTGGCGCGATGCGGCGCGCCCTTCACCAGGCTCATGGTGTAGGGCACCGTCAGGCTGCCTTCCTGGGGAATGACGAAGGCCACCGGGGCGTTGTCCTTGTAGCGGGCGCGGTAGGCGTTGAAGTCGTAGTCGACCAGGATCGGGATCTCGCCGGAGAGCAGGCGGGCATAGGCGGTCTGCTTGGGCACGATAGGATCGTTGGCGGCCAGCTTCTTGAAGAAGGCCATGGCTGGGCCGAAGTCGTCGAGGTTGCCGCCCAGGGCCTGGTTGAGCGCCACTGCGGTGACGTAACCGACGAAGGCGCTGGACGGATCCAGGTAGCCCACCAGGCCGCGGTACTCGGGCTTGAGCAGATCGGCCCAGCGCTGCGGCACCGGCTTGCCGCCCAGGGCCTGGGTATTGACCATGAAGCCGAGCGTGCCGGAATGGATGGCGGTCCATTCACCCTTGGGGTCCTTGAGGCCGGCCGGGACCTGGTCCCAGTGCTTGGGCTGGTAGGGCTGCAGCACCCCGGCCTTGGCGGCCTGGATGCCGAAGGTCACCCCGTAGTAGACGACGTCGGCCACCGGGGCTTCGCGTTCGGCCACCAGCTGGGCCAGCGACTGGCCGGAGTTCTTGTTGTCCTGGGGGACTTCGATGCCGGTGTCGGCGGCGATGGCCTTGAGCTGGGCGCCCCAGTCGGCCCACTCCAGCGGGCAGTTGTAGCAGATGGCGGTTTCGGCGGCCTGGGCGCTGGCCAGACCGCAGGCCAGGGCCACGCCGGCCAGAAGGCGACGCACGGGGAAGAGTGATTTCATCGGTAGGGCTCCTTCAAGGGGCCGGCACTGGTGCCGGGACGGACGAGGCAGGGCAGACACTGCTGGTGGGTGGCACTGCCGGCGATCAGCGCCAGCAATTCGGTGACGAGCACGGCGCCCAGGCTCTGCAAGGGCTGCATGACGCTGCACAGGCTGGGTTCGAGGCGGGCGCCCATGGCGATGCCGTCGAAGCCCACCACCGAGAGGTCGGCGGGCACGGGCACCCCGTGGCGCTGCAATTCGGCGATGACGCTGATGGCCAGCAGATCGTTGGTGCAGAGCAGGGCGGTCGGGGCGTGGCGCTCCAGTAGCGGCGCCAGCTCCGCCCAGTCGGCGTCGGTGTGACTGGCCAGTTCCAGGCGCGGCAGCGTCGGCAGACCGGCGGCGGCCATGGCCTGGCAATAGCCGGCGAACCGGCGCTCGCTGCGATCCGATTGCTGGGCCGGCCCCGAGACCAGGGCGATGCGGCTGTGTCCCAGGCCGAGCAGGTGCTCGGTGGCCATGGCCATGCCCTGACGGTTGTCCACCGCCACCGCCGCATAGGGGCGCTGGGGTTCGTGATAGGCCAGGATGAAGGGCGTCTGCTCCTGGCTCAGCTCGGCCAGCACCTCGCTGCGGTCGGCATCGGCCACCGTCAGCACCAGACCGGCGACGCGCTGGCGCAGCAGTTCCTCCACCACCGCCGCCTCGCGCTCCGGCTGGTAGTCGGTGGTGGCGATCACCAGCGAATAGCCCTGGCTGCGCGCGGTGCGCTCCATGGCCTGCAGCTGTTCGGCGAACACCGGGTTGAGCAGGCTCGGCACCACCACGCCGATCAGCCGGGTGCTCTGCTGGCGCAGCTGGCGGCCCAGCAGGTTGGGGCGGAAATTGAGACTGCGCGCGGCGTCCAGCACCCGCTGCCGGGTGCTCTCGCGCACCTGCTCGGGCGTGGCGAAGGCACGTGCCGCGGTGGCCCGGGAGACTCCCGCCTGTTGCGCTACCTGTTTCAGATCGGTCATGCCGGCCTCGTTTGAGATCGATCTCATTGGGGGCAGACAATGCCGGCGGCAGATGTCGGGACGATGACAGCGACATGAAGCTTCTGCTCTGGCCCTGCGCGCCGGTAGGTCCTCCGGCGCGCAGGGCAGCAGGCGAGGGCGGGATATACCTTGGTATAGCCAAACGTCCATCGTTTCGATGGCTGGGACGGGATGGCGCGCCTAGATTAGCCCGGTGTCCGAACCCTGCGCGGCAGGGCCGGCCGCTCTCCCAAGGCCCCCATTCAAAGAGGTACGCCATGAAGACCCTTCCTGGCCTCTACACCCCCGCCGTGGCGCCGCGCTCGCTGCGGCAACGTTCCACCTCCCTGTGGGCCGATGCCCTCTGCCTCGTCCTCGGGCTGATCGCCCTGGCGCTGATCTGGCATGGCGTCGCCGAGATGCGCGCGCCCCTGGCCGTGCTCGACGCCGATCCCATGACCCTCGACCTGGCGCGACTGCCCGAGTACGCCCTGCGCACCACCCTGCGCATGTTCATCGCCCTGGGCGCCTCGCTGCTGTTCACCTTTGTCTTCGCCACCCTGGCGGCCAAGAGTCGCAAGGCGGAGCTGCTGATCCTGCCGGCCATCGACATCCTGCAGTCGGTGCCCATCCTCGGCTTCCTGACCTTTACCGTGAGTTTCTTCCTGGGGCTCTTTCCCGGTCGCCAGCTGGGCGCCGAGTGCGCGGCCATCTTCGCCATCTTCACCAGCCAGGCCTGGAACATGGCGTTCGGCTTCTACCAGTCGCTGCGCACCGTGCCCGAGGACCTGCAGCAGGTGAGCCGCCAGTTCGGGCTGTCGCCCTGGCGCCGGTTCTTTCGCCTCGAGCTGCCGTTCGCCATCCCCGGCCTGGTGTGGAACACCATGATGTCCATGTCCGGCGGCTGGTTCTTCGTGGTGGCCTCGGAAGCCATCACCGTGGGCGACAACACCATCAACCTGCCGGGCATCGGCTCCTGGCTGGCGCTGGCCATCGCCCGGCAGGACATCGCCGCCATCGGCTGGGCGGTGCTGGCCATGGGCCTGGTGATCCTGGTCTACGACCAGCTGTTCTTCCGCCCGGTGGTGGCCTGGGCCGATCGCTTCCGCGTCGAGCAGACCGCCAGCCAGCAGGTGCCGCGCTCCTGGGTCTACGACCTGGTCCGGCGTGCGCGCCTGGGACGCATGCTGGGCGGCTTCGGCAGCTTCTGCACCCAGCTCGCCACCCCGCGGATCCGCCGCGCCTGGCCGCACTGGCACCTGGCGCCGCACCGCCGCGCCTGGCTGCAGCGCGGGCTGGACGTGCTCTGGTACGGCGCGCTGCTGGTGGTGCTGCCCTATGGCGTCTATGCGCTGTACCGCTTCATCGCCGCCGACGTCTACTGGGTGGAAGCGGTCGCGGTGCTCGGCCTGGGGCTGCTGACTATGGCCCGGGTGCTGCTGCTGATCGCCGTCGCCAGCCTGATCTGGGTGCCCATCGGCGTCTGGATCGGCCTGCGCCCCGGCTGGTCGCAGCGCCTGCAGGCGGTGGCCCAGTTCCTGGCCGCCTTTCCGGCCAACGTGCTGTTCCCGGTGGCGGTGGTGGGCATCGTCAGCTTCCACCTCAATCCGGACATCTGGCTGTCGCCGCTGATGGTGCTGGGCACCCAGTGGTACATCCTGTTCAACGTCATCGCCGGCGCCAGCGTGCTGCCCAACGACCTGCGCGAAGCGGCCCGGCTGTTCGGTCTCAAGCGCTGGCAGTGGTGGCGGCAGCTGGCCCTGCCGGCGATCTTTCCCTACTACGTCACCGGCGCCCTGACCGCCGCGGGCGGCTCCTGGAACGCCAGCATCGTCGCCGAGGTGGTGAGTTGGGGCAATGAACGCCTGCAGGCCCATGGCCTGGGCGCCTACATCGCGCAGATGACCACCGCCGGCGATTTCCCGCGGGTCGCCCTGGGCATCGTGGTGATGTCGATCTTCGTACTCGGATTCAACCGGCTGCTGTGGCGGCCCCTGTATGCCTACGCCGCGCGGCGCCTACGGCTCGACTAAGAGCCTGTTCAAAGGCTGCTGCGCGTCGGCCGAACTGCGTTGGAAATGGCTTCGGAATGCTCATTTACCACTCGTAAACTCCGCTTCCTCAGCCATTTCCGCCTTGTCTGTCTCTAGCTCGCTAGCCTTTAAACAGGCTCCAGAGGAGAAATGCCATGAACCTGACCGCGCTGAATGCCCGTCCCCTCATCGACGTCCAAAACGTCCGCCAGCTCTATGGCAACGCCGGCGGCCCGGCCCGGGTCGTGCTGGACGAAGTGTCCCTGACCCTGCACGAAAACGAGATCGTTGGCCTGCTGGGGCGCTCCGGCTCGGGCAAGTCGACCCTGCTCAGATCCATCGCCGGCCTGCTCACCCCCAGTGGCGGCACCGTCGACTTCCCGCCCAAGGACGACGGCCAGCGCGCCCGGGTCAGCATGGTGTTCCAGAGCTTCGCGCTGTTTCCCTGGCTGACCGTGCTGCAGAACGTCGAGATCGGCCTGGAAGCCCTGCACGTGCCGCTGGACGAGCGCCGTCGTCGCGCCCTGGCCGCCATCGACCTGATCGGCCTGGACGGCTTCGAGAGCGCCTATCCCAAGGAGCTCTCCGGTGGCATGCGCCAGCGCGTCGGCCTGGCCCGTGCCCTGGTGGTGCACCCGGACGTGCTGCTGATGGACGAACCCTTCTCGGCGCTGGACGTGCTCACCGCCGAGACCCTGCGCACCGACCTGCTCGACCTCTGGGTCGAGGGGCGCATGCCGATCCGTTCGATCCTCATGGTCACCCACAACATCGCCGAGGCGGTGCTGCTCTGCGATCGGGTGCTGATCTTTTCCAGCAATCCCGGGCGTGTCGCCAGCGAGATCCGCATCGACCTGCCGCAGCCGCGCAATCGCCACGATCCGGCCTTTCGCGAACTGGTGGAGGAGATCTATGTGCGCATGACCGGCGAGACCACCCCGGCACCCCACGACGCAGGGGTTCCCGGCAATGGCCTGGGCATGCGGCTGCCGACGGTCTCGACCAACGCCCTGGCCGGCCTGCTGGAGGCGGTCCAGGCCGCGCCCTACGACGGTCGCGCCGACCTGCCGGAACTGGCCGGCGGGCTGGGCTATGCGCTCGACGAGCTCTTTCCCCTGGCCGAGGTGCTGCAACTGCTGCGCCTGGCGGTCCTCGAAGGCGGCGATCTGCGCCTGCTGCCGGCCGGGCGCGCCTACGTCGAGGCGGGGGTGGACGTGCGCAAGCAGCTGTTCGCCCGCCAGTTGCTCAACTTCGTGCCGCTGGTGGCCCATATCCGCCGGGTGCTGGACGATCGCCAGGGCCACACGGCGCCGGCGCGGCGCTTCCGCGACGAACTGGAGGACTTCATGGACGAAGCCGACGCCGCCCGCACCCTGGGCAGCGCCATCCAGTGGGGGCGCTATGGTGAGCTCTTCGCCTATGATCAAGCGGCCGATATGTTCAGCCTGGAAAATCCAGGTTAAGAGCGACCACGAACGAGAAACTGGCCATGGATCGACGACCCTTCGCCACCACCACCCACTGGCTGCGGCTAGGGGGCCACTGCGCCCTGGCGCTGGGCATCGCCCTGCTGGACACCCTCACCGACCGGGAGATCGCCATCGGCGTCTTCCAGGTGGTGGTGGTGCTCCTGGCGGCCGGCTTTCTGTCCGCGCGCGGGGTCACGGTCACCGCCCTGGGCTGCACGCTGCTGGTGCTCTGCAGCTATGTCGCCACCCGTAGCGGCGACCAGGAGGCGGGGCTGGTCAACTGCATCATCAGCCTGCTGGCCATCGTCGCGGTCGCCGCCCTGTCGCTGCGCCTGGAGGCCGCCAAGCGCGCCGCCGATGCGGCCCGGACGCGCCTGGTGCAGGCCGGGCGCCTGAGCCAGCTGGGTGAACTGGCCGCGTCCATCGCCCACGAGGTGAATCAGCCGCTCACCGCCATCGCCGCCAGTGGCAACGCCTGCCAGCGCTGGCTGAGCAATCAGCCGCCGCAGGTGGAGCGTGCCGTGCAGGCCGCGCAACGGGTCATCGACGACGCCCACCGCGCCAGCGCGGTGATCGCCCGGGTGCGCAGTCTGGTGCGCCAGGCGCAGGTGGCCAAGGATTGGCTCAACGTCGCCGATACCGTGGAGAAGGTGCTGGATTTCGTCCGCGCCGAATTGAGCCAGCGCCAGGTCGCCGTGGAGGTGCGCCTGCAGGAGGGCCTGCCGCCGCTGCTGGCCGACGAAAGCCAGCTGCAGCAAGTCATCCTCAATCTGCTGCTCAACGCCCTGGACGCCCTCGAAGGGATACCGCCCGAACAGCGGCGGGTGGTCATCCAGGTGGGGCAGGACACCGCCGGCGCCATCCGCCTCGGCGTGGAAGACAGCGGTCGTGGCTTGACGTCCGTGGCGCGCGAGCAGATGTTCGAGGCTTTCTACACCACCAAGGCGCAGGGCATGGGCCTGGGCCTGGCGCTGAGTCGCTCCATCGTCGAAGCCCACGGCGGGCGGATCTGGGCCACCTCGTTGCCGGAGGGCGGCACTGGGGTCTACTGCAGCCTGCCCAAGGATCCACAACCATGACCTCAGCGAGCATGACCGACCAAACTCAGCCCACCCTGGTCCACCTGGTGGACGACGACGCCTCGGTGCGCGCCGCCGTGGAAGACCTGCTGGCGTCCGTGGGGCTCGATACCCGCAGCTATGTCTCGGCCGCCGACTTTCTCGAGCGGGCCCGGCTGGACGCGCCGGGCTGCCTGGTGCTGGACGTGCGCATGCCCGGCATGAACGGCCTGGATCTGCAGCAGGAGTTGCAGCGCCGCGGCCTGGCGCTGCCGATCATCTTCATCACCGGCCATGGCGACATCCCCATGTCGGTCCGAGCGATGAAGCAGGGCGCCCTGGAATTCCTCACCAAGCCGTTTCGCGACCAGGACCTGCTCGATGCCATCGACCAGGCACTGCGCAAGGCGCAGGACGCCCATGCCCAGCGCCGCCAGTTGCAGGACCTCCAGAGCCGCCTCGACACCCTCAACGACGGCGAGCGAGCGGTGCTGGCGCGGGTGGTGACCGGGCTGCTCAACAAGCAGATCGCCGCCCAGCTGGGGGTCAGCGAGATCACCGTCAAGGTGCGTCGCGCCGCCCTGATGCGCAAGCTGCAGGCCGGTTCCCTGGCGGAACTGGTGAAGATGGTCGAGCGGCTGGAGGCGTCGCGCGGCTAGGCCTTCCTGTCGGGCGTACAGCCGCTGGACAGACTCCGCAGTCTGGTTGTCGCGCCAATCACTTGCGCGCTAAAGAAAGGCAATAGTCAGTCGATACGGGTTTTAGAGGATCGCCTTTCGCCGATCCAAGGAGCCCGTCTTGAACCTTCGTCAGCTACGCATCGCCCCCCGCGCCATCCTCTGCTTCGGTGCAGTCACCCTGTTCGTGATGCTGCTGGGGGCCTTCGCCCTGGTCCAGCTCAAGGCCCTGCGCGCCACCGAGCAGGCGATGGAGGCCGAGTGGCTGGCAAGCGTCCAGACCACCGATGACATCCAGATCGCCTTGATGCACACCCGGCTGGAGAGCATTCGGCTGCTGGCCACTGAGGACAGCGCCGCCATGGCCATGGCAGCGCGGAAGATCCAGCAGAATCGCGATCTGATGAATGCGCGCACGGCCTATTACCGCGACCATCTGATCTCCACCGCTGAAGAGCGCGCCAATTTCGACCAGGCCGCGCTGCAGATGAAAGGCTACCTGGACGGGCTGGATCGCATCGTCACCCTGGCCGCCAGCGATCGCGCCGAGGCCCTCAGGCTGGCCAATGGCGAGCAGCGCCAGCGGGCCGAAGGCTATCAGGAGCAACTGACCCGCCTGCGCGATTTCAACGGCGAAGGCGCCCGTCACGCGGGGGAGGCGGCCACCGGCATCTATGACCGCAGCGTCAGCATCGTGGTCGGCATCATGCTGCTGGCGGTGCTGGTGACCCTGCTGCTGGCCTGGCGTCTGACCCGTAGCCTGGCCCAGCCGATCGGCGACTCCCTGGCCGTGGCCAATGCCATCGCCCAGGGTGAGCTGACCGGCAGGATAGATCCCACCGGCAAGGACGAAGCCGCCGGCCTGATGCGCGCCCTGGCGCAGATGCAGGACAATCTCAAGGACACCCTGCATGGCATCTCGCGTTCGTCCGACCGCCTGAGCGATACCGCCCGCACCATGCACGCCGTCACCGACCAGGCCAGTCGCGCCCTGGCCAGCCAGAACGCCGAGATCGACCAGGCCGCCACCGCGGTCACCGAAATGAGCGCCGCCGTGGAAGAGGTGGCGCGCAACGCCTCGTCCACCTCCCAGGCCGCGCGGGAATCCAGTGCTGCGGCGGAAAACGGCAACACCAAAGTCGGCCAGGCCCTCGACGCCATGCAGCGTCTCACCCAGCAGGTGCAGTCGACTTCGGTCCAGGTCGAAGGTCTGGCCGGGCAGGCCCAGGACATCAGCCAGGTGCTCAGCGTGATCGGCGCCATCGCCGAGCAGACCAACCTGCTGGCGCTGAACGCCGCCATCGAGGCCGCCCGCGCGGGCGAGCAGGGCCGCGGTTTCGCCGTGGTCGCCGACGAGGTCCGCGCCCTGGCGCACCGCACCCAGACCTCGACCCGCGAGATCGAGCAGATGATCCAGGCGATCCAGAAGGGCTCAGCCGAAGCCGTGGATTCCATGCAGCTCAGCACTACCCAGGCCCAGGCCACCTATGTGATCGCCCAGGAAGCCGGCACGGCCCTGAGCGACATCCTCCAGGCCGTGCGCCTGATCGACGAGCGCAATCTGCAGATCGCCACCGCCTCCGAAGAGCAGGCCCATGTCTCCCGCGAGGTGGACCGCAACCTCATCAGCATCCGCGATCTGTCGGTGCAGACCAGCGATGGCAACCGCGAAACCGTGGGCGCCAGCGAGCAGCTGTCGGAACTGGCCGGTGAACTGCAGACGCTGGTGCGCCGCTTCAAGCTGGCGTAAGGGGCAGGGCGCGCTGACGGCGGTCGCGCGCCCGCTCTTCTTACATTCGGTTACCTTTGGCCACCCTGTTTCGCCGGCTCATCGGCCCGAACCCGCCGGGCGCTTTCCCGAGTAGTGGCTTTTTGGTATCAATGGTTATTGTAATACCTATTTAGTTTCGTCCCTCGACGCTCTCGCAGAGAAACCATGGCGCTGTCCCAATACAGTCTCAGAGTACCTGTCTCCCAATTGCAGCTGGGCATGTACGTCTGCGAACTGGATCGACCCTGGGCGGGCACGCCCTTCCTGTTCCAGGGCTTTCCCATCCAGAACGCGCACGACCTGCGCACCCTGCAGGAGACCTGCGAATTCGTCTGGGTGGATCGCCGCCAGAGCCATACGGTGACGCCGCTGTCCGCCAGCCTGTCGGCAGGCGCTCAGGCCAAGACCTATGCCATCGACTACCGGGATGAGGTCAAGACCACCGAACCGGTGTGGCGTGAAGCCCGGGCCGTGTCGATGCGCATGCTCGACGCCGTCAAGTTCGGCAAGGAACTCGACGTCGGCGAAGTACGCCGGGCGGTCGGCGAGTGCGTCGAAAGCGTGCTCAAGCACCCCGCGGCCAGCCTCTGGCTGGCGCGCATCAAGCAGCGCGACCACTACACCGCGGAGCATTGCCTGCGCGTCTCGCTCTATGCCATCGCCCTGGGCAAGGCGCTGGGCCTGCTGCCTCTCGAACTGGAAGAACTGGGGGTGTGCGGCATGCTGCACGACGTCGGCAAGATCAAGGTGCCCGACGAGATCCTCAACAAGCCAGGCCGCCTGACCGACGAAGAATTTCGCATCATGCAGGCCCATACCACCTACGGCTATCAGTTGCTGATGGCCAACAGCGAGGTGCCGCCGGCCGCCGTCGACGTCGCCCATACCCACCACGAGCGCATGGATGGCAAGGGGTATCCCCGCCAGCTGCCGGCGCACCGCATCCCCTTCAAGGCCAGGATCATCGCCGTGGTGGACGCCTACGACGCCATCACCAGCGATCGCCCCTACAGCGAGGGCCGCTCCAGCCTGGAAGCCCTGCGCGTACTGTTCGAAGCCCGGGGCACGCAATTCGACGAAGTCGTCGTGCTGGCCTTCATCCAGCTGATCGGCGTCTATCCGCCGGGCGAGATCGTCGAGCTGAGCACCGGCGAGGTAGGCATCATCATCGGCTTCGATGCCGGCAGCAAATTGAAGCCGCGCGTGCTGATCGTGCTGGACGCCAGCAAGCAGCCGCGCCCGGAGCGGGTGCTCGACCTGGCGCGCAATCCGCTCGATGAGCAGGGCCGCCTGGTCAGCGTTCGCGAGGTGAAACCCTCGGGTGCCTATGGCATCGACATCGACGCCTACCGCGCCAAGGGACTGGTGGTGCCTGGCTGAACGGATGAGGGGTCGCCGTTTGGGGGCCGACCGTCAGAGGGTCTTCAGACCCGTCGGCGTCTCCAGGTAGGCCAACAAGCCGGGTCTCTCCCCAGGCAGCACCGCGACGGGTCCGGAGAAGCCGATCGCCTCCAGCTGCTGCCCGAGCCCCGCGGCATCGGGATGCCTGAGCTCCAGGCGCTGCAGGCGACAGCCCTGATCGACCAGCCCAGCCGCCGGGTGCCGGGCGTTGCCCCAGTCGATCAGGCTGGGCAGGACCCCGCCCAGTGGCAGCTGCCCATCGGCATGGATCGAGATCTGCCAGGCCAGCGCGCCGCGACTCATCGACTCGATGCGGCCGAAGGTCCGCGTGAGGTGCGCATTCGCCTGCGCCAAGCCCTGGGTCCCGGCCGCCCAGTGGGCCAGGCGGGGCGCAGCGTCCGGTGCCAGCTGATCCAGCTCGAACCAGCGCGGTCTGGTCGGCGGCGGCGCGTCCGGGTCCGGGGCTATGACTTCCAGATAGCCGTCCCCCAGCCCCAGCAGCAGGTTGTGGGTACCCATGCGCGCATGCTGGCCGCCGGGCTGCAGCGCCACGCCGAGGCGCTCCTCGACATACCGGACGCCCGCGGCCAGGGTCGGGGCCACGATGACCAGGTGATCCAGGCGGGAATGTCTCATGGGGAAGGCTCCTGAGCGGACAAGGTGGAGCACGAGAGAAGCGGCATGATCCGCCCAGGGCTCACTGGTGGGCCCGACTCAGGACACCAGCTGCCGTGGAGCGCGGTCGGTGGTCCTGGCGGTCCCACTCAGGTCCGAGGGTCTTCGCCAGTAGGCTCGTTCGGCAACGGTCTGGGCGATTGCCACGCCGGCTTCTCCGGGCCTCGCTCATCGAAGGCGCGGCGCGCGGCCCGAAAATCTTCCACATTCTCGATAACCCAGGTCCAGATGGGCGTCATCCGGAGCAGCAGGCTCATGCCCAGCGGCGTCAACTCGTATTCGACCCGGGGCGGGACTTCGTCGAAGTCGTGCCGCAGCAGCAGGCCGTCGCGTTCGAGGGCGCGCAGGGTCTTGGTCAGCATCCGCTGAGTGATGCCCGACAGTTGCCGCGCCAGTTCGGCGTGCCGCATGACGCCATAGACCCCCAGCGCATGCAGGACCCCCAGGGACCAACGACTGCCCGCATGGGTCAGCACCTCGCGGCGTACGCCGTCTTCGTCCCGCCTGAGTGTCTGGCAGATGGCTTCGGACTGTTGGAGGAGTTCCAGATCGGTCATCTCGTCCCCTGGTATCACGCGTGTGCCTTCTTCTGAGCGCCGCTGGCGTCTGCCAGCATTCGCTCATCTTATACCTGACGTCAGGAGTCATGATGACTAACCCATTCCCTACCGCTACCCAATCCATTCTAGTGCTTGGCGCGGGTGAACTCGGCTTGCCGGTACTGCGCAATCTCGCCCGGCTTGCCAAGGAGAAACCTGGTTCGAAGGTGAGCGTGTTGCTGCGCCAGTCCACCCTCGACAGCCAGGACGCTGGCAAGAAAAGGGAGCTGGACGAGCTGCGCGCGCTTGGCATCACCCTGGTGGCGGGCGACCTGGTCAAGGATTCCATCGCCGAAGTGGCGGCGGTCTTCGCGCGATTCGATACCGTCATTGGCTGCGCCGGCATGGTCGCTGGCCGGGAAACCCCCATGAAGCTGGCGCGTGCGGCACTCGCCTCGGGTGTGAAGCGCTACTTCCCCTGGCAATTCGGGGTGGACTACGACGTCATCGGCCGCGGCAGCCCCCAGGACCTGTTCGATGCGCAACTCGAGGTGCGCGAATTGCTGCGCGCCCAGACCCAGACCGAGTGGGTGATCATTTCCACCGGGATGTTTACCAGCTTCCTGTTCGAACCCGCGTTCGAGGTCGTCGATCTCGTGACGGATACCGTCAGAGCGCTGGGCAGTCTGGATACCCAGGTGACCCTGACGACGCCCGAGGATATCGGCAGGCTGACGGCGGAGATCGTGTTTTTCGAGCCGCGCTTTCGTAACGAGATCGTCTATCTCTCCGGTGACACCCTGGCCTATGGCGAGCTGGCCGGGCTGCTGGAGCGGGTGCTGCAGCGGCCCTTCAGCACCCGGGTGTGGACGCTTCCCCAGCTGCTCGATGAGCTGGAGAAAGAGCCTGACGAGCAGCTCAAGCACATCTGGAAGTATCGCGCCGTCTTCGCCCAGGGCCGCGGCGTCGCCTGGCCGATGGAGACCACCTTCAATGCTCGGCACGGGATCGCGGTGACCAGTGCTGAGCAGTGGGCGCGGGAGCACCTGGTCGAGGCCGGACGGGCCGAGTGAAGCATGCAGGACTTCGGGTCATTCCTTTCCTGCATCGCCAAGATTCACTAAAGACGTAGGGCGGCTTCGGGTATTTCCGATAACGCCTTACCCGTCGCTTCTGCCTGTGCCGACCCTTCCGCATGCCGCCCTGGCCGAACGCGGCACCGAGATCTGCCCCCGGCAGCGGCGACTGGCGGACGAGGGGCGCAGGTTTCTGGACGCATGAGTCGCGCAGAGCACCCTGAACGACGCCACATATCCGAGAGCGTCCCGTGCTTTGACCTTTCGTGCGCGGACACCTAGGGTCAGGCAGGGCGCATTCGTCTGACGATTGTGCTCGATCGGAATACCAATTCAGGCAATGGGAGTGTCAGATGTCTTTTGCTCGTTCGGCCTTGGCCAACCGCTTTTCCGCTCTAGTGCTCACCGCCGCAACCGCTACCCTGGCGCTGCCCCTGGCCGCCGCGCCGGGGGTCGAGGGTTCCCTGTCCGCCGTCCAGGGCGATGCCCGGGTCGCCAAGGCGCTGGAAGCGCTGCGCGCCGACGATGGTCGGACCTTCACGGAACAGAAGCACATCGCCCAGATTCCCGCGCCGCCGTTCAAGGAAAAGGTGCGCGCCGAGTATTACCTCAAGCGCTTCCAGGAGCTGGGTCTCAAGGACGCCAGCATCGCCCCGGAAGGCTATGTGATCGCTACCCGCAAGGGCACTGGCCAGGGGCCGCAGCTGGTGGTGTCGGCGCACCTGGACACGGTGTTTCCCGAGGGCACCGACCTGACCCTCAAGGAAAAGGACGGCAGGACCTACGGCCCCGGCATCGGCGATGACGCCCGGGGCCTGGCGGCGTTGCTGTCGGTGATCGACGCCCTGAACAAGAGTGGCATCGAGACGGTGGGCGACCTGGTCTTCGTCGGCACCGTGGGCGAGGAAGAGCTGGGCAACCTGCGCGGGGTGAAGGCGCTGTTCAAGGATCGCCAGGGCATCGACGGCTTCATCTCGGTGGATGGCATCGACGTGCGCCGCATCGTCAATCGCGGTACCGGCAGCCACAGATACGAGATGACCTTCAAGGGACCGGGTGGCCACAGCTTCGCCGAGTTCGGTCGGCCCAGCGCCATCCACGCCATGGGTCGCGCCATTGCCAAGATCGCCGAGGTCCGTCCGCCCAAGGAGCCCAAGACCACCTTCACCGTGGGCACGGTGCAGGGCGGCACCTCGGTCAATGCCATCGCCGGCGAGGCGCGCCTGACCCTGGACATGAGATCCAACGAAGAGGCCGCGCTGCTGGCCGAAGAGAAGGAGATTCTGGCCCTGGTGCAGGACGCGGTGAAGGAAGAGAACCAGCGCTGGGAGACCGACCAGATCTCGGTGGACATCAAGCTGATCGGCGATCGTCCGGCCGGCGGTACGGCGGAGGATTCGCCCATGGTGCAGACGGCGCAGCGCTCCATTGCGGCGGTCACCAAGGGCGCCAAGGTCACCCTCAGCGGTGGCAGCACCGATTCCAACACCGCCATGTCGCTGGGTATTCCGGCCATGACCATCAGCGGTGGGGGGGAGGGTGGCAGTGCCCACTCGCTGGCGGAATGGTACAAGCCGGTGGACGCCTATCAAGGCCCGCAGAACGTGCTGCTGACCAGCCTGACCCTGGTCGGCGTCAAGGGCGTCAGCGAGCCGGTGCTGCAGGCCAAGGGCAAGTAGCCCGCAGCCGGCCCTGGCACCGCCCCGCACGGGAGCGGTGCCAGGGCCAGCGGGTTCATTCGCTCGCCGGCTTCAGTCGCAGGCAGGCCAGGGAGCTGACCAGGATCGCCAGGCCGGACAGTGGATACAGCAGGGTCGAGGGCACCAGCGGAATGAGCGCCCCGGCCAGCAGCGGACCGACGCTGGCGCCCACGTCGCGCCACATGGCGTTGGAGGCCAGCGCCGGCAGCCGGGCCTGACCGGGATGGCGGGTGGCGACCAGGGTCACCACCAGGGGGATCTGCAGGGCGCGCAGGATCAGCACCCCGCCGGCGCCGAGGATCAGCCAGTGAAAGCCGAAGGCGATCAGGAACAGCGCGGTCAGCGTCGAGCAGACCACCAGCATGGGCGCCGCGCCATAGCGATCCGCCGCCCGCCCGCCGAGCGGGCTGAGCAGCATGTCGGACAGATAACGCAGCGCCATCAGCAAGCCAGCGACCAGCACCGCATTGCCGCCCAGTACCGCCTGGGAAAAGGCCGATAGACCGAAGATGAACAGGCCGTCCAGGGTCACCCCTTCGATGAAGGACCAGGTGACGATGCGATCCGGCCAGCGCAGGCGCCGTCCGGGCGCCGGCAATTCGTGCCCGGCGCGGGGCAGCGCCAGGGCCAGCAGCAGGCCGATCAGGCAGAGTCCGCTGCTCAGCAGCAGCACGGCGCGCGGTCCGTACTGCAGGGTCAGCCAGGCGCCCACCGAGAGCGCCAGCATGGGACCGATGGCGATCAGCGACCGGGACGTACCGGTGCGCCGGGCGGCGCCGGCCGGATCGGCGGTGGCCAGCACTTGGGTGGACAGGTTGAAGGTGGCGAAGCTCAGGCCCCAGGCCAGGCGCAACCCCACCAGTGCCCAGAAACCCGAGAGATTGGCGTTGCCCAGGGCGCAGAGGGCGGCCACTGCGGAAGCCACCACCAGACTGCGGCGATCGCCGAAGCGGGCATAGAGCTGCACCACATAGCGGTAGCCGACGATGCGGATCACCCGGTTGGCGGCCAGCAGGATGCCGGCCTCGATCAGGGTGATGCCGAAGACCGGGGCGTACATGGGCAGGACGAGATAGAGCAGCACGTCACTGGGCAGGCAGCAGGCGAGGACGATGGCCGCGCGCCGGGAGGCCTGGTCGACGGACCGGGAAGAGGTCATGCGCAAGAGATTCCTGTGGGAGGTGACGTCCAGCCCGGCGGTCGGCGACTGGACAGCGGATTGCAGTGACGGCTCGGCCCTACAGGCGCCAGGCAGAGGCCGTGGCTGCAACGAGACTGTCATTATCTCTTCTTTTGCAAGAGGTGTCCGCCAGGCGAAACGGCTGAACTAACCGCGGGCGCGCGCAATCCTTTTCAGTGCGTCTTGCGCCGCGCAGTGGCTGCCCGGCCCTGCCACGTCCCGTCATGAAAAGGAGTCGTCAGTGACCGTAGCTGCCCATCATTACCACCCTGTCCGGCCCGGCCCGCTGCACGCGCTGCTGCTGGCCGGCTCCGTCCCGCTGTTCATCGGCGGCCTGCTCAGCGATATCGCCTACTACCAGACCCAGCAGATCCAGTGGGCCAACTTCGCCGCCTGGCTGATCGCCGGGGCGCTGTTGCTGTCCGGGCTGGCGCTGCTGTTCGCCCTCGGCAATCTGTTCGGCGCGCGCTTCCGCGGTCGCCGGCCGGCGGCCTATTTCCTCCTGCTGTTGCTGGCCTGGGTGCTGGGGCTAGTCAATGCCTTCGAACATGCCAAGGACGCCTGGGCGGTGATGCCCGCCGGGCTGATCCTCTCGGTGATCGTGTCGGTGCTGAGCCTGGTGGCTGCCTGGATCGGTCTCTCCAACCTGCGTTCGGAGGTGGTCCGATGAGCACTCCACGAGTCTTGAGCGTCCTGGGTCTGGCCGTGCTGCTGGCCGCCTGCGGCAACGAGGGCGGCGCCGACACCCAGGCCCGCGGTCCCGATCCCAAGCTGCCCGAACCTCAGCGCGGCCTCCTGCCGAGCATGAAGATCGCCGAGCCTGCCCCCTGGGGCGATCGCACCCCCAGCGTGCCCCAGGGCTACACCATCACCGCCATCGCCACCGACCTGCGCATTCCGCGACAGATGCTGGTGCTGCCCAATGGCGACATCCTCGTGGCCGAGGGCCGCGGCGGCAATGCGCCCAAGCTCAAGCCCAAGGACGTCATCGCCGGCTACATCAAGGCCCAGGGCAATACCCAGGTGAAGGGCGGCAATCGCCTGACCCTGCTGCGCGACGCCGATGGCGACGGCAAGTACGAACTCAAGACGGTGTTCGCCGAGAATCTCAACGCGCCCTATGGCCTGGCCTTCGCCAACGGCCGGATCTACGTGGCCAACCAGGATGCCCTGGTCAGCTTTCCCTATCAGGACGGCCAGACCCAGGCCAGCGGCGCGCCGGACAAGCTGGTCGAGCTGCCGGCGGCGATCAACCACCACTGGACCAAGTCCCTCGCTGCCAGTGCCGATGGTCGCTATCTCTATGTGGGCATCGGCTCCAACAGCAACGTCGGCGAGCGCGGCATGGACGTCGAGGTGGATCGCGCGGTGATCTGGCAGATCGATGCCCAGAGCGGTGCGCACAAGAACTATGCCACCGGGGTGCGCAATCCCACCGCCCTGGCCATACAGCCCGACAGCGGCCAGCTCTGGGCGGTGGCCAACGAGCGCGACGAGATCGGCCCGGACCTGGTGCCGGACTACCTGACCTCCATCCGCGAAGGCGGCTTCTATGGCTGGCCCTACAGCTACTGGGGGCAGAACGTCGACACCCGCGCCCAGCCGCAGGATCCGGCCAAGGTGGCCGCCGCCATCAAGCCCGACTACAGCCTGGGCTCCCACGTCGCCGCCCTGGGCGTGACCTTTTCCACCGCGGCGGTGGGTGGGCAATTCACCGATGGCGTCTTCGTCGGCGAGCATGGCAGCTGGAACCGTGACAAGCCGGTGGGCTACCGCGTGGTCTTCGTACCCTTCCAGCAGGGCCGTCCGGCTGGCGAGCCCATCGACTTCGCTACCGGGTTCTTCGGCGACGACGGCAAGACCCGCGGCCGCCCGGTCGGGGTGGCCGTGGATCAGCGCGGTGGCGTCCTCATCGCCGACGACCTGGCCAACACCGTCTGGCGCGTGACGCGTACCCAGTAAGGTGCGAGAAAGATCGGCTTGCCGCGCAGTCGGGCGGCAAGCCGATCAATGCATGCGATGCTGCAGATCGCCGAGCACCACCAGGCTGCCCACCACCATCAGCACCAGGATCAGGCTGGTGAATAGCAGCAGATAGAGGTCGTGCCGGTGCGAGCGGCCCAGGCTGATATGCAGGAAGCAGCGCAGGTGCACCAGGATCTGCAGCAGACCCAGGCCGAAGATGACCCCCAGGGTGGTGCCGCGCGGCCAGCTCGGGAAGAGCACCAGGCCGATGGGGATCAGACTCAGCGTCACCGCCAGCAGCAGGCCGATCACGTAGCTCGTCAGCTCCCGACGATAGTTATCTCTCTTCATGGCAGCAGCCCCTGCAGGTAGACCACCGAGAGGATGGCTACCCAGACGATATCGAGAAAATGCCAGAACAGGCCCAGCCGCATCAGCCGGGTCTTCACCGGCGTATCCAGGCCGAACACCCTGAGTTGCACCAGCATCACCACCAGCCACAGACAGCCACTGGCGACGTGCACCCCGTGCATGCCCACCAGGGCGAAGAAGGCCGAGAGAAAGGCGCTGCGCTGGGGCAGGGCGCCTTTGTCCGCCATGCCGAGGAAGTCGTGCACCTCCAGACCCAGAAAGACCAGGCCCAGCGCCAGGGTCACCAGCAGCCAGGTCACCAGGGGCCGCAGGCGACCCTCGTGGTACTTCATGGCCAGGGACGCCAGGCCATAGGTGAAGCTGCTGGCCAGCAGCACCAGGGTCTGCAGGGTGACACTGCCGATCTCGAAGACGTCCCGGGCGACCGGGCCCCCGGCGGTGGCGTGCTGCAGCGTCGCGTAGATGGCGAACAGCAGCGCGAACACCAGGGCGTCGCTCATCAGGAAGATCCAGAACCCGAACAGCGAATACTCGGCCTCGGCGTGGGTGGCGTGATCGGTGGCGCCGACATTGAGGCCGGCGTGGTTCATGTCGCGCGGACTCATGGGCCCATCTCCGCCAGGCCACGGTTACCCGGCCCTGTTTCCTCGTCCCGATTGACCGCCCGCGTCGCAGCGACCAAATCCAGCCAGGCCTCGTGCTCGCGCCGGATGTCTGCAGCGGAAATCAGCCGCTCGGTATCGCGCTGGAAGCTGCGGGCGATCACCGCGCCCCAGGCCACCCCCAGGCCGAACACGGCCAGCCAGCCGATGTGCCAGACCAGCCCGAAGGCGCAGGCAAAGCCTGCGCCCCCGACGATGGCCGGCACCGCGCTGTTCTTTGGCAGTTCGATGTCGGCATAGGTGCGCGGCCGGTCATAGGCCAGGTCGTGCTCCTTGAGCCAGGTGAAGGGGTCGCGGTCGTTGATCGGCAGCGGCACGGCGAAGTTGTATTCCGGCGGCGGCGCGGTCACGGCCCATTCCAGGGTGCGGCCATTCCAGGGGTCGCCCACCGGCACCCGGGCACTGTCGCGCCGGCGGATGCTCACCACCAGCTGGATCACCAGGCTGGCCAGGGCAGCGAGCAGGATCACCGCGCCCAGCTCGGCGACCCACAGCAGCGGGGCGAAGTCGGGATTGTGGATCGCCTGGCTGCGCCGCGGCAGGCCGGAGACGCCCAGCACGTACAGCGGCATGAAGGCGAGCAGGAAGCCCAGGCCGAAATTCAGGGCGGCGATGCGGCCCCAGCGCTCGTCTAGGCGAAAGCCGAAGGCCTTGGGAAACCAGAAGTGATAGCCGGCCAGCATGCCGAACAGCATCCCGGGGATCAGCATGTTGTGGAAGTGGGCGACCAGGTAGACGGTGTTGTGCACCTGATAGTCCACCGGCGGTGTGGCCAGGGTGATGCCGGTAAGGCCGCCGATGACGAACAGCATGATGAACATCACTGCATAGATCAGCGGCGTGGTCAGGCGGATGCGCCCGCGGAACATGGTCGCCATCCAGTCGTAGATCTTCACCCCGGTGGGAATGCCGATGAGCATGGTGGCGATGCCGAAGGCAGCATTGATCCTCGGGCTCTGGCCCATGGTGAAGAAGTGGTGCAGCCAGACGGTAAAGGACAGCACCGCGATCACCAGGGTGGCCCAGACCAGGGAGTGATAGCCATAGAGCCGCTTGGTGGAGAAGGTGGCGAAGACCTCGGAGAACACCCCGAAGGCCGGCAGGATCAGGATGTACACCTCCGGATGGCCGAACAGCCAGAACAAGTTGATGTAGTTCATCAGGTTGCCGCCCTGGGTGTTGGTGAAGAAATGGAAGTCCAGGTAGCGGTCCAGGGCCAGCAGCAGGGTGGCCACGGTCAGCGGCGGCATGGCGAAGATCATCAGGATGCTGGTGCACAGCGCCGTCCAGCTGAACAGCGTCATATGGAACAGGCGCATGCCCGGCGTCCGCTCCTTGTAGAGGGTGACGGCGAAGTTGAGGCCGGTCAGGGTGCTGCCAATGGAGCTGAGGGTCAGCGCCCAGATCCAGTAGTCGGGGCCGACGCCGGGCTGGTATTCGGCGCCGGTATAGGGCGGATAGCCGCTCCAGCCACCGGTCGAGAAGCGACCCAGCACCAGCGAGACCATCACCAGGGCCGCACCGGCCACGGTCAGCCAGAGGCTGATGGCGTTGAGCAGCGGAAAGCGCACGTCGCGGGCACCGATCTGCAGCGGCATGACGAAGTTGATCAGCCCGGTAAGGAAGGGCATGGCGACAAAGAACACCATGATGGTGCCGTGGGTGCTGAACAGCTGGCCGAAGTGCTCCGGTGGCAGATAGCCCGGGGCATCGATGGCCAGAGCCTGCTGAGTGCGCATCATCACGCCTTCCACCACGCCGCGGCTGAACATCACCAGGGCCAGCACCACATACATGATACCGATGCGCTTGTGGTCCAGGCTGGTGAACCACTCCTGCCAGAGATAGCGCCACTTGCCGAGCCAGGTGATCACCCCGGCGGTGGCCAGGGCGCCAAGGATCACCACGCTGGCGCCGCAGGTGGCGACCAGGCTGTAGAAGGGCAGGGCATCGTAGCCCAGGCGACCGAACAGCAGGTGCCAGAGGGCCGAGGAATCAGTCATGGGTGGCTCCCTGGAAGGTGGCGCAGGCGGGTACCGGATCCTGGCGATAGCGCGCCAGCACCCAGGCGAAGAGGGCGGGTTGGGTCAGGCGCAACGCGGCGGCCTGCTCCAGGGTGCCGGGGCGGGACAGCACCTGGTAATGGGCGCAATCCAGCGCCTCGCGGGTCTGGCTGACGCCCTGGGTCCAGCTGGCGAAGTCCTGCGCATCCAGCACCCGGATCGGGAAATGCTGGTCCTGGAAGCCTTCGCCGCTGTACTGGGCGTTGCGGCCCTCGAACTGGCCGGGCGCGGGAATCTGCAGGTAGCGCTGGGTCTGCATGCCGGCCATGGCGTAGATCTGGCCACCGAGGCGCGGCAACAGCAGGGATTGCATCACCGTATCGCTGGTGAGTCTGAGCTGCACCGGGCGTCCGGCTGGCAGGACCAGTTCATTGACCGTGGCGATGCCCTGTTCGGGATAGAGAAACAGCCACTTCCAGTCCAGGCCGATCACCTGGACCTCCAGCGGCGCCAGGCTGGGCGTCGGCGAGCGATAGGGATCGAGGCTGTGGGTGCGGGTCCAGACCAGCACCGCCAGGACCGCGACGATCAGCGCCGGCACGCCCCAGGCGAAGATGTCCAGCAGCCAGGAGAACTCCCAGCGCGGCCGGTAGGCGGCGCGCGTGTTGCCGTGGCGATAGCGCCAGACGATCAGCGGGGTGAGCAGGATCACCGGCAGGACCACCACCAGCGCCAGGCCGACGATCCACAGCAGCAGGTCGCGTTCGCCACTGGCGGCGAGACCGGCCGGGGCGAGAAAGCCGTGCTGTAGCGGCGAACAGCCAGTGAGCGAAGCGGCCAGCAGCAGGCCAGCCAGGGACCCGACCGCCAGGCGGCGCCTCGAGGTGCTCCCCGGGCAGGGAGAAGAAGGACGCGACTTTCGCGCAAGGGACATGAGCGGACTCGACCGTAACCAGTTGTTGCAGCCAACAGACCGCCCGAGCAGGCGAGCCGTTCACTGGATACTGGCGCTTGGCCGCCCCGCCTCAGGACGCGCTGGCGTACAGGCCGCGAGCTAGGGCTGTTCGGTCTTCCACTGGCCGAGCAGGATGGCGACGAATTTTTCCGCGGCGGGCGACAGCGAGGCGCCGCGACGCGAGACCAGGCCCAGCGTCCGGGTCACCTCCGGATCGCTGAGGGGCACGCTGACCAGGGTCGGGTGGTCGGCATCCGGCATGGCCAGACTGGGCATGGCCGAGACGCCGAGGCCGGCTTCCACCATGCCCAGGGAGGTGGACAGGTGCTGCACCTCATAGAACCACTTGGGGCGAATGCCGCGGGCGGAGAGGGCATGATCGAGCAGCACCCGGTTGCCGCTTAGGCGCCCCACACCGATCAGCCGGTGCTCGACCAGCTCGGCCCAGCTGATCGACGGGCGCCCGGCCAGTTCGTGGTCGCGCCGGCAGGCCAGCACGAATTGCTCCTGCACCAGGGGCACGAATTCGATGTCCGGGTGCTGACCGCTGAGCATGTTGATGCCGAAGTCGGCTTCGCCGCGCAGCACGGCTTCCAGGCCGTCGTTGGCGCTGAGGTCCAGCAGGCGGATGCGGATCTTGGGGTATTGCTCGTTGTACTGGCGGATCACCGAGGGCAGGAAGTAGAAGGCCGCGGTGGGGATGCAGGCCAGGGTGACCTGGCCGGTCTGGCGCTCGGCCAGTTCGCGAATGCTGAGGATGGAGTCCTCGAAGTCGTCCAGCAGCCGCCGCGCCTTGGGCAGGAAATCGCGGCCGACGCTGGTGAGGCCGACGCGACGAGTGGTGCGTTCGAGCAGGGGCGTACCCAGGCCGTCTTCCAGCTTCTTGATGCGCCGGCTCAGCGCCGGCTGCGACAGGTGCAGGGCATCGGCGGCCTCGTGGAAGCTGCCCAGTTCGGCGATTTTCACGAAAGATCGAATGTCTTGCAGCTCGTAGTCCATGAACGCCCCGTTTCGGAAAGCCGGCTTTATTGATTATCCAAGTGGAATAATAGCGCTGATATTTGCATTGGATAGATTTATATCCGGCTGCCAATCTTGTTCCCAGAACATCAATAACCGCTATTGATCAACAAGAGTCAGCAGTCATGCAACGTATTCCCTGCGTTCTCATGCGAGGCGGCACCTCCAAGGGCCCCTTCTTCCACGCCAGCGACCTGCCCAGCGATCCCGCCGCGCGCGACGAGATGCTGATCGACCTCATGGGTGCCGGCCACGAGCTGGAAATCGACGGCATCGGCGGCGGCAGTCCGCAGACCAGCAAGGTCGCCATCATCAGCCCGTCCAGTCATCCCGATGCCGACGTGGATTACCTCTTCGTCCAGGTGATGGTCGCCGAGCGGCGCGTCGATACCGCACCCAACTGCGGCAACATGCTCTGCGCCGTGGGGCCCTTCGCGGTGGAGCAGGGGCTGGTTGCCGCGAGAGACGGCAAGACCCTGGTCCGCATCCGCAACCTCAACACCAACAGTTTCGTCGATTCCCTGGTGCATACGCCCGGCGGCCTGGTGCGCTATGAAGGCGACACCGCCATCGACGGCGTGCCCGGCACCGCCGCGCCGGTGCAGCTGACCTTTCTCGACGCCGTGGGCAGCAAGACCGGCCAGCTGTTTCCCACCGGCCAGGCCACGGATGTCTTCGACGGCGTGCCGGTGACCTGCATCGACATGGCCATGCCGATGATGATCGTCGAGGCCCGCCACCTGGGCGTGACCGGCAGCGAGCGGCCGACCGAACTGGACGCCAACGCGGCGCTGCTGGCCCGGCTGGAAGCCCTGCGGCTGCAGGCGGGTCGGGCCATGGGCCTGGGCGATGTCAGCGGCAAGGTGATCCCCAAGCCGGTGCTGATTTCCGCGCCCCAGCAGGGCGGCACCCTGCAGGTGCGCTATTTCATGCCGCACAGCTGCCACCGGGCGCTGGCCATCACCGGCTCCATCGGCCTGGCCACCGCCTGCGTCACCCCGGAGACCGTGGTGATGGCGCTGCTCGGCGAGTCGGCGCGTGACCTGACCCACGTCCGCCTGGAGCATCCCAGCGGCGGGATCGACGTGGTGCTGTCGCGCGGCGGCGCGGACGGCACTACCATCCAGGCCTCGGTCGTCCGGACCGCGCGCCGTCTGTTTTCCGGTCATGTCTATGCGCCTACCGCGCGGAGGCTCGCCGGCTAACGCGACACCCCCAACCACCAGCGCATCCGCACAACTTCAATAAACGGTGATGCCCCATGAAACTTGCCAAATCGCTGTACTTCCAGATCCTCTGCGCCGTGGTCCTCGGGGTGCTGGTCGGTCACTTCTGGGCGCAACAGGCCGTCGCGCTCAAGCCCCTGGGTGACGCCTTCATCAAACTGATCAAGATGATGATCGCCCCGGTGGTGTTCTGCACCATCGTCACCGGCATCGCCGGCATGACCGACAAGAGCACCCTGGGCCGGTTGATGGGCAAGACGCTGCTGCTGTTCCTGGTGCTCACCGTCATCAGCCTGTTCATCGGCCTCGGCGCGGTCTATCTGTTCCAGCCCGGCGTTGGCATGAACATCGATCCCGCGACCCTGAGCACCGCCAGCATCGCCCAGTACACGGCGTCGGCGGCCAAGCTCAGCGTGGTGGACTTCTTCATGCACATCATCCCGGACACCTTCATGGGGGCGTTCAACAAGGGTGAGGTGCTGCCGGTGCTGTTCATCGCCGTGCTCTGCGGCTTCGCCCTGTCCGCCATGGGCGAGCGCGGCCGGCCGGTGCTGGACGTGCTGGAGTCGGCGTCGCAGATGGTCTTCCGCATCTTCGGCTACCTGATGCGCTTCGCCCCGGTGGGTGCCTTCGGCGCCCTGGCCTTTACCGTTGGCCAGTACGGCATCACCTCGCTGGGCTCCCTGGCCAAGCTGATCGCCACCCTCTACATCGCCTGTGCCTTCTTCGTCTTCGTGGTGCTGGGCGCGCTGTGCCGCTCGCGCGGCTTCAGCCTGTGGAAGCTGTTGCGCTACTTCCGCGAGGAATTCCTGGTGGTGCTGGGCACCTCGTCCACCGAGCCGGTGCTGCCGCGCATGCTGCAGAAGCTCGAGGGCCTGGGCTGCAAGAAGGGCGTGGTCGGTCTGGTGCTGCCCACCGGCTACTCCTTCAACCTGGACGGCACCGCCATCTACCTGTCGCTGGCCGCGGTCTTCATCGCCCAGGCCTGCAACATCGACCTCACCGTCGGCCAGACCCTGACCATGCTGGCGATCATGCTGCTGTCCTCCAAGGGCGCGGCAGGGGTGACCGGCAGCGGCTTCGTCGCCCTGGCCTCGACCCTCACCGTGATCCACGACATCCCCCTGGCCGGGCTGGCGCTGCTCATCGGCATCGACCGCTTCATGTCCGAGGCCCGCGCTCTCACCAGCCTGGCCAGCAACGCCGTGGCCACCGTGGTGATCGCGCTGGGCGAGGGCGCCTGCGATCGCGACAAGCTGATGCGCACCCTGGCCAGTGGCAAGGCCGAACCCGTGGCGGTGCCCGAGGCCGCCGAGTGGACGGCACCGGACGTTCGTCCCCACGCCTGATCGTTCCAACCCCGCTACCGCTGCAATCCCACCTCCGCGCCGTCAGCTGGCCGGAGGCGGGGATCGGCTGGCCCGCGGCCGGCCAGACCCACAACAAGAACAAGGGATATGCCTATGCTCGCGCTTCTCGGTCTGATCATGGTGGTGACCTTCACCTACCTGATCATGAGCAAACGTCTGTCGCCCATCGTGGCGCTCACCGTGGTGCCCATCGTCTTCGCCCTCATCGGCGGCTTCGCCCCCACCACCGGCAAGATGATGCTCGACGGCCTGAAGATGGTGGCGCCCTCGGCGGCGCTGCTGCTGTTCGCCATCCTCTTCTTCGGCCTGATGATCGACGCCGGGCTGTTCGATCCGCTGATCCGCAAGATCCTCAAGCGCGTCAACGGCGACCCGGTCAAGATCGCCATCGGCACCGCGCTGCTCTCGCTGCTGGTGGCCCTGGACGGAGACGGCACCACCACCTACATGATCACCTGCGCGGCCATGCTGCCGCTGTACAAGCGCATCGGCATGAATCCCATGGTGCTGGCGACCGTCTCCATGCTCTCGCTGAGCATCATGAGCGGCATGAGTCCCTGGGGCGGCCCGGCCACCCGCGCCATCGCCGCGCTGGGGCTGGACGCCACCGCCTACTTCATTCCCATGCTGCCCACGGTGATCGGCGGAGCGGCCTGGGTGGTCTTCACCGCCTACCTGCTGGGTCGCCGCGAGCGCGCGCGCATCGGCAACGTCGCCCTGGAGAGCGGCGGGGCGGCCGGCGGCAAGTGCTACATCGAGGAGATCCTCGGTGATTCGCCGACCAAGCGGCCGCGCCTGGCCTACGTCAACCTGGTGCTGGTGATCGCGGTGATGACCGCCCTGGTCATGGGCGTGATGCACGCCGCCATCCTGTTCATGATCGGCTTCGTGCTGGCGCTGATGATCAACTATCCGCAACTGGAGCTGCAGAAGGAGCGCATCCTGGCCCACTCCGGCAATGCCATGACCGTGGTGCTGCTGGTGTTCGCCGCGGGCATCTTCGCCGGCATCTTTTCCGGCACCAAGATGGTCGACGCCCTGGCCCAGACCCTGGTCGACTGGATTCCGCCGGCCTGGGGCCACTGGTTCCCGCTGGTGGTGGCCATCACCAGCATGCCGCTGACCTTCGTGCTGTCCAACGATGCCTACTACTTCGGCGTGGTGCCCATCCTGGCCAACGCCGCCGCGGCCTACGGCATCGATCCGGTGGAGATCGCCCGCGCCTCGGTGCTGGGCCAGCCGGTGCACCTGATGAGTCCGCTGGTGGCCTCGACGCTGCTGCTGGTGGGTATGGTCGACCGCGACATCGGCGACTTCCAGAAGGCCACCGTCAAATGGGCGGTGCTGACCTCCCTGGTCATCACCGCCATCGCCCTGCTCACCGGCGCCATCTCCTTCTTCGTCTGAAGCCGGTGGAGCAACTGTCTTTATCGCGGCCATGCCGGTGCGCCGTAGCGGCCGCTCCTACGGTGGCATCCGTGCCTGTAGGAGCGGCCCATGGCCGCGATATGCGATCAAGACAGTTGCTCCTACAAAAGCATCATCCGCTGTGGGAGCGGCCTTATTACTGCTGCGCCGGAATGGGCTTGAGACCGCTGTCCTCGATGGCCTTGGCGGCGTCTTTCGAGGCCAGGTACTGCAGCAGGGCGCGCGCAGCATCCGGGTGCGTGCTCTTGCTGACCACGGCGCCGGAGTAGAGGGTCATCTTCTGCGCCTGGTCAGGGATCAGGCCGACGATGTCGATGCCCTGCACCGGCTTCAACTCGCTCAGTTGCTGGAAGCCCAGCTGCGCCTCGCCGCGGGCGACGACTTCGCCCACCGGCTCGGCGGGGATCATGCGCGCCTTGGCCTTGAAGGCATCGCTCAGCTGCATGCGCGGGAACAGGATGTGGGCCAGGTAGACACCGCTGGCGCTGTCGGAATAGGCCACCGACTGGGCGCTTTCCAGGCTCTGCTTGAAGGCCTCCATGGTGGAGATGTCCGGCTTGGGCGCGCCCTTGCGCACCGCCATGGCGATGAAGGATTGCCCCAGGTCGACCCGGCTGTCCTTGAGCGCCTGGCCGTTGGCGACCAGCTTGTCCAGCGCCGAACCCACCATCAGCACCACGTCGGCCGGCTCGTTGCGGGCCAGGCGCTGGGGGATGGCCTGGGGCGTGTCGCCCATGGACGGCGCGGCGGCGATGTCCAGTTTCACGCCAGTGGCCTTTTCATAGGCCGGGGCGACTTCGCGGATGGCGCCCATGATGCCGCCCGAGCTCAGCACCGTGAGGGTGGTGACGGGTTGTGCGGCCAGCAGTGGCGTGGAGGCCAGCAGCAGGGCGCCAAGGGCGAGGGTGGGCAGACGTCGAAACATGGTGAAGACTCCAGGGTGAAAAGACCGACGATAGACCGCGGGCGAGGCGGAAGCGCGTTAGTCCGAATGAAGAAAAATTTAATTTACCGACCTGGTCGTTTTCCCTAGGGTGTCCGGTCCGCCAGACCGGGCGCCAGATCCAGAGGCCATCATGACCCAGGCTTTGGTCATCGAAGACGACCAGGTGACCGCCCACGCCATCGCCAGCGAATTGCGGGCGCAAGACTATCAGGTACGTTGGGAAAGCACCGGCCGCGAGGGCCTGGCCGCGGCCATCGCCGGCGGCCACGACATCATCACCCTCGACCGCATGCTGCCGGACTTCGATGGCCTGACCATCGTCAGCACCCTGCGTGGCCTCGGCATCGCCACCCCGGTGCTGATGCTCAGCGCCCTGTCCGATGTCGACGAGCGCGTGCGCGGCCTGAGATGCGGCGGTGACGACTACCTGACCAAGCCCTTTTCCCTGGTGGAGATGATGGCCCGCCTGGAGGCGCTGCTCAGACGGCCGGGCGCGCAGTCCGCCAGTCACCAGTTGCGGGTCGGCGAGCTGACCCTGGACCTGATCGAGAACACCCTGACCCGGGCCGGCGAGGCCATCGCCCTGCTGCCCACCGAATTCAAGATCCTCACCTACCTGATGCGCAACGCCGGGCAACTGGTGACCCGCACCATGCTCTTCGAGCAGGTCTGGGGCTATCACTTCGATCCGGGCACCAACATCATCGACGTGCACATGGGGCGGCTCAGACGCAAGATCGAGCGGGCCGGGCGGCCGCTGGTGCATACCGTTCGCGGAGCCGGCTATGTCCTCGTCGTCCCGGACTAGGCGCTGGCGCTCGGGCAGCAGCCGCCTGCTGGCGCTCTATGCGCTGCTCTTCGTGGCCTGGGGCGCGGTCTTCACCGGGGTGCTCTACTGGCAGATCTCCGGTTACTTGGGCGCCGTGGCGGAGCGCACCTTGCTGCAGCGGGCGCACTACTACGGCAAGGTGGCCGATGCCGACCTGCTGGGCGAGCTGCAGGCCAGCGAGGTCTATTCCATGCCCGGTATCGACGCCTACGGCCTGTTCGAGGCCGATGGGCGCTATGTGGCCGGCAACCTGGTCAAGCTCCTGCGCAACCTGCCGGACGACGGCCGGGTGCACTACCTGCAGCGCGGCCTCAGGACCACCGACGCCCTGGACGAGACCCGCAGCAGCCATGCCTTTCTGCAGCGCCGCGCCGACGGCCGCATCCTGGTGCTGGCCCGCGACGGCGGCTCCATTTCGGCGGTGGGCGGCATCATCGGCCAGGCGCTGTTCTGGGGCCTGTCGCTGACCCTGATCCCCGGCCTGGTCGGCTGGCACCTGTTGCGGCGACGACCGCTGCGGCGCGTCGAGCGACTGCAACGCAGCCTGGAACGGATCGTCGCCGGTCACCTGGAGGAACGCCTGCCACTGTCGCCGCGCCACGACGAGCTGGACATGCTGGCCGATGCGGTCAATACCACCCTGGCGCAGCTGGAGCGCTCGATGCACGAGGTGAAGGGCGTCTGCGACGGCATCGCCCATGACCTGCGCACCCCGCTGACGCGGCTGCGGGCGCGCCTGCACCAGCTGCAGCAACTGCCGCTGGCCGAACCCCAGGCCGACAGCCTCGGCGAGGCGCTGGCCGAGACCGAGGCCATCATGTCGCGCTTCCAGGGCCTGCTGCGCATCTCCGAGCTGGAGGACACCCGGCGGCGCATGGCCTTCGCGCCCCTGGACCTGGCCGCGCTGCTGCGCCAGGCCCATGACTTCTACGAACCCCTGGCCCAGGAAAAGGCCCAGACCCTGAGCCTGGAATTGGGCGAGGGGTTACCAGAGGTGCAGGGCGACGCCGAGTTGCTGTTCGAGGCGCTGGTCAATCTGCTCGACAACGCCCTCAAGTTCGCTCCCGAGGGGGGCAGGGTGCGGCTGGTGGCGCGTGGCGTCGGCCTGGCGGTGCGCATCGAGGTGATCGACGACGGCCCTGGCATTCCCGAGGCCGAGCGCGAGAGCGTGCTGCGCCGGCTCTATCGCGGCGATGCCAGTCGCCAGCAACCGGGCTATGGCCTGGGCCTGTCGCTGGTAGCGGCCATCGTGCGGTTGCATGGTTTCAGCCTGAGCATCGAGGCGGCCGAACCGGTGGGCGCGCGGGTCATCATCACCAGCGCCGGCTGAGACGCGCCTTCCTAAATTTTTCTTCATTTTGCTTCATTTGAGACCGGGGCAGGGCTCTCCCAGGATGGCGGGCCCCTCCTGCCACACCGGATCTGCCGCTCGTGAAACACCCCTTGCTACTGGGCCTCGCCGCCCTGGGTCTCGCCTGGCTCGGCCAGGTCGAGGCCGCGCCCGCCGCTGCGCCCGCCACCACGGTGCTGATTCCTTCGCCGCCCCAGCTCTCGGCCAAGGCCTGGGTGCTGATGGATGCCACCACCGGCCAGGTGATCGCCGAAGAGAATGCCCACGAGCACCTGCCGCCGGCCAGCCTGACCAAGCTGATGACCGTCTATGTGGCGACCCGCGACATCCAGGCCGGCCAGCTCAAGGCCAACGACCCGGTCACCGTCAGCGAGCACGCCTGGCGCACCGAAGGCTCGCGGATGTTTCTCGATCCGCGCAGCCAGGTGTCGGTCCACGATCTCCTGCAGGGTATCGTCATCGACTCGGGTAACGACGCCAGCGTGGCCCTGGCCGAGCACATCGCCGGCAGCAACGAGAGCTTCGCCAGCCTGATGAACGCCACCGCGCAGCGCCTGGGCCTGCACGACAGTCACTTCATGAATCCCACCGGGCTGCCCGACCCCGAGCACTTTTCCTCGCCCTACGACATGGCGCTGCTGGCCCGCGCCATCATCCAGGACGAGTCGGCCTACTATGAGCTCTATGCCAGGAAGTACTTTACCTGGAACGGCATCCGCCAACCCAATCGCAACCTGCTGCTGTGGCGCGACCACACCGTGGACGGCCTCAAGACCGGGCATACCGAGGCGGCTGGCTACTGCATGGTCACCTCGGCGCTGCGCGACGGACGCCGGCTGATCACCGCGGTGTTCGGTTCCAACTCGATCAACAACCGCGCGGCGGACACCCAGAAGCTGCTGACCTACGGCTATCGCTTCTTCGACAACCTGAGCCTCGACAAGGCCGGCGTCGCCCTGGGCACCCCGGCGATCTGGGAGGGCGAGCAGGCGACCCTGCCGGTGGGCGTGACCGAGGACGTGGTGCTGACCCGTCCCAAGGGCCAGCAACCGCCCGAGCGCCGCCTGGTACTGAACGAGCCGCTGGTGGCGCCCATCGCCCAGGGCGCGGTGGTCGGCCGCCTGGAGCTGGTGGAGGGCGACCGCGTCCTGCAGACCCGCCCGCTGGTGGCCCTGGAGGCGGCGGCGCAGGGCGGTTGGTGGTCGCGTTGGCCGGAGCACCTCTACCGGCTGGTGCTGAACTGGTTCGGCCGGGTCTGACCCGCGCGGGCGGCCTCAGGCCGCCTGCTGCAGGTGCTCGCGCAGAAAGGCATTCATCCTTTCCAGGGTCCAGCGCACGCCTGGCAGCACCCCGAGCATCTCGATGAAGCCATGGATCATGCCCGGCAACTCGTGGTACTCCACGGCGTTGCCGGCGCCGATCAGCGCCTGGGCGTAGAGGCGCGCGTCATCGCGCAGGGCGTCGCATTCGGCGCCAAAGATCAGCGCCGGCGGCAGGTCGGCGTGGGAGGGGGCATAGAGCGGCGAGACGCGCGGGTCGCGGGTGTCCACATCCTGGAGATACATCCCCGAGAAGTAATCCATCATCGGCCGGGTCAGCGGCGGGACCTGGGCGTTCTCGATGCGCGAGGGGTGGTTCCAGGCCTCGGGCGTGTTGTCGACGCCGGGGTAGATCAGCACCTGGGCCTTGAGCCTGAGCGGTCCTTCGCGCAGGTGCAGCGCGGCCATGGCCGCCAGGCCGCCGCCGGCGCTGTCGCCGGCCACAGCGACGCGGTCGAGATCGAGATTCAAGGCGCTGCCGGCCTGGGCCAGCCAGTGCAGGGCGGCCAGCACATCGTCGGGGCTCGCCGGTGCCGGATGCTCGGGGGCGAGGGCATAGTACACCGCCAGCACCGCGAAGCCGGTGCCCAGGGCGATCTGGCGGCAGAGTGAGTCATGGCTGTCCAGATCGCCGATCACCCAGCCGCCGCCGTGCAGATAGACCACCAGCGGGCGCGGTCGATCGTCTTCCGCATAGGGGCGGTAGAGGCGCAGCGGGATGGGGCCGAGCGGACCGGGGGCGCTGAGTTCGTCCACCCGCGTCACCGGCGCCGGCGGCAGGCCAAGGGCGCGATTTAGCTGCACATAGGCGGCGCGCGCCTGCGCCGGGGTGAGGCTGTCCAGCGGCGGCTGCGGGTGGGCGGCCAGCTGCGCCAGCAGGCCGGCCACCTCGGGAGTGAGGCGCGCGAAGACGTCGGGCATGGGGCTTCTCCTGTGGTCCCAGGCGCCAGGATGGACGCCGGGTCGCCGCCAGCCTCGCCGCAGGCTTGGGGCGGGTCTATCGATCAGATGAACGATGGCGGCGGCTGTTGGACCTCGGCTAGCCCGCGGCCGTTGCGCGGTCGCGCCCGTGGCTGAGGGCGGCCTATCCTGCATCTGAACGATAGGCGCGCCGCCGCGGTACGGTAGACTCGGACCCAAGCCAGGCCCCGTCAGGGGGCCGGCATCCTACCCAGACAATCAAAACAATGGGGGTAGCATGGATCAGTCAGCCGTCGTTTCCTGCAGTGTGCCCAGCGACGTGGTCGCCCGCTTCAGCCAGGTCGTCCTGGCGCTGCAAGCCCGCCTGCGGGGCGGGGCCATCACCGAATTCCATGCCCAGGCCCTGGCGCAGCTGCAACGCCTGGTCGCCTTCGACAAGGCCTGGTGGGGCAACTCCGCCTGGCGCGACGGCGTCCCCGTGGCGCACAGCACCTTTCTGCTGGGGCTGCCCGGGAGCTATACCCGCGAATGGGATGCCCTCAAGGCCGACGACCGCACCCTTGGCGACCTGCACCTGGGGCAGGGACGCTGCCAGGTGTTCGACTGCCAGGACCTGACGGCCTCGCCGAGCCTGGCCGCCCTGGGGCAGCGGTATGGCCTGGCCCATGGCCTGCGCATCGTGCTCACCGACGACCAGACCCGCCTCGGTGTCCATCTCACGCTGTTCCGCGAAGATCCCGCCACCCCCTTCACCGCCCTGGAATGCCAGCTGGTGGAGTGGCTTATGCCGCATCTGCTGCATGCCGAGCGTGAGAGTTGCCTGCGCACCCTGGCGACCCTGAGAGACAGCCAGGGCAGCTTCGACGAGCTGGCCCTGGCGGTGTGCGATCGCTATGGCGTGCTGCTGTCCATGGAGCCCGGCTTCGCCGCCCTGCTGGCGGGGGAGTGGGAGGGCTGGCAGGGCAATCGCCTGCCGCCCGCCTGCGATCCCCAGGGCACCTACCAGGGCCGTACCCTGCAGCTCGATGCCCAGCCGCTGGGCGATCTGCTGCTGCTCAAGGCGCGCCGGCGCAGTTCGGCGGAACGCCTCAGTGCCCGCGAGTTGGAAGTGGCCCAGTGCTTCGCCCTCGGCCAGACCTACAAGGAAGTCGCCCGCAACCTGGGCATGGCGCCGGCCACGGTCCGTCATCACCTGAGGCGCATCTACGAGAAGCTCGGCGTCAACCGCAAGGCGCAGATCGCGCAACAGGTCGCCGCCGCGCCGGACTGATCTCCCCCTGATCCCTACGCCAAGACCGGGCGCCTCGCGCGCCCGGTGAGGCCTCGCTCGCCCGCTCGAAAGCCCTGAGGAATCCCGCCATGCCGTCTCTGCCCGGAATGCTGACCCGCGCCGCCGTCCTGTCACTCGCGGCGCTGGCCGCCACCACCCACGCCACCGAGAAGGGCATGCCTACCACCGCCGCCGGGGTACAGGACTTCGGCGCCGGCTTCATGCCGCCGTCGACGCCCGTCGGTACGATCGGCATGCGCTTCAGCGACTACCAGGCGCGAGTGATCAAGGACAGCCATGGCCGGGACGATGGCAACGATTTCAACATCAACGTCCTGGCCATCGGCCTGGCCTATCTGCGCATGACCGATCAGCAGCTGTTCGGGGCGCGCTACGGCTTCGGCGCGGTCTCGGTGTTCTTTCGCATGGATGCGGACCTCGGTATCAACGCCGGCGGGCAGCGGGTGTTCAGCGACAGCGCCGAGCTGTTCCGCCCGGCCGACCTGCAGCTGATTCCGCTGATCCTCGCCTGGGAGCCGGCGCCCGGCGTCGGCATCAACACCCAGCTGTCGATCCAGGCGCCCACCGGTGACTACGACAAGAATCGCCTGGTCAGTCCCGGGACCAACCACTGGACGGTCTCGCCGATCTTCAACGCCAGCTACATCAGCCCCAGCGGACTGGAGCTGTCGTCCAGCTTCCAGGTCGACATCAATGCGCGCAACTCGGCCACCGACTACCGCAGCGGGGTGGAGTATCGCCACGAATTCGCCGTCGGCCAGCACGTCGGTCCCTGGACGGCGGGGCTGGGCGGCTACTATTACCGCCAGCTCAGCGACGACGACGCCCCCGGCCTGACCCGTGGCAACCGCGCCCGCACCCTGGCGCTGGGGCCGGCGCTCAGCTACTTCGACCCCGCCTCGCGGCTGCCGGCCATCTGGCTGCACGCCTACAAGGAATTCGAGACGCGCAACCGGGCGGAGGGTTATACGGTGGCGCTGAAGATCGGCGCCAGCTTCTAGCGGGGCGGGCTAGCCGCCCATCATCTCGCGCACCCGCGCCGCCAGGGTGTCCACGGCGAAGGGCTTGGTCAGGATCTCCATGCCGGGGTCCAGGTGGCCGTTGCCGATGGCGGCGTTCTCGGCATAGCCGGTGATGAACAGGGTCTTGAGCCCCGGGCGTGACTGACGCCCCGCATCGGCCATCTGCCGGCCGTTCATGCCACCGGGCAGACCGACGTCGGTGATCAGCAGATCCAGGTGCACATCGGACTGCAGGATCCTCAGGCCGGTGAGGCTGTCGGCGGCTTCAATCACCGCGTAGCCGAGGTCTTCGAGGATATCCACCACCAGCATCCGTACCGTTGGCTCGTCGTCGACGATGAGCACCGTCTCGCCCTGGGCGCTGCCGGCCATGTCCAGGCGCGTGGCCAGGTCTTCGTCGGCCGGCGCCTCGCCCAGGTAACGCGGCAGATAGATGCACAGGGTGGTGCCCTGGCCGACTTCGGAGTAGAGCCGCACCTGGCCGCCCGATTGGCGGGCGAAGCCATAGATCATCGACAGGCCCAGGCCGGTGCCCTGGCCGATGGGCTTGGTGGTGAAGAAGGGCTCGAACACCCGGGCCGCCACCTCGGGCGGGATGCCGACCCCGGTATCGGTCACGCACAGCGACAGGTACTGGCCTTCCGGCAGATCCTGGGCGCGGGCGGTCTCGCGATCCATCCAGCGATTGGCGGTCTCGATGGTGATGCGGCCGCCGTCGGGCATGGCGTCGCGGGCATTGATGCACAGGTTGAGCAGCGAATTTTCCAGCTGGCTGGGATCCACCAGGGCGGGCCAGAGGCCGGCGGCACCGACCGTCTCGACCTGGATGCTCGGACCCACGGTGCGCTGGATGAGGTCGGTGAGGCCATCGATCAGCTGGTTGACGTCCACCGGTCGTGGCGCCAGGGTCTGACGCCGGGAAAAGGCCAGCAGCCGGTGGGTGAGGGCGGCGGCGCGCTTGGCCGCGCCCTGGGCGGCCACCAGGTAGCGATCGAGTTCGCGCAGCCGACCCTGGGCGATGCGCGTCTCCATCAGTTCCAGCGCGCCGGAGATACCGGCCAGCAGGTTGTTGAAGTCGTGGGCGAGGCCGCCGGTGAGCTGGCCGACGGCTTCCATCTTCTGCGCCTGGCGCAGCTTTTCCTCGGCCTGCATCAACTCGGCCGAACGTTCGGCCACGCGCACCTCCAGGGTGTCGTTGAGGGTGCGCAGGGCGGCCAGGGCCTTGTCGCGCTCGGCCTCGATGGCGCGCCGCTCCTCGACGTCGATGAGCACGCCGGGAAAGCGCAGCGGCGTGCCGTCGGCGGCATGGTCGACCCGGCCGTTGGCCTCGATCCAGTAGTAGTGGCCGTCGGCGCGGCGCACCCGGTACTGATGGGCGAAGGATCCGGCCTGGGCGATCACCACCTCGATGGCCCGGGCGAGGCCCTCCTTGTCATCGGGATGGACGTTGGTGACCACCTGCGCCAGGCTCAGGCCCTCGCGGCCCAGCTGCGGGTCGAGGCCGAAGACCGTGGCGAAGGCTTCGTCCACGGTGAATCTGTCGGTCGGCAGGTCCCAGTGCCAGGTGCCGATGATGGCGCCCGCGGAAAGCGCCAGCTGCACCCGCTCGATGTTCTCCCGGGCCAGGGCTTCGCTGACGCGCAGCCGTTCCTCGGCGTTGCGCCGCTCGGTCACGTCGCTGAAGAGGATGGCGATCTGGCGCTCGTCCGGGTCGCCGACCCGCACGGCGCGCACGTCGAACCAGCGTTCGAAGGTATTGGCGTAATTCTCGAAGGTCGCCGGTTCGCCGGTCTTGGCCACATGGCCATAGGTGTCGAACCAGAACTGCTCCAGGTTGGGGGCGAACTCCGTCACCCACTTGCCGCGCAGATTGACCCCGGCTTGGCGTTCGAAGGCCGGATTGGCCTCCAGGAAGCGGTAGTCGATGGGCTTGTCGTCGGCATCGAACTTGACCTGGACGATGGCGAAGGCCGAGCCGATGGTCTCGATGATGGCGCGAAAGCGCTCTTCGCTCTTGCGCAGGGCGGTTTCCGCCGTCTGCAGCTGGCTCATGTCCAGCATGGCGCCGATCATCCGCGTGGGGCGGCCGTAGACATCACGGATCACCCGGCCGCGGTCGAACACCAGCGCATAGGAGCCGTCCGCACGCAGAAAGCGGTATTCGTCGGTCCAGACCAGGCCGTCGCCATCGATCACCCCATGGATTGAGGCGTCGATTCGCGTGCGGTCGTCCGGATGGATCTGGGCGAGCCACCAGCTGCCGGTAGAGTCCACCGCTTCCGGGGCGTGGCCATAGGCCGTGGTCAGGGCTTCGTTCCAGCGCACCTGGCCGGTGCTGAAGTCCCAGTCCCAGATGGCGTCGTTGGTGGCTTCGGCCACCAGCCGGTAGCGTTCCTGGGTTTCCTTGAGCGCCAGGCCCGCCAGGTGTTCGACGGTACGATCGCGGAGGATCTTGACGAACCCCAGGGGCTCGCCGTCGTCGTCGGTCAGGGCCATCATCTCGCCCGAGGCCCAGAAGCGCTGGCCGTCCTTGCGCAGGTGCCAGCGCTCGTCCATGGCGCTGCCATCCCGCAACGCCTTGGCCATCTCGTACGCGGCACGACGGTTGGCCCGGTCCTCAGGGGTGAAGAAGCGCGAGGCATCCTGGCCGATCATCTCCTGGGCGGTCCAGCCCATGACCTGCTCGGCGCCCGGATTCCAGTCCGTGATGAGCCCCTCACGGTCGCAGACCACGATGGCGAACTGGGTGGTGCTTTCCAGCACGGCGCGGCTGCGTGCCTTGCTGGGGCGGCGGGGGGCGTCTTTGTCCGGCAGGGCCTCCTGCAAGGCGGCGCGCAGGCGCAGCACCTCGGCTTCGAGTTCGGCGCGCGTGAGCGTGGCCAGGGGTCCCTCACTCATCTTGCTGGGCATCCTCGGGGGAAGGAATCTTCAGGGTCGTTCGACCGCAAAAAGTCGGAGAGTGTGGCAAGGGCCCGCGAGGGCGAAAAGGCCCTGCCGCTGATCGGCAAACCCGGCGGATCGGTGGCTTGCCGGTGGCCGGGCAAAACCGCTGCTTGCCAGCGAAACGGTACGCTCGCGCGGGCTCCCGGGCTAGACGAGGGTAAGCGCAGCGGCGGCTGGCCGGCAGCCGGGGCCCAGGATCGCGCTGTGCCCGCGCCCCTGACCGTCCGGCCCGGGGGACGAACGGTCAGGGGCTGGAACCCGGTCGGCGCGTGGGCTCTCTACGGTTGCACGCGACGGGTTCGGCAAGGGCCCGCGTCCGTCTCTTCGACCGCTCCAGGAGCACCACGCCATGGTCACGGAATCTTCTCCCGCAACCACCACGCTCAAACGCGCCATCACCCTGCCCATGCTGCTGTTCTTCATCCTCGGCGACGTGCTGGGCGCGGGTGTCTATGCCCTGGCGGGGACGATCGCCGGGCGGGTCGGCGGTGCCATCTGGGCGCCGCTGCTGATCGCCTTGCTGTTCGCCCTGCTGACCGCCGCCTCCTATGCGGAGCTGGTCACCAAGTACCCGAGGGCGGGCGGCGCGGCGGTCTTTGCCGAACGCGCCTTCGGCCGGCCCTGGCTGTCCTTTCTGGTGGGTTTCTCGATGCTGGCCGCTGGCGTCACCAGTGCCGCGGGGCTGGCGGTGGCCTTTGCCGGTGGCTATCTGCAGGCCCTGGTGCCCTGGCCGGCCGGCTGGGTCTGCCTGGCCTTCCTGGTGCTCATCGGCCTGCTCAATGCCCGGGGCATCAAGGAATCGCTGTCGGTCAACCTGGTGATGACCCTGGTCGAGTTGTCGGGCCTGGTGATCGTCATCGTGGCGGCGGCCTGGTTCGTCGCCCAGGGGCAAGGTGAGCCCGCGCGGCTGCTGGAGGTGGATGCGCCCTCGGCCACGGTGGCCATTCTCAGCGCCTCGCTGCTGGCCTTCTATTCCTTCGTCGGCTTCGAGACCTCGGCCAACCTGGCCGAGGAGGTACGCGATGTCAGCCGCGTCTATCCGCGGGCGCTGTTTGGCGCCCTGGTCATCGCCGGCATCGTCTACATGCTGGTGGGGGCGGGCGCCGCGCTGGTGCTGCCGGTGGCGCAGCTCAAGGCCTCGGGCGCGCCGCTGATGGACGTCCTCGGCGCCTCGGGGCTGGGCGTGCCGACCCGGCTATTTGCCGTCATCGCCCTGATCGCGGTAGCCAATGGCGCGCTGCTGACCATGATCATGGCCAGTCGCCTGGCCTACGGCATGGCCCGCCAGGGGCTGCTGCCGGCGGTGCTCGGTCGGGTACTGCCGCGGCGACAGACCCCGGGGGTCGCCATCCTCGCCACCACCGCGGTGGCCATCGCCCTGACCTATACCAGCACCCTGGATGTGCTGGCCGAGACCGTGGTGCTCTTGCTCCTGGTGGTGTTCATCAGCACCAACCTGGCGGTGCTGGTGCTCAAGCGCGACCGGGTCGAACACGCGCATTTCCGCGTCCACTGGCTCTTTCCGGTGCTGGCCCTGGCCTCCTGTGCGCTGCTCCTGGCCCAGCAGGGCGCGGCGACCTGGTGGCGCGCCGCGCTGATGCTGCTGGTCGGCGCCGCGCTCTATGGGCTGACGCGGCTGGCCGGCGCGCGCCGGGTCACCGCCTAGCCGCCCACCAGCGCATAGAGGGTCTGCATGTCGGCCGGCTTGGTCAGGTGATGATCGAAGCCCGCCGCCAAGGCCTCGGCCTTGTCCTGGGCCTGACCCCAGCCGGTCATGGCGATCAGCTTGACGGCCTGCCCGGCCGGGATCTCGCGGATCGCCCGGGCCAGTTGGTGACCGGTGAGCCCCGGCATGCCGATGTCGGAGATGACGATGTCGGGGCCATAGCTCTGGAACAGCGTGAGCGCCGCCTGGCCGTCGTAGACGACCCGTACCTCGTGGCCATCCAGCTCCAGCAATTCGGCGATGGTGTCGGCGATGTCGGGGTTGTCGTCCGCCACCAGGATCCGCCGGGTGGCCGGCAGCGCTGGCGCCGCTGCGACGGGCTCCGCAACGGTCGCCGGAGGCGCCACGGTCAGCGGCAGGCTCACGGTGAAGCGGCTGCCCTGACCCAGGCCGGCGCTGGTCGCGGTGATGTCGCCACCCTGCAGCCGCGCCAGTTCGCGGGACAGCGCCAGGCCGATACCCAGGCCCGGCGAGCGTTCTGCCAGGCGCGGATCGATCTGGCCGAACATCTGGAAAAGATCGGTCAGGCGTTCGGGCGCGATGCCGATGCCGTTGTCGGCGATCTCCACCCGCACCTCTTTGGCGCCCGCCTGTACGGAGAGGATGATCCGACCGCCCGCCGGGGTGTAGCGGGCGGCGTTGCCCAGCAGGTTGATGAAGATCTGCTCCAGGCGCAGCGTATCGGCGTAAAGCCAGAGCGGCGCCTCGGGCAGTTGCAGCATGAAGCTCTGACCCTTGTCCTGCATCGGCGCCTGGGCCGCGTCGGCCGCCGCCTGGAGCACCGTCTGCAGGGTAACGAAGGCATTGTGCAGGGTGATGCGCCCAAAGGTGATGCGTGAGATGTCCAGCAGGTCATTGAGCAGGGCGCCCATGCGTTCCACCTGCCGCTCGATGGTCTGGCAACTGCGCTGTTGCTGTTCGAGCGAGGCCTGGGGCGCGGCGATCAGCGCCGCCGCATGGCGGATGGGCGCCAGGGGATTGCGCAGCTCATGGGCCAGCACGGCGAGGAATTCATCCTTTTGCCGATCGTTGTCGCGCAGCTGCTGTTCCTGGCGCTTGCGCTCGGTGATGTCGAGAAACCAGACCGCCACGTTGCCGTCGAAGGGCGTGGCGCTGATCTGCAGCCAGCGGCTGGTGCCACTGGCATCGGCGCCCTGTAGTTCGACGGACCAGGCCGCCTCGTCGGCCTGGTGCTCACCACAGGCCTGCAGGATGCGCGGACCGGCCCAGGGCAGGCTGGGATGCGCGGCGCTGCCGTCGTGGCCCAGGGTGGCGGCGCCGATGGGGTTGAGATAGTCCCAGACGAAGCCGCCTTCGGCAGCGGGCACGGCGATGCCAAAGGACACCTGCGAGCTCTCCAGCGCCACCCGCAGGCGGCGTTGCGAGTGCAGCGCGGCCTCCTGGATCCGGGCGCGATCGATCACCAGCGCCGCCTTGGAGGCGCACAGATCGGCCAGGCGCTGCTGGCGCGGCGTGGGTTCCCCGGCCTCCGGCAGGTGCACGGTGAGCGCGCCGAGGGTGCCGTGCAGGGTACTGCGCAAGGGCACGGCATGCAGGGCGGCAAAGCCCAGGCGGCGGCCAAGCGTGGCCAGGGCGGCGAACTCCGGCGCGGTCGCCAGCTCCGGTATCACCACGCGGGTACCGCTGCGCAGGGCGGCGGCACAGGCGCTGTCTGCGGGCTGCAGGGCGGCCAACTGGTCCTGCTCCTCGGCCGCGAAGCCCGGCGCGAAATACAGTTGCGGCGGCTTGCCGTCTTCCAGCAGCGAGACGCAGCCCAGGGACGTCTGATGAAAGTGGCAGAGGACCTCGAGGATCTCCTGCAACTGTTGCGACAGCGAGGGCAATTGCAGCAGGCGATGATTGAGCCGTTGCAGGACCTCCAGATCGGCGACCTGCAGCTGCAACTGTTCCTGACTCCGCTGCAGGCCCCGCAGGTAGTCGTCCCGCTCCTCTTCCAGCAGCCGGCGGGCGTCGGCTGCGGCCAGCAGGGCTTCGCCGACCTGGCGGATCTCCAGGACGTCACTGTCCGGCAGCACGGGTGGCTGGCGCTGGCCCAGCGCCTGGGCGGCGGCCTGCAGCGCCTGTACCGGCTGGCTGATGCGCCGCGACAGCAGCAGGGCCATCGCCCAGGCGAAAGCCACCGACAGCACCAGGCCACCGCCATAGAGGGCGAAGGAGCGATTGGCGGCCGCGGTCACCTCTTCGGTGGGGATGGCGGTGGTCACGGTCCAGCCGGAATCGGGCAGGCGCACGAAGGCGGTATAGACCTGGCGGCCTTCGCGGGTACGGGCGGTGCCGACGCCTTCCTCACCCGGTTGCGTCAGGATCGCCGCCAGGCCTGGCAGGGCGGGCTCGCCCAGGCTTTCCTCATGCAGACTGGTACGGGCAATGCGCAGGCCGTGGCGATCGAATACCGAGCCCACCCAGTCCTTGGGCAGGGCGCGGGCCAGACGCGCCGCGCGGATGCTTTCCGGTGTCATCACCGCGGTCAACACGAAGCTCAGCTGACCCTCACGCAACACCGGGACCCTAATCGGAAAGGCGAGCAGGCCGGAGGGGCCACGGCCCAGTTGCCCAACCACTGGCCGGCGCTGGGCGATCACCTCGGCGAAGCTGTCCGGCTCGGCGACAGGCCCCCCCGGCGCCCGTTTGAAGCTCGATATCCGTTTGATGACCTGCCCATCCGGTGTGGCGAGCAGCACCGAGCGCCATCCCGGCGCCAGCGGCAGGACCCGCTCGACCAGGGTGGCGAAGCCCTCCAGGTCGCCCGCCGCCAGCAGGGGCGACTCGGCCAGGGCCTGGAGGATGGTCACCGAACGGCGCAGTTCGCTCTCGATGGTGGTGGCGGCCTGGCGGCTGGATTCCAGCGCCCGCTGTTCAGCTTCATGCTGCTGGTGATGGACGAGCAGCCACAGCCCCAGCCCGGCAATCAGCGCCAGGGGCACGATCCCGGCGAAGGCGATGGCCAGCAGGCGGTTGCGCAGCGGGACCAGGTGCGCAGGGCGGGACTTGATAGGCGACATGGGCATTTCGATGGTGGAGAAGGCTCATTCTAGCCTGAGTTAGAGTGGTCCTTTGCCAGGCTTGAGCTCCCGTCGTCGGGCCGGTGCATATCGCTGCAGGCCGCGCCAGCTCTAGCCTGCAGCTTATCGAGAGGGTGCCGCTGATCGGCGATGGGTGGCTATTCAGTCAAGGGACGGTGACGCCGAACAGAAGGAGGTGAATCTGCCCTGTCTGCCCGGAGTCATTCCATGCGTACCCTGAGATTGTCGGCCCGTTCGGCCGTGTGTTTTGCCGCCGTCACCCTGTTGCTGCTGGTCCTGGCGGTCACCTCGGCCGTCGGCCTGAATTCGCTCTATAAAGCGGAGCAGGACGTCGAGACCAATTGGATGGCCAGCATCGCCCAGACCGCCAAGATGGATACCCTGGTGCTCCGTCTGCGCCTGGAGACCTTGCGCATGGTGGCCTCGGAGGACGACCAGATGAAGCAGACCGCCGCGGCGACCATCGCCCAGACGCGCGGCCAGCTGCAGAAGGAGGTGGCGGCCTATCAGGCCCTGGTCGCTTCGCCTGAGGAGCAGCGGTTGGCCGATGCCGTGTCCGCCGGCGTCAAGGCCTACGACGCCCGGCTCGACGAGATCGTTGCCATCGCCCGGACGCGTCCGGCCAGCGAAGGGACCGCCTACGTCAACGCCAACATCCGTCCGCTGACCAACGACCTGCAGGAGAAGATCGTCGCCCTGGGTGACTTCAACCAACGCGGCGCCAAGCAGGCGGGCGAGCTGGCCAACCAGACCTATAGCCGTAACCTCTGGCTGCTCGGGGTCATCTCCGCCGTGGCCGTGGTCCTTACCGTGGTGCTGGCCGTGCTCTATACCCGCAGCATCCTGCAGCCGCTGCGCCAGGTGCTGGCCATCAACAAGCGCATTGCCGAAGGCGATCTGCGGGTGTCGGTTGTGGCAGAGGGTCGCGACGAGATGGCCGACCTGATGCGGGCCACGGTGCAGATGCAGCAGACCCTGCGCGACACCGTCAGCCACATCGGCGAAGCCTCGACCCAGCTGGCGTCCGCCGCCGAAGAGATGAATGCCGTGACCGAAGAAGCCAGCCGTGGCCTGCAACGCCAGAACGGCGAGGTGGAACAGGCTGCCGCGGCGGTCAACGAGATGACCGCCGCCGTGGAGGAGGTGGCGCGTAACGCCGCCTCGGCCTCGACCTCGGCGCAGCAATCCGAGCGCTCCACCGGCCTGGGCGCGGCCCGCGTCACCGAGACCGTCAATGCCATCAACTCCCTGACCAGTACCGTGTCCCACACCAGCGAGCAGATCGTCGCTCTGGCCGGACAGGCGCAAGGCATCGCCACCGTGGTCGATGTGATCCGCGGCATCGCCGAGCAGACCAACCTGCTGGCGCTGAACGCCGCCATCGAAGCCGCCCGGGCCGGTGAACAGGGTCGCGGCTTCGCCGTGGTCGCCGACGAGGTGCGCGCCCTGGCCCACCGAACCCAGGAATCCACCCGCGAGATCGAGCAGATGATCGGCGGCATCCAGAGCGGTTCGGAAGGCGCCGTGCAGGCCATGCAACGCAGCCGCGACGAGGCCACCGCCACCCTGAAGATCGCCCACGAAGCCGGTGCCGCCCTGGAGGAGATCGCCCGCTCCATCACCGAGATCAACGAGCGCAATTTCCTCATCGCCACGGCGTCGGAAGAGCAGGCCCAGGTCGCCCGATCGGTGGACCAGAATCTGGTCAGCATCCGCGATCTGTCGATCCAGACCTCGGCCGGTGCCCACCAGACCGCCGCGGCCGCCCATGAGGTCTCGCGCCTGGCGGTGGACATGAATCGCCTGGTCGGTCGCTTCTCGGTCTGATCCAGCTGAACGCCTGGAAAGGCCCTGCCGAGAGCCCCTCGGCAGGGCCTTTTTGTTGCCTGCCTACCAGCAGGCAGGCATGGCGGGACCAACGGCCGGGAACCGGTCCGGGGTGCCAAGGGGTCTGCAGCGAAAGATCCCAGGAGAGACGGCCATGTACCTCATCCAGTTGCTGCTACCCCTGAACGCCAACGACGGCCAGCGCCTGCCCGGGGCGCTGTTCCAGGAGGTCCGTGAGGAACTGGTGGCGCGCTTCGGCGGGCTGACCGCCTTCAGCCGGGCGCCGGTGGAGGGCCTGTGCCAGGACGAGGCGGAGCGCGTCGAGGACGACGAGTTGCTGGTCTACGAGGTCATGACCGAGGCCCTGGACAGGGCCTGGTGGGCGGACTATCGGCGCCGGCTGGAAACGGCCTTTCGCCAGCGCGAGATCCTGATCCGCGCCCAGCCGACCGAACGCCTCTAGGCCTCGGCCAGCACCACCCGCGCCCGGCCGGCGCGCTTGGCCTGGTACAGGGCGCCGTCGGCGCGGCGGATCAGTTCATGGACATTGAGGCTGCCATCGGTGCAATGGGCGATGCCGATGGAGGAGGTGGTCTGGAGGCTGATGCCCTGCAGCTGCCAGGGTCGCTGCAGGGCACTGCACAGGCGCTCGGCCAGGGCCAGGGCCGCATCGGCGGAGGTCTCGCGCAGGAAGACGATGAATTCGTCGCCGCCGATCCGGCCAAGCAGATCGCCAGTGCGCAGGCAGGCGCTGACCCGGGCGACGAAGGCCACCAGCAGCAGATCGCCGAATTCGTGGCCGAATTCGTCATTGATGGCCTTGAAGCGGTCGAGGTCCAGATAGAACAGGGCGCAGGGCAGGTGGCCAGCAGCGCCAGCCCGGTAATGGGCGATCTGGTCGAGGATGCTGCGGCGGTTGGCGATGCCGGTCAGGGCGTCCAGGTAGGCCAGTGACCGGAAGCGCCTTTCGCTTTCCTGCAAGGCGGTCTCGGCCAGTTTGCGCTCGGTGACGTTGCGACTGACGATGGTCAGCAGCCGCCGTCCACCCTGGGCATCGAAGTGCGGGGTCTTGACCACTTCCCAGGTGTTGATGCGGCCGTCCGGGCCCAGGAAGGACTTTTCGATCTGGGTGGGCGCGCCGTTCTGCCAGGCCTGCTCGTCGGTGTCGATGTTGTAGCGGAAGGCCTCGGCATGGGTCGGAAACAGCTCGATCAACTCGACATCGGTGATGCCCACATAGTCGAAGCCGACCATGGCATAGGCTTCGAGCACGATGCGATTGACGAATAGCCAGCGCCCCTGGCCGTCCTTGGCGACGATGAACTCCTGGATCGAATCGAGGAGGGTGCGCAGATCGACGTCGGAATCGGCGGGGGACATGGGCAGGGCCTGGCGGTCGCATGGGTTTCCAGGCTATCGGCCTGTCAGGGTGGGAAATGAGGTCCCTCGTCGGGTCACCCGTCGCCTGGCCAGGAAGGTGGCAACAGGCGAAGCGGCGCGGACCGGCCGCCGACGAATGGCAGTGTTCCCGAGCCTGCGCCTTTGACGGCCACAAGCGAGGCGGCACGCTACAGCGCGGGTTCGGTCAGGAACCTAGGTCTCTCCCATGGGCCGAATGAGGTATTCATCAGCTGCCAGATGTGCCCCTCATGCAGACCACGACAAGAGCCGTTACCGGCCAGCACGCCGCCTCGAACCCGGTCACTCTCGAACCCGCCAAGGCGCTCTACCAGGCGTTGCTGGTAGACCACCCGGGTGCCCAGGCGCAGGAGCGGGCCCGTCTCTTTCTCGACGACCAGCTGCAGGCGGTAGCCGGCATGACCGCCGACCTGCCGGAAGACTCCGACGGCCTGGAGGCCTGGGTGCTGGAGAACAACGCCCGGGTCGGCGCCCAGTACCGCGACTACCTGGCCGCACGCAAGGCCGGGGCGCCGCGCCGCTATTTCGGCAGCAAGGCCCATGCGCTGTATTTCCTGCGCGGCGTGGCGCCGACCAAACTGGTGGATGGCGCCTGGCTCTATGGCACCCTGGCCCACTGGGACGACCTGCGCTATCGCGCCGCCATCCAGATCTACCTCGAAGAACTGGGCGACGGCCAACCGGACAAGAATCACGTGGTGCTCTATCGCAAGCTGCTGGCCAGCCACGGCTGCGAGGACTTCGCCGACCTGAGCGACGACCACTATGTGCAGGGCGCCATCCAACTGGCCCTGGCCCATAACGCCGATCACTACCTGCCCGAGGTGCTGGGTTTCAACCTGGGCTACGAGCAACTGCCGCTGCACCTGTTGATCACCTCTTACGAGCTCAACGAACTGGGCATCGACCCCTATTACTTCACCCTGCACGTGACCGTCGACAACGCCGGCACCGGCCATGCGCGCAAGGCCCTGCAGGCGGTGCACGACGCCATGCCCGCTGAAGGCCGCGCGGCCTTCTACCAGCGCGTGGTGCAGGGTTATCTGCTCAACGAACTGGGCGCCAGCACCACCTCGGTGATCGCCGGCTTCGACCTGGAGCAGGCGGTGATCGAGGTGCTGGCGGAAAAGAGCAGCGTCGGCCGCTATGTGCATTCCGACTATTGCCGCATCGGCGGGCGCAGCGTCAGCGACTGGCTATACGATCCGTTGCAGATTCCGGACTTCCTCCAGGTGATGCAGGAACAGGGCTGGATCAAGCGCCACGAGGACCCCACCAACAGCCGCTTCTGGCGGCTGATCCAGGGCGAACGCGCGGAGATGTTCGGCGTCTTCACCGCCTACGAGCAGCAACTGATCCACGACTGGATCGCCGGCGATTTCGTGCACAACGGCGCCCGCAAGCAGGCCACTGGCGAGCGAGTGGCCGTGCTGCCGCGCCGCGAGGTGAGCTTTCGCGCCCGCCAGCGCCAGCAGGAACGCCTGTGCCCGGCGCTGGAAGCGGAGCAGGGCGGGGCGGCCAATGCGAGCAGGGCCCAGAGCAGCGATTTCGACAGCGAGGAAGCCGCACTGGAGCAACGGCTGGCGAGCCAACCCAGTCGCGCTGCCGCCATGGCGCTGCTGGTGGAGCAGCTGTCGCCGGCGCGCCATCACAGCCGCGCAGGCCTGCTGGCGACGCGGCTGTTCGTCTCGCTGTTGGGCTGACGCCCAGGCCAGGACCCGCGAGGGTCCTTTTTTCCATTTCGATTGCCACCTAAGGACCTGCCCGTGACGGCCATGGAACACCCCGAACACCCCGCGACGACCCCGGACCCGACCAAGGCGCTGGAGCTGCTGGTCGAGACGCTGCGTGCAGCCGACTATCACTTCATCACCCCGACCCCGGCCTCTCACGCCCGGGTCAATGCCCGATCCGGCAATGCCTGGGCGCGGGATCTGCAAGGCGTCTTCGGCTGGAGCCGGCCGTTTTCCCGCGAGGTGCTGCCGGAGTCCCTCATCGACGCCCTGGCCGCGGCCGAGCTGCTGACCCCGGTGCCCGGCGGCTGGCGCAGTCGGGTGCGGGTATCGAGCCTGGGCGATCAGCTGTTCGTGCATTCCGCCTATCCCACCGAAGAAGCCGATGCGGTGTTCTTCGGCCCCGATACCTATCGCTATGCCAATGCCCTGGAAGCCCAGTTGCGCTTCGAGACCGGCACCATCCGCCGGGCGGTGGACATCGGCAGTGGCGCCGGTCCCGGTGCCATCCTGGTCGCCCTGGCGCGGCCTGATGCCGAGGTGCTGGCGGTGGACATCAACCAGCGCGCCTTGGCACTGACCCGGGTCAATGCCGCGCTGGCCGGAGCCGACAATCTGCAAGCGTGCTACAGCAATCTGCTCAAGGACGTGGACGGAGACTTCGACTTCATCCTGTCCAATCCGCCCTATCTGGTCGATCCGGGCGAGCGCGCCTATCGTCATGGCGGCGGCGCGCTGGGCGCTGGCCTGTCGCTGGCCATCCTCGACACGGCGCTGGAGCGCCTGGCCCCGGGTGGCACCCTGCTGCTCTATACCGGCGTCGCCATGGTCGAGGGGCGCGATCCCTTCCTGGAAGAGGTCCGCACGCGTCTGGCCGACCAGGACGTGGCTTGGCGCTATCGCGAGCTGGACCCGGATGTCTTCGGTGAAGAACTGGAGAGCGGCGTCTATGCCCATACCGATCGCATCGCCGCCGTGGTCCTAACGGTGACCCGACCGCACTGAGGGCGTACGCCAGCGGCTACACTTGCGGGCACGTCTTTATTGCCCACCCGTGTCCCGGAGTCCGCCATGCAACTGCTGCTGAACCAGGCCTCGCCCTATGCCCGCGCTGCGCGCGTCACCGCCCTCGAAGCCGGCTTCGGCGCGCGACTGACACTGGTGTGGAGCGATCCCTGGAACGACGATCCGACCTTGCTGGCAGCCAACCCGGGCAACAAGGTCCCGGTCCTGATCACCGACGAGGGCATCGCCCTCAGCGAGACCCTGCTGATCTGTGTCCATCTGCACCAGTTGGGTGGCGGCAGTCCGCTCGCGGCCGAACGCCTGCAATTGGCCGGCCTGGGCCAGGGCCTGATCGACGCCGCCTTCGGCACGGTGATCGCCCGCAAGCATGGCGGTGCGGCTCAGGATGACTCGGTGCTGGGTGCCCGCGGACTGGCGGCCATCGACCGGCTGCTGGCGCGCTTGGTGGAGACGTCCACGCTGGATGCACAGGACCTCGATTTCAGCCACTACCTGGTGGCCGTCGGCCTGGACTACCTGAGCTTTCGCCTGCCGGAGATCGACTGGTCCGCGCACCGACGGCTGGTGGCCTTCCACCAGCGCCTCACCGCACGCCCGAGCTTTAGCGCGACGACCTTCCAGTAGGGCGAGAAAAACCCCACGCGGCCGGCCGCGTGGGAAAGGCCTACAACTCGATCAGGATCTTCAACTGGGTCCCGGCCTTGTCCAGCAAGGCCTCGAAGCCCTGTTCCACCACGTCGTCCAGGGCGATATGGCGGGTCACCACCTTTTCCGCCGGCAGCTGGCCACTGGCGATCAGGGCCGCCACCTGGGGCCACATCAGCGTCGAGTAGCACCAGGAGCCGCGCAGGTCGACGTCCTTGTAGGTCAGGGTGAAGCCGTCCAGCGCTGGCGGCTTGCCCTGCATTCCCACCTGCACCACCACGCCCTGGCGGCGCACCGCTTCCAGGCACAGCCCCAGCGGGGCCTCGGCGCCGACGCATTCGAAGGCCACGTCCACGCCGACGCCACCGGCGGTGTGGGCGCGCACCTCGCGTAGCACATCGGTGCTGCCGGGATTGAGGGTGATGAGGCCGTCCACCAGGCGCCGGGCCATCTCCAGGCGGTTGTCGTTGAGATCCACCAGAAAGATCCGGGTGGCCCCGGCAGCGCGCGCGGCCATGACCTGCAACTGGCCGATGGGTCCGGCACCGGCCACCAGCACGCTGTCGCCGGGTTTCACGCCGCCCCTGTGGGTGGCGTAGACGGTGACCGCCGTGGGTTCGATCAGCGCCGCGTGCGCGGTGCTGAGGTCGTCCGGCATGGGGATGGCGTTGTAGTCCTCCACCAGGGAGTACTCGGCCATGCCGCCCCAGGGATGGGACAGGCCGATGATCGCCAGCTGTTCGCTGAGCTGGTACTGGCCGCGGCGGCCGTAGTAGTCGTCCCGCGGCGAGACCATGGGCTGGATGGAGACCCGGTCACCGGATTTCACCGCGGTCACCTGGCTGCCCACGGCCTCCACCACGCCGGAATACTCGTGGCCGAGGATCTGCGGCACCTGGCCGCCGGTGTAGCTGTGCGGCGCGGTGGGAATGAAGATGGGCCCGCCCAGGTATTCGTGCAGGTCGGTGCCGCAGATGCCACAGAAATGGTTTCTGACCAGCACCTGGGTGGGGCCCGGTTCGCCGGGCGGCGGGACGTCTTCCACCCGGATGTCGCGGGCGGCATGGAAACGGGCTGCTTTCATGACGAGGCTCCTCTAGCGTTCGCAGCGGGGCAGAAAGGCCTGGATCAGGGCGTTGACCCGGTCGGCGGCTTCCATCTGCACCATATGGCCCTGGCCCTCCAGGATCTCGACCTGGACGGCCGCGGGCAGGCCTTCGGCATGCTGGACCGGAATGATGGCGTCGGCCTTGCCCCAGATCAGCAGCGCGGGAATTTCACCGCCCAGTACCTGGCGCATTACCTGGGCCTGCTGGCCATTGGCGAAGAGGTTACCCGCCAGCTGGTGCAGCGCCTGGTCCACGCCTTCCAGCCGCTTGTACTTCAGCAGATCCTCCAGCAACGGCCGGGTGACCAGGCCCGGATCGCTGAACAACAGGCTGACCGGGCCCTTGAGCTGGTTGCGGCTGGTGGCGGCGATGAAGCCTTCGAGGTAGTCACCGTTGATCTCCGAACCCAGCCCGGCACTGCCGATCAGCACCAGGCCGGCGACCCGCTGCGGCGCCACCTGCGCCAGGTGCAGGGCCACGGCGCCCCCCATGGAGTGACCGACCAGCACGGCGCGGGGGATGTCCAGATGGTCGAGCAGCGCCAGCACCGCGGCGCCCAGCTCGGCGAGGTCGCCCGTGGCCAGCGTCTTGCCGGACTGGCCATGGCCGGGCAGGTCCAGGGCGATCACCCGGCGCTCGGCGGCCAGGGCCTCGTGGTTGAACAGCCAGCTGTCCAGATCGCCGGAGAAACCATGGATCAGCATCACGGGCAAGCCACCTTCACCGCGCTCCAGATAGCGCAGCGGCCGGCCGTCGAGTTCGATGCGCTGGGCCTGGGGACCGGCCTCGGCGGCGTCTTCGCCGCCGGGCACGAAGTCTTCCTCGAACCGTGCGATTACGGCGTCGATCTCTTCGTCGCTGGCCTCGCCTTCCACTACGATGGCCAGCAGGGCGCCCACCGCCAGGGTCTCGTCCTCGCGGGCCAGGCAGCGGCGCAGGGTGCCGGAGAAGGGCGCCTCGACGCTGCTGCTGATCTTGTCGGTCTCGACGTCGAGCACCTCATCGCCCTTGGCGATGGGGTCGCCTTCGGCCTTGAGCCAGGCGTTGACCCGGCCCTCGCTCATGGATAGCCCCCACTTGGGCATGGTCAGGGTATGGATCTGGCTCATGCGGCCTGCCTCCCTTGGGTGATCTTCAGCACGGCGCGCTCGATCTTGGCCGCGTCGGGGATGTAGAGGTCTTCCAGGGCGTCGGAGAAGGGCACCGGAGTGTGCGGCGCGGTCACCAGCTGCACCGGGGCGCGCAGGTCGTCGAAGGCCTGTTCGACGAGCAGGGCGGCGATGTCGGTGGCCACCGAGCAGCGCGGATTGGCTTCGTCGATGACCACCGCGCGACCGGTCTTTTCCACGCTTTCCAGGATGCTGTCCCTATCCAGCGGGCTCGTGGTGCGCAGGTCGAGCACCTCGCAAGAGACGCCCTGGCGCGCCAGGTTGGCGGCGGCGTCCATGGCCAGGTGCACCATCCGGCCATAGGTGATGAGGCTGACGTCGTCGCCCTCGCGCAGGAAGCTGGCCTCGCCGAAGGGGATGGCATAGGACTCTTCCGGCACCTCGCCCTGCATGCCATAGAGCAGCTTGTGCTCGCAGAAGATCACCGGGTCGTTGTCGCGGATGGCCTGGATCAGCAGCCCCTTGGCGTCGTAGGGGGTGGCCGGGCAGACCACCTTGAGCCCGGGGATGTGCGTCCACCAGGAGGTCAGCATCTGCGAATGCTGGGCCGCGGCCCGCAGGCCGGCGCCGACCATGGTGCGCAAGACCAGCGGGGTGACCGCCTTGCCGCCGAACATGTAGCGGAATTTGGCGGCCTGGTTGAGGATCTGGTCCAGGCAGCAGCCGGCGAAATCGACGAACATCAGTTCGCATACCGGCCGGGTGCCACGGGCGGCGGCGCCCACCGCCGCGCCGACGTAGCCGATCTCCGACAGCGGGGTGTCCAGCACCCGCCCGGGAAACTTGTGATAGAGCCCCTTGGTGACGCCGAGCACGCCGCCCCAGGCGTCCTGTTCGCCGGGCGCGCCGGCGCCGCCGGCGTTGTCCTCGCCCATGAGGAAGACGGTGGGGTCGCGGCGCATCTCCTGTTCCAGGGCTTCGTTGATGGCTTGCTGGTAGCTGATCTTTCTGGCCATGGTGGCGCTCCTTGTTGTTTTCCGATCAGGCGTAGGTGACGTAGACGTCGGTGAGCAGGTCTTCCGGGCCAGGCTTGGGATCGGCCTTGGCCTTGCGCACGGCGTCCTCGATGAGCTGTTCCACCTCCTGGTCGATGCTGTCGAGCAGGGCGGGTTGCAGCTGGCCGGAGCGCGTCACCCGCTCGCGGAATTGCATGAGGCAGTCGCGCTGCTCGCGGGCCTGCTTGACCTCGTTGGGATCGCGATAGGTCTGGGCGTCGCCCTCGAAGTGGCCGAAGTAGCGGGTGAACTTCACCTCGATCAGCGAGGGGCCTTCGCCGGCCCGGGCGCGGGCCACGGCGGCCGCGGCGGCTTCATGGACGGCGAAGAAGTCGAAGCCGTCCACCGTCACCCCGGGCATGCCGAAGCCGGCCGCACGGTCGGCGATGTGGTCGCAGGCCACCGACCAGTTGGAGGCGGTGGCCTCGGCATAGCCATTGTTCTCGGCGACGAAGATGCAGGGGAGATTCCACACCGAGGCCAGGTTCATGGCCTCGAACACCGCGCCCTCGTTGGAGCCGCCATCACCGAAGAAGGCCACGGCCACGGCGTCGCTGCCCTTGAGCTTGGCGGCCAGGGCGGCGCCGGCGGCCAGGGGCGCGCCGGCGCCGACGATGCCATTGGCGCCGAGCATGCCCTTTTCCAGGTCGGCGATGTGCATGGAGCCGCCCTTGCCCTGGCAGACCCCGGTCTTCTTGCCGTAGATCTCGGCCATCATGCCGTAGACGTCCACGCCCTTGGCGATGCAGTGGCCATGGCCCCGGTGGGTGGAGGCGATGCTGTCCTCGTGGCCCAAGTGGGCCATGACGCCGGCGGCCGAGGCTTCCTCACCGGCATAGAGGTGGACGAAGCCGGGAATCTCGCCGGTGGCGAATTCCACGTGCAGCCGCTCCTCGAAGGCGCGGATGGTGCGCATCACCCGGTAGGCATGGCTCAGGTTTTCGACGCTTGGGGTCTCGCTCATCTTATTGTTCTCCAGGATTGCCGAGGGCCGACGTGGGCCAGCGGCGGACCAGCAGGCGCTGCTGCGCCGCCAGTTCCAGCACCCGCTCCACGTCGATGCTCAGGGGGCCGTCGAGGTCCAGCGTCACCTGTGGACGCGCCTCGGGGCCGAATTCGATTTCCCGCTCGCCGTCCAGCGCCAGGGTGCCGGCGGCCAGCGACAGGGTGCGTGGCTCGCCTGGCAGCAGCAGGCCGCTGGCGGCGATCCCGGCCTGGGCCAGCACGCCGGGGGCGAGGGGGATGGTCAGTTGCGCCGGCGCCTCGGGCTCCAGCCGCACCCAGCCGCCATGGGGAGCGCTGCGGGCGACCGGATGCCAGAGACCGCATAGGGCCGACAGGCCGATGGCCCAGGGTTCGGCAAAGGTGGTGAAGACCTCGGCCAGATCCTCCACCCGGGTGACCGCCCGGGCGCCGAGATAGGCCTGGCGACAGACCGCCACGTCCACCAGCGCCCAGTCACGGATGCCGCGCTCCGGCACCTCCACCCGCAGCCGCTTGTTGCGCCGCAGCGCCAGCGCCGGATCGACCCGACCACTCGCCACCAGGCCGCCGGCCAGGCCCGCGCTGGTGGCCTCGCGCAATTCGGGAAAGGCGTTGTTGGTGCCGGTGGACAGGGTCAAGAGCGGCAGGTCGCCCACCTCGGCGGCCACCGCCTTGTGGGTGCCGTCGCCGCCGAGCACGGCGATCACCGCCGCGCCCTGGGCCAGCAACAGCCGCGCGGCGCGGCGGGTGTCGTCCACGGTCTGGGTCAGCGGCAGATTAAGAAACACCAGCTCCGGCCAGCGCTGCTCGCGGGCCTGGCGACTGCCGCTGGCCTTGAGCACGGCGGCGGCGATACCGGTCATGTCCGGCGGCAGGAGCACCCGCTCCACCCCGGTGGCACCAAAGGCCGCCAGCAGGCGCATCACCACCCCGGCCTTGTCGGTGCTGGAGGTGAGGGCGGCATTGCCGGTCAGCCGGCGCAGGTCACGCCCCGAGGCGGGGTTGGGCAGGATGCCGACGGTTATGGGCATGGCTGACTCCCGAGGCCTGGACCATCGGTCAGGGCAGCCGTGCGGCGATGCCGGGGTGCGCTCATGGGTCTGGCCCTCTTGTCGTTGTCTTGGGAGCGTCGCAGAGCCCTGAGCAAGGCGGGTGCCAGGTCGCTATAGTTTCGCTGCAGGCCAGGCTGGGTGCGGCTTTGCAGGGGATGGCAAGGTCCGGCGGGACGGGCGCTTTGCGCCGGGGCGTCTCAGGGCTGCGACGGCAGGGCGAGACGCTGAGACGATTCGTCTCACGGCGCGGCGGACTTGAAGGCCGGGGCCAGGGGGCGCTAAATGAAGGGCAGAACAATGACCGGCCTTCCATGCCATGACCGGAATTCAGGGAGAGACGCCCATGTTGTCTACCCAGGCCCGCTATCACGCCCGCGCCATCGACCAGGCCCTGCGCGCGCCCTTGCGCACGGCCAGTCCGCCCGGGCGCATCCTCGATTCCTGGCGTCGTTCCTTCGAGCAGTATCAACTCGACCCGGGCAGCCTGCGCGGTCCGCGCATCCTCTCGCGCTACGAATTGCGCCAGCACCAGCAGGCGGCGGAAGACTTCCTGCGCGTCGCCGACGGCGAACTGGGCGCCCTGCATGCGCGGGTCGAGGCGGCCGACTACTGCGTGCTGCTGGCCGACGCCCAGGGCCATACCCTGGATTACCGGGTCAGCGATCGGCTGGACGACGAATGCCGCCGCGCCGGGCTCTACCTGGGCACCTGCTGGTCCGAGCAGGAGGAGGGCACCTGCGGGGTCGCCGCGGTGCTCACCGACCGGGCGCCGGTGACGGTGCACAAGGCCGATCACTTCCGCGTGGCCTTTACCGGCCTGACCTGCACCGCCGCGCCGGTGTTCGCGCCGAGCGGCGAGTTGCTCGGGGTACTGGACGTCTCGGCGCCGCGTTCGCCGGACGACCGCCGCAGCCAGCTGCTGATCCAGCAGTTCACCCGCGACAGCGCCCAGCGCATCGAGAATGCCTACTTCATGCACAGCGCCCGGGGCGACTGGGTGCTCTGCGGCCACGCCCAGGCCAGCTATCTCGACACCCAGCCGGAATTGCTGCTGGCCTGGGATCAGAGCGGACGCCTGACCGGTCTGAACCGCCCAGCCCGGCAACTCTGCCTCGCTCAGCTGGGCTATCTGCCGCAGCGCCTGGACGAGCTCTTCGGTCGCGATGCCCCGGCGCGGTTGCAGGAGGACCATGGCGAACCCCTGCGCCTGGGCGATGCGCATTTCCACGCCCGGGTACGGGCGCCGCGTCAGCGTCTTGGGATGGTGATCCCGCTGGTCCGCGAGCCGCGTGCGGCGGACCCCGAGGAGGAGCCCCGGGTCAGCCAGGCGCTCGCGACCGCCCTGCGGCTCTATCGCCATGGCCTGCCGATCCTGGTGACCGGCGAGACCGGCACCGGCAAGGAGGTCTTTGCCCGCGGCCTGCACCAGGGTGGCGATCGTGCCGGGCGACCCTTCGTCGCCCTCAATTGCGCGGCGCTGCCGGAAAGCCTGATCGAGAGCGAATTGTTCGGCCATGCCGCGGGGGCCTTTACCGGCGCCCAGCGCCAGGGTCGCGATGGTCTGATCGTGGCAGCCGATGGCGGCACCCTGTTTCTCGACGAGATCGGCGACATGCCCCTGGCGCTGCAGACCCGGCTGCTGCGGGTGCTGGCCGAGGGCGAGGTACTGCCGGTGGGCAGCGCCCAGCCGCGGCGAGTGGATGTGCGGCTGGTCTGCGCCACCCACCGCGACCTCCAGGCGCAGGTCGCCGCCGGGCTGTTTCGCGAAGACCTGCTCTATCGCCTCAATGGTGCCGTCTTTCAGCTGCCGCCGCTGCGCGCGCGTGCCGACCGCCTGGCGCTGGCGCGGCGGCTGCTCGAAGAAGAGTGCGGCAAGCGTCCGGCGCCAGAGCTGGCGCCCCAGGTGCAGGAGGCCATCCTGGCCCATGACTGGCCGGGCAATGTGCGCGAATTGCGCAATGTGCTGCGCTACGCCTGCGCCCTGTGCGATGGCGCCCTTATCACCCTCGATCATCTGCCGGTCAGTCTGCGGATGGGTGACGCGCCGGCCGCCGAGCCGCCACCCGAGATCGACAGCCCCGAGCGGCGGGCGATCCTGGCGGCCCTTGTCCGCCATCGCTGGAAGGCGATTCCGACCGCCCGGGCGCTGGGGATGTCCCGGGCCACCCTCTACCGGCGGCTCAAGTTGCATGGCATCGCCATGCCGCATCGCCAGTCCGAGGGCTGAGGCGTTCCGCCGAACGGTCATGGCCAGCAGGGGCTGCCCTGGCACGGTGGTTACCGCAGACAACCGAAACGGCGGGCGCCGGCAACGCTGGCCCCGATCGTCTCGCTGCGGGACGTCAGCGCGGTCGCCCAGGAGTCACACCTCAGACACAGACCCTGAGGAAGCCCCCCTGATGCGTACCCTGCCGCTGTTGCTTGCCCTGCCTGCCGCCCTGGCTCTGCTGAATCGCACCTCGTCCCGGCGTTCGCCGCAGATCGATCACCAGCAGCTGAATGGCCGGACTATCGTCGTGACCGGCGCCTCCAGTGGCGTCGGCCGCGGCGTGGCCCTGGCGCTGGCCCGGCACGGTGCCAACCTGGTGCTGGCCGCGCGGCGCAGCGAGGCGCTGGAAGCCCTCGCGGTCGAGGTCCAGGCCCTGGGCGTGGCCGCCCTGGCAGTGCCCACCGACGTGGCCAACGTGGCGCAGATGACCGCCCTGGCCGAGCAGGCCGAGCAGCGCTTCGGCCGCATCGACGGCTGGATCAACAATGCCGGCGTGGTGGCGGTGGGGCGTTTCGAAGAGGTGCCCCTGGAAGACCACCTGCGCCTGCTGGATACCAATGTGAAGGGTGTGGTGATCGGCAGCCACCTGGCCCTGCAGCGTTTCCGCCGCCAGGGCTACGGCCGGCTGGTCAACGTGGCCTCGGTGGACGGCGAGATTCCCCACGCCTACCAGGCGTCCTATTCGGCATCCAAGGCCGCGGTGCTCAGTCTCGGTCGGGTGCTGCAGCAGGAATTGCGCCGTGGACGCCAGCCGAACATCCAGCTGTCGACAGTGCTGCCCTGGGCGCTGGATACGCCGATCTGGGGCCATGCCGCCACCTACACCGGGCACCGCGCCGACCTGCCCACCAAGGATTCGCCGGACAAGGCGGTGCAGGCCATCGTCGGCGCGCTGCTGCAGCCACAAAAGGAAATCACCGTGGGCTACAAGGCCAAGCTGGCCTACTGGGGGCATCGCCTGGCGCCGGAGCTCAACGAGCGCTTCACCGCGGCCGCGGTCCAGCGCGCCGAGATCGACTGGAATCCGGCCAAGGCCGCCACCTCGGGTAATCTGCAGCAGCCCGATCAGGCGGGACGGACGATCAGGGGTTCGAATTTCTAAGGCATGGACGTCCCAGCTAGTGCCAGGACGCGCTATCTGCCCCTGTACGCGCTTCAGGACCGGTGATGGTCAGCGAGGGTAGCGCGCCAGGGTATAGGGCGGTCTGGAGTGTCTGGGCCAGGATGGCCCGGGTGCAGAGCAGGGCGGTCGGAGCAGCGCCTTGCAGGCGGATGGCGAGCTCGGGCCAGCACAGGATGGCTGCCGGATCGAGCTCCATACAGGGCAGCAGGGGCAACCCCTCCGCCAGCATGATCTGACTGTGAGCCTGCAAGTCGGCGATTGGCGGCTCCCCGGCGGTGACCAGCAGGATTCGCCGATGCCCGAGCACGATCAGCCGCTGGGTGGCCAGCGCGATGCACTGGCCGTGCGCCTCGGCGGAGCGGCAGTGGTCAAGGTCGTTAGCCAGCGCCAGCCTTTGCGATGGCGTGGCGAAAGGATCGAGCGGACGGATGGCGGGACGAGTATCCATGGATGGGCCTCTGCCACGGCGTGGTGGTCAAGAGGTCCAGCGTGCCGGTAGTGGATGGCAGCTTCGTGACAGCCTTGCGTCCTGCTTCCGCGCCAGCGCCTGCTCAGAACCCGCTGGTATCTCCCGTCGGCGGACAGGTCCCGAGTAGAGGCCTTGCGTTCTCCACCGAGGCGGCTAGCCTGAACAGGGTGACGTTCCTCCGGGAGCCCTGCTGATGGACAGGTTGCATGAACGCTTGGCCCAACTCGATCCGCCCGTGCGCCACGAGCTGGAGCGGCGCAGCGACGGCTTGCTGATCACCCTCATCGAGGCCGATCGCAATGTGCGGGTGTCGCGCCTGCTGAAGGCGGACGACATGCGTGAGGTGGAACAGGTCAATCTGATCCTGCTGCACGCCATCAACGAACTCAGACGCAAGGGTGCCCAGGTGCCCCTCGACAAGGATACCGTTCTGCTGACGCGGCTGCCCTGCGCGGGGGTCGGTACTCCGGGTTGAGCGGCGTCTCTAGTCCTCCAGCTCCAGATCCAGCAGCGCCGCACCCAGGCCCTTGCCGTGGGCGTCCAGCGCCAGCGAGCGGGTGACGCCGCCGCGCAGGGCACCGGGCAGCACGAAGTTCAGCGCGCCCAGGGCCGGCAATTCGTAGCGGCGCACCGGCGCGGCATCGGCCGGGCGACTGTCGGCGAACCAGGCGGCGACCCGTTCCGCGGTAAGCGCCTGGCGCAGGCGGTCGAAGTCTTCGCGGCGATAGGCGATCACCGCCATGTTCGAAATGTCCCCCTTGTCGCCGGTACGGACGTGGGCGATCTCGCGCAATTTCATGGCAGCGTCTCCAGCTCCAGGGCAGGGGTGACGGCCGCACGCGGCCACAGCAGCGAGGCCACGGCGATGATCTCGCGGACCGCCTTGGTGGCGCCGCCACCGCCAGCCGGGCCATTGGTGTACAGGGTTTCCACCTCGTTGCCGATCTGCACCGCCGCCGCCCGGCTGGCGCAGCGGCCGACGACGCGCAGGCGCACCTCCCAGGGTTCGCCGCTGGCCCGGCCCGCTAAGGTGGCGCCGTGCAGGGCGTCGCAGCCGATCAGTTCGCAGCGCAATTCCTCGACCGGTACACCACAGAGTTGCAGGCGTTCGCGCACCACGTCAGCCGCCAGCCTGGCCCGGCCCACGGCACCTGGACCGGCGTAGGAGATCTGGCCTTCGCCATGCCAGCCGTCGCGATAGCCCACCGAGACCTTGAGCTGTTCCGGGCGCGGCTTGCCCCGGGCCCCGCTGACCGCGACCCGGTCGGGTGCGGACTGCTCCAGGGCGACGCCGGAAAAGTCGGCGGTGACGTCCGGCGTCAGGTAGGCCGCCGGGTCGTGGACCTCATAGAGCAGTTGTTCGGTGCAGGTCGCCGGGGTTACGCAGCCGCCGGAGCCGGCGACCTTGGTCAGGGTCGCCTGGCCGTCGGCGTCCACCTCGGCCAGGGGAAAGCCCAGACGGGCGAGGTCGGGGACGTCCTTGTAGCCAGGGTCGGCGAAGTAGCCACCGGTGACCTGGCCGGCGCATTCCAGCAGGTGGCCGACCAGGGTGCCGCGTCCGCGACGCTCCCAGTCATCTGCCGCCCAGCCGAATTCATGCACCAGCGGCGCCAGGAACAGCGAGGGATCGGCCACCCGCCCGGTGATGATGACATCGGCGTCCGCCTGCAGGGCCTGGACGATGCCTTCCACGCCCAGGTAGGCGTTGGCCGAGATCAATCGGTCGCCCAGTTCGGCCAGGGTCTGGCCGTTGTCCAGCCGGGCGTCGGCGGGCAATTGCGCCAGCACGTCGTCGCCGGCCACGGCGGCGATCTTCAGACCGGTTACGCCCAGCTCCCGCGCCAGGGCCGCGACCTTGCGCGCCGCGGCGGAGGGATGGGCGGCGCCCATGTTGGTGACTACTCGCAGGCGCGGCCGTCCGGCCTTATTCAGCAGCGGCAGGATACGGCGCATCCTGGCTTCTAGCAGCGGATCGAAACCGGCCTCGGGATCGGCCAGCCGCGCCTGTTGCGCCAGGGCGATGGTGCGTTCGGCCAGGCATTCGAAGACCAGGTAGTCGAGCCGGCCATGCTCGGCCAGTTCCACGGCGGGTTCGATGCGATCGCCGGAATAGCCGGCGCCGCAGCCGATGCGAAGAAGACGGCTCATCTAGAAGACTCCCAGGAGCAGGGCGGTCAGGGTCATCAGTACCGAGGCCGCGAACAGGAAGGGGATGGTGAAGCGCTGATGATCGGCCAGGTCCAGCTTGCACAGGCCCACCAGCAGGAAGGTCGCCGGGGTCAGGGGGCTGACCGGGAAACCGGTGGTGTGCACCCCGAGCAGCGAGGCCTGGGCCACCTGCACCGGATCGACGCCCAGGTTGCGGCCGACCTCCGCAATCACCGGCATGACGCCGAAGTAGAAGGAATCCGGATCGAACAGGAGGCTCAGCGGCATGGAGAGGAAACCCACCACCGCCGGGATCAGCTGGCCATGTCCGGCGGGGATGCCGGCCACCGCCACCTGGGCCATGGCCTTGAGCATGCCGCTGCCCTGCATGATGCCGGTGAAGACCCCGGCGGCGAAGAGGATGCTGGCCATGGTCAGGGCGGTCTTGGCATGGGCGTCGATGCGCGCCTTCTGGGCGTCCACCGAGGGGTAGTTCAGGCACAGCGCGGCCACGGTGCCAAGCATGAACATCACCACTGGATCGACCCAGCCGGCGATCATCACGCCCATCACCACCAGGGTCAGCAGCAGGTTGATCCAGAAGCGCTGCGGGCGACGCAAGGCACGCTCGGCCTCGCTGAGCACCCGCTCCGGCGCGGCACCGGCGCCACCGCCGGCCAGCCAGGGCGCCTGGCCGGCCAGGGTCAGGCGCTTCTCCTCGCGCCGCCCGAGCCACCAGGCGCTGGCGAAGACGAAGGCCAGGCCCACCAGCTGCACCGGGATCAGCGGCTGGAACAGATCGGCCACCGGCACGTGCAGGGCGGCCGACGAGCGCAGCACCGGCCCGGTCCAGGGCAGGAAGTTGACCCCGGCGGCCATGGCCGCCACGCAGGCGAGGATGCGCCGGTCCAGTCCCAGGCGGGTATAGAGCGGCAGCATGGCGGGAATGGTCACCAGGAAGGTCACCGCGCCGGAGCCGTCCAGGTGCACCAGCAGGGCGAGCAGGGCGCTACCGCAGACGATGCGCGTCGGCCGGGTGCCGACGGTGCGCAGGATGCGGTCGATGATGGGATCGAGCATCCCGGCGTCGGTCATGATGCCGAAGAACAGGATGGCGAAGACGAACATGCCGATCACCGGGGCGACACCCTTGATGCCGGCGATGATGAAGGCGCTGGTGCCCAGGCCGAAGCCACCGATCAGGGCCGCGGCGATGGGGATGACGATCAGGGCGACCAGGGGCGAGACGCGTTTGCTCATGACCGCGACGAGTAACGCGAGAATGGTGACGACACCGAGCAGGGCGAGCATGGCGGACTCCTTGGACCGTGGCGCGGCAGGCGGGCGCACGGGAGGTTTTGTTGTTGTGGGTCCAGTATTCGAAGACGTCCGATGTCCTGTAAATTGGAATCTTCCGAAGCAGCGTTCAGAAAAACAAAATGAAGAATCTGCTCCAGCATGTGCAGGCCTTTCTCGCCGTGGCCCGCCAGGGCTCCTTCGCCCGGGCGGCGGAGGAGTTGCACCTGTCACCCCCGGCGCTCACCGTGCAGATCCAGCAACTCGAAGCCTGGTTGGAGGTGCAACTGCTGGAGCGCACCCCGCGGCGGGTCCAGCTGACCACCGCCGGGGAAGAATTGCGCGGACCCTTGGAGCGCATCCTGGTTGACCTGGGCGATGTCCAGACCCACGCCCGGGACCTGGCCGGCCTGCGCCGCGGGCGGATCACCCTGGCGGCCTTGCCGTCCTTTTTCATGGGACCCTTTCCCGAGTTGCTGAAGACCTTCCAGGCCCGTCATCCGGCCATCGAGGTGCGCCTGCAGGACGTGGTGGCCGGCCGGGTCGAGGCGCTGGTCAGGGAAGGGCAGGTGGACCTGGGTATTGGCGTCCGCCCACGGGCCGTGGGCCTGGACTTCCAGCCGCTGTACGTCGATCACCTGCAGCTGTTCGTCCCCCGCGACCATCCCTGGGCAGGCCGCACCGAGATCACCCTGGCCGAACTCGACGCCGTGCCCCTGCTGCTCACGGGGCGTGACAGCAGCGTGCGCGAGTGCCTGGACTTCGCCTTCGCCGCCGCCGGCCTGCGCCTGGTGGCGGCCCTGGAGGCCAACTACATGAGCACCCTGCTGGCCCTGGTGGCGGCCGGGCAGGGCCTGGCCCTGCTGCCGGAATCGGCGGGTGGCGAGGCCCCGGTGGTGGCCCTGCCGGTCCGCGGCGAGAGCCTGGCCCGGCCGCTGGGCATCCTGACCCCCACCGGCCGCAGCCTGACCCCGACGGCCCAGGCCTTCGTCGACTTGCTCAGGGAGCGGCTGCAGGTGCTCTAGTACTCGAAGGGCTGGCCCAGCTCCTGTTGCAGCCAGTCCAGAAAGCGCCGCACCCGGGCGTAGCGCGAGTGCGCCCGGGGAAACACCAGGTGGTGAGCGGCCACCGGCAGGTCGTCATCCTGAGGCAGCACCCGCACCAGATCACCGCGGGCCAGATAGTCCGCTGCCAGCACCGTGCTCTCCAGGGCGAAGCCCAGGCCATGGCGGGCGGCTTCCAGGGTCATGTAGGAGCGATCGAAACTCAGGGTGTAGGGGCGTTCCGGCAGCGCCAGGCCTTGCTGGGCGAACCAGTTGGGCCACTTCATCAGGGTGGCCTCGGACAGGATCAGCTCGCTGTGCAGCAGATCCGCCGGCGACTGGATCGGGCGTTTTTCCAGCAACTGCGGCGCGGCCAGGACCGCCAGGCGCTCGCGCTGCAGGGTGCGGATCTCCAGGTTCGGCCAGCTGGGCAGGCCGTGGCGGATGTCGATGTCGACCTTGTCGCGGCTGAAGTGCAGGGATTCGTAGGAGCAGGAGAGATTGATCTGCAGGTCGGGATGGCTCTGGCGGAACTGTTCCAGCCGTGGCATCAGCCAGAGCAGGCCGAAGCTCGGCGCCGAGTGCAGGCGCAGGCATTCCAGGCCGGCATCGCTGGCGGCGCGATCCGTGGCCATGGCCAGCCGGTGCAGCACCTCGCTGACCTCTTCGAGGTATTGCTCCCCGGCCGGGGTCAGGGTCATGCCGCGCGCGCCACGGACGAAGAGGGCGCGCCCCACCAGGGCTTCGAGCTTGGCCAGCTGATGGCTGACCGCCGAGGGCGTCAGCGCCAGTTGCTCGGCCGCGCGGGCGACGTTGGCGAAGCGGGCGGTCTGCTCGAAGGCTTGAAGGGCTTTCAGGGGTGGCAGGGAAAGCGTCTTGCCGGAATCCATGAGTTGCGGGTCCTGTGGCCAGTTCGAGGTCGATTCTCAGGTGGTAAGACCCGACTGCCAAGCCGCAGGCATGAATTTTATTCAGCACGGTCTGACGCAGGCTGCGTTGCTGGGGCCCTGGGGCGGGGGGCACTCTGGCCCTCAGCGAAAGCCCTCCTCAACAACAAGAAGGATAGCGTCATGCCCCTGCATTCCCTGCTGCTGCAAGACAAGATCGCCCTCGTCACCGGCGCCGCCTCCGCGCGCGGCATCGGTCGAGCCACGGCCCAGGCCTTCGCCGCCCAGGGCGCGCGGGTCATCATCCTCGACCTCGATGCCAGCGCCGCGCGGGATGCCGCCGCCAGCCTTGGCGAAGGCCACCTGGGCCTGGCGGCCAACGTGGCCGACGAGGCCCAGGTCAGGGCCGCGGTCGACCAGGCGCTCGCCCACTACGGTCGCCTCGACGTGCTGGTCAACAACGCCGGCATCACCCAGCCGGTGAAGACCCTGGAGATCGGCCGCGCCGACTACGACCGCATCCTCGACGTCAACCTGCGCGGCACCCTGCTGATGTCCCAGGCGGTGATCCCGGCCATGCGCGAGCAGGGCGGTGGCAGCATCGTCTGCCTGTCCTCGGTGTCCGCCCAGCGCGGCGGCGGCATCTTCGGCGGTCCGCACTACAGCGCCGCCAAGGCCGGGGTGCTGGGCCTGACCAGGGCCATGGCGCGGGAATTCGGACCGGACGGCATCCGCGTGAATGCCCTGACCCCCGGCCTGATCCAGACCGATATCACCGGCGGGCTGATGCACGACGAGCGCCGCCAGTCGATCATCGACGGCATCCCCCTGGGTCGCCTGGGCGAGCCCAGGGACGTGGCCAATGCCGCGCTGTTCCTGGCCAGCGATCTCTCCGGCTACCTGACCGGCGTCACCCTGGACGTCAACGGCGGCATGCTGATCCACTGATCGCCCCCTCGTTTTCAACGCTCTGCATCGACAAGGGCGCCGCGTCTGCGGCGTCCATAACAACAAGAGATCAGACCATGACTACGCTCACCCTGGCAGCGGCCACCTCGGCGCGCGCCAACGCCTATCGCAAGACCGCCTGGCGGCTGATGCCCTTCCTGATGCTGTGCTACTTCTGCGCCTATCTGGACCGGGTCAACGTCGGCTTCGCCAAGCTGCAGATGATGAACGACCTGGCCCTGAGCGAAGCCGTCTACGGCCTCGGCGCCGGCATGTTCTTCCTCGGCTATTTTCTCTGCGAGGTGCCCAGCAACATCATCCTGCACAAGGTCGGCGCCCGCCGCTGGATCGCCCGCATCATGATCACCTGGGGCATCCTTTCCGGGATGTTCGCCTTCGTCGAGACGGCCTGGCAGTTCTACCTGCTGCGCTTCCTGCTCGGCGTGGCCGAGGCCGGCCTGGCGCCGGGCCTGCTGCTCTATCTCACCTACTGGTTTCCTTCCTACCGCCGCGCCCGCATGACGGTGCTCTGGTTCGTCGCCATTCCGCTGTCGGGCATGATCGGCGGACCGCTGTCGGGCTGGATCATGAATCAGTTCGCCGGGGTCCACGGCTGGGCCGGCTGGCAGTGGATGTTCGTCATCGAAGCCATCCCCACGGTGGTGGTGGGGCTGATGGTGCTCGGCTATCTCAAGGATGGCGTGCACCAGGCGACCTGGCTGGACGACGAGGAAAAGGCGCTGATCCAGAAGGAACTGGCCGAGGACAACCAGCACAAGACCGAGCACGCCAGCGTGCGCGACTTCATCCGTGATCGCCGGCTGTGGCTGCTGGCCGCCATCTACTTCTGCGTGGTCATGGGCCAGTACGCCATCACCTTCTGGCTGCCGACCCTGGTGCGCAATTCGGGGGTCGCCGATCCGCTGCACATCGGCCTGCTCACCAGCCTGCCCTATATGTGCGCCATCGTCGCCATGCTGCTGGCCGGGCGCAGTGGCGACCGGCACCGCGAGCGCCGCTGGCACCTGGTGATTCCCATGCTGCTGGGCGCCTGCGGCCTAAGCCTCGCGGCGGTGTTCGGCCACAACGTCACCCTGTCGATCCTCAGCCTGTGCCTGGCAGCGGCCGGCATCCTCTCCGCGTCCTCGCTGTTCTGGATGCTGCCCACCACGCTGCTGGGCGGGGTCACCGCCGCCGCCGGCATCGCCGCGGTGAACAGCTTCGCCAACCTGGCCGGCTTCTGCTCGCCCTACCTGATCGGCTGGATCACCACCAGCACCGGCTCCAGCGCCATCGGCATGTTCCTCATCACCGGGGTGCTGGTGATCGGCGCCACGCTGGTCCTGCGCATTCCCGCCGCCCTGGTCAATCGCTAATCGAGGTACAGATCATGACCGCTTCTTCGCCACAACCCGCAACGCTCTCGCTGGCCGAGCGCGCCCACAACATCCGCCGCCATGCCCTGCGCATGGGCCAGATCCAGGGCCAGGGTTATGTCGGCCAGGCCCTGGGCGTCGCCGATGTCCTGGCGGTCGCCTACTTCCATGCCCTGAGCTACCAGCCCCAGGAGCCCGAATGGGAAGGGCGCGATCGCTTCTACCTGTCCATCGGCCATTACGCCATCGCCCTCTATGCCGCGCTGATCGAGGCCGGAATCGTGCCGCAGGAAGAACTGGAGACCTATGGCTGCGACGACAGCCGCCTGCCCATGTCGGGCATGGCTGCCTACACCCCCGGCATGGAGATCACCGGCGGTTCCCTCGGCCAGGGCCTGGGCATCGCCGTGGGCGCCTGCCTCGGCCTCAAGCGCAAGCAGTCGAAATCCTTCGTCTACAACCTGCTGTCCGATGGCGAACTCAACGAAGGCGCCACCTGGGAAGCGGCCATGTCGGCTTCCCACTGGCAACTGGACAATCTCATCGCCCTGGTGGACGTGAACAACCAGCAGGCCGACGGCCACTGCCGCGAGATCCTGGCGTTCGAGCCCCTCGCCGAGCGCTGGCAGGCCTTCGGCTGGTTCGTCCAGCGCGTCGACGGCAACGACCGCGAGGCGCTGGTCGCCGCCTTCGACCGGGCTCGCCAGCACCCGGGCGCGCAGCCCCGGATCATTCTCTGCGATACCCGCATGGGCAAGGGCGTGCCCTTCCTGGAAACCCGCGACAAGACTCACTTCATCCGCGTCGAGGCGCACGAATGGGCCCTGGCCCTCGACGCCCTGGATGCCGGGAGGGACTTCTGATGACTACCACCGCCACCAAGCCACGCCTGACCACCTCGGCGATGATCGCCAGCATCGCCGCCGAGGGCCAGCCGACCCGACCAGCACCGTTCGGCCATGCCCTGGCGGCCCTGGCCGAGCAGCGCCAGGACATCGTCGGCCTCACCGCCGACCTCGCCAAGTACACCGACCTGCACATCTTCGCCAAGGCCCATCCCGAGCGCTTCTACCAGATGGGCATGGCCGAGCAGCTGCTGATGAGCGCCGCCGCCGGTATGGCCCGCGAAGGCTGCGTGCCCTTCGCCACCACCTATGCGGTGTTCGCCTCGCGACGCGCCTACGACTTCATCTGCATGGCCATCGCCGAGGAGAATCTCAACGTCAAGATCGTCTGCGGCCTGCCCGGGCTGACCACCGGCTACGGCCCCAGCCACCAGGCCACCGACGACCTGGCGATCTTTCGCGCCATGCCCAACCTCATGGTGATCGACCCCTGCGATGCCCTGGAGATCGAGCAGGCGGTGCCGGCCATCGCCGCCCACCAGGGGCCGGTCTATATGCGCCTGCTGCGCGGCAACGTGCCCCTGGTGCTGGATCGCTACGACTACCGCTTCCAGCTCGGCAAGGCCCAGGTGGTGCGCCCCGGACGCGACGTGCTGGTGGTGTCCACCGGCCTGATGACCATGCGCGCCCTGGAGGCCGCCGAGGCCCTGGCCGCGGATGGCGTGGACGTCTCGGTGCTGCACGTACCGACCATCAAGCCACTGGACGAAGCCACCCTCCTGGCGGAAGCCCGCAAGCCGGGGCGGCTGGTGGTGGCGGCGGAGAACCATTCGCTGATCGGTGGCCTGGGCGAGGCCGTCGCGACCACCCTGTTGCGCAACGGCGTGACGCCCACCTTCCGCCAGATCGCGCTGCCCGACGCCTTCCTCGACGCCGGGGCGCTGCCGACCTTGCACGACCGCTACGGCATCTCCACCACGGCGGTCTGCCAGCAGATCAAGGGTTGGTTGTAGGGCGGGGAGAGGGCGCCTGGTTACCTCAGGGAGTGCACTGAGGAAGCCAGGCGCCGCCAGGGCGATTCGAAGACTCGACGCCGCCCGCCCATCCGGGCAAGGTGATCAGCTGTCTCTCATCGCCCGCTGGCCGCCATGTCCGATACCGATGACCTCACCCTGCGCAAGCTGGAGATCTTTCTGGCCTTCATGCGCAGTCGCAACCTGGCGCGGGCCGCCGCCGAGCTGGGCACCAGCCATGTCAGCGTGCACCGCGCCATCCATTCGCTGGAGAACGCCCTGCGCTGTCCGCTGTTCAAGCACGAGGGGCGTACCCTGACGCCGCTGGACGGCGCCTTCGTGCTGGAGGCGCGCGCCGAGCGACTGCTGCAGGACCTGGCGGAGACGGTGCGGCTCACCCGGCAGGCGGCGGGTTTTTCCGCCGATCGCTTTCGCCTGGGGGCGCTCTATTCGCTGACGGTCAAGACCGTGCCCCAACTGATCATGGGCCTCAAGCTCAGGCGCAGCGAACTCAACATCGACCTGGTGCTGGGCTCCAACGCCGATCTCGCCGAGCAGCTGCACGACTTCAAGCTGGACGCCATGCTGGTGGCCCTGGACGACGCCGTGGTGGATGCCGATTGCGAGAGCGTCGAGCTGTTCAGCGACGACATCTTCCTGGCCGCGCCCAGCGACTCGCCCTTCGCCGACCAGGCCGAGGTGGACCTGCGCGATCTCGCCGGGGTGCCCTTCGTGACCCTGACCCAGGGCTTCGCCACCTTTCGCGACGGCCGCCAGGTGTTCGCCCAGGCCGGCTTCGAGCCGGAGGTGATCATGCAGGTCAACGACATCTTCTCGCTGATGAGCATGGTCAGCTCAGGGGTGGGCTACGCCCTGCTGCCCGGGCGGGTCGAGGCGGTCTACCAGAACCGCCTCAAGCTGCTGCCCCTGGCCCCGCGCTACCGGCTGCAGCAGCGCATCGGCGCGGTCTTCCTGCGCAGCCGCGAGCGCGATCCCAATCTGCTGGCCTTCGTCGCCGAATGCCGGATGTACGCGCGTTCTTAGAGCGGCTAGTAAAGCGTAGCGAGCGGCTGTCAGGCGGGTGCGCGCGGTGCGCAGGAAGCGGACCGGGCTCGCGCACGAGTGTACGAGCGGTACATGAGGATTCCGAGCACTGCACGCGCCCGTCTGGCGGACGCGCAGCAGGTTTACCAGTTGCTCTTAGCCCACCAGCGCCCGCACGCAGAAGAACAGCAGCGACGGCCCCAACAGGCAGCCCAGACCCGTGTGGAAGGTGGCGGTGAGGGCGCCATAGGGCACCAGGCGGCGGTCGGTGGCGGCGAGCCCCGCGGTGACGCCGCTGACGGTGCCGGCCAGACCGCCGAAGACCATCGCCGAGCGCGGGTTGTCCAGCGCCAGCAGCCGCGCCGACGCGGGCGTCGCCACCATGACGATGATCGCCTTGATCAGGCCGGTGGCGATGGACAGCGCCATGACGTCGGAGCTGGCGCCCAGGGCGGCGCCGGTCACCGGGCCGACGATGTAGGTCACCGCGCCCGCGCCTATGGTGGTCATGCTCACCGCGTCGCGGTAGCCGAAGGCCCAGGCCACGGCGGCGCCGACGATGAAGGGCAGCACGGTGCCGAGCAGCAGGGCCACGGCGCCGATCATTCCGGCCTTGCGCGCCTCGGTGGCCTGGACCTCGAAGGCGGTGGCGACGATGGCGAAGTCGCGCAGCATGGCGCCGCCCATCAGGCCGATACCGGAAAACAGCGCGAGGTCGGCCAGGCCCTTCTGGCCGCCGGTGACGGTCCCGCCGACCCAGGCCAGTACCAGGCCGATGACGATGGCGATGGCCGAGCCGTGCACCCGGCCAAAGGTCAGTCGGCGCGAAAGGATCACCGAGATCCACATGATCAGGCCGATCAGCGCGAACGCGGCAACCAGGCCGTTGTGTTGCAGGGCTTTGGTGACGATGTCGTTCATCCTAGCGACCTCCGACCGGTGCGGGATGGGCGACCGCTGATGCGGGGGCCACGGCGGCGTCCGGCAAGGGCGGTAGCGGTTCGCCGCGATGGCTGCGGCTGATCAGGGCGATGGTCAAGCCGCAGATCCCCACGGCGCCCACGGCAGCCAGCACCGCCACCGGTCCGCCGTGCAGGGCGGTGACCACGTTCTGCTGGGCCGCCATGGCCACCACCACCGGGATGTACAGCGCGCCCCAGAAGCCGACGCCGAATTCGCATTCCTTGCTCATGCCGCCATGCCGCTCCATGTAGAGCCGGGCGCAGATCAGCAGGAGCATGGCGATGCCCACCCCGCCGACATTGGACTTGACCCCGAGCAGGACGCCCAGGAAGTCGCCGATGATGACGCCTGCAAGCATGCAGACGGCCAGGAGCGCTACACCGTAGATGATCATTGTTGTTGTCCTCGGTTGTGCTTGGGGTGGGGTGAAGCCTGGGGCAGCGCTCCCGCTCTTGCCCCCTCTCCCTGAGGGAGAGGGCTGGGGTGAGGGCAGCCGCCCTGTCTGAAGGTCTCCGTTGTTCCTGTAGGTTGGGTGTAAGCCTGGCACGGCGCCCGCTCTTACCCCTCTCCCTCAGGGAGAGGGCCGGGGTGAGGGCGGCCGACTCGTGCGAATGCTCAGTCCAGTCGCGCCGCCTCCTCGCGCCGCAGCGCGTCCAGGGTATCGGGGTGGGTATCCTGCCAGGCCAGAACACCGCTGGCGGGCAGCACGCGCCTGGCCAGCTGGGTGAGCACGCTGCCCGGCGCCAGCTCAATGGCCAGGCGCACGCCGCGCTCGCGGGCGGCTTCCAGGGTGGCGTGCCATTCGATGGGCCGCGCCATGTTGAAGGCAAGGTCGTCGCGCAGCTGTTCGGCGCGCACCAGCCGCCGTGCCGAAGTACCGCTCAGATAGGCCAGTCGCGGCGCGCGCAGCTCGACGCCGGCGAACGCCTCGTCCAGGGTCACAGCGGCCTCCGCCAGCAGCGGGCAGTGGGACGGCACGCTCATGGCCAGGCGCTTGGCTGCCGCCGCGCCCTCGGTGCGCGCCGCCTCGGCCAGCACGGCCAAGCCCGCGTCGCTCCCCGCCACCACGTATTGCTGCTCGGCATTGGCATTGGCCAGGTACAACGGCGCGTCAGGACGCTGGTGGTCAGAGACCAGCTTCTCGACCGCGCCGCGCCCCAGGCCGAGGATCGCCAGCATGCCGTAGCCCGACGGGTAGGCCGCCTGCATCAGCTCGCCGCGCCGTGCTACCAGGCGCAGGGAGTCGGCAAAGTCCAGGGCCTCGGCCACCACCGCGGCGGCATAGGCGCCGATGGACAGCCCGGCCACCAGTTGCGGCACCGGGCCGCGACTCAAGAGCAGGCGCGCCGTGGCGACGCCGGCGATCAGCAGGCAGAGCTGCACGGCGCGGGTGTGTTCCAGGGTCTGGGCAGAGTCCAGGCTCAGGGGGTCGGTGTCCAGCACCTCGGCGGCTTCCGCCAGCGTCCGCCGGATCTCGGCGTCGTCGGGCAGAGCGTGCAGCATGTCGGGCCGCTGGGCGCCCTGGCCGGGAAACTGGAAGAGGGTACTCATGCGGCATGCGCCTCCGGCCAGGGATCGCCTACCAGCCGGGGGCCGGCAGTGGTCTTGAGCAGCACGCGTGGGGCGTTTCCGGCCCAATCGGCCAGGGCCACGCCGCCGAGCGGAGTTTCCAGCAGGATGTCCAGACGACAAAGCGCTTGCCCCTGCAGGGACGTCAGCAAGGCCCGGGCCTGGTCGCGCGACAGCGGGGTTGCGCAGCGGATCAGCAGATCCAGATCGCTCCCGGCGTGCAGCGCCGGCCAGCCGGAGGCCAATTCATAACCCGCGGCGCCGGTGGGTCCCCAGGGCAGCCCCAGGTCATCCAATAGCGGTTCGATAAAGGCCAGGGTCGAGAAGACGGGCAGGTCACGGCAATCACTGGAGACTCTCAGGGCCTCGGGTGAGAGCTGGCGTCTCACGGCAGCCGGCTCCAGCCAGGCCGCCATCCGTTCGGCGCGGGTGGTGCCGCGCAGGCCGACCGGAATGCGGTCAGCCTCGGGTGCAGCCCGCCGGACCACCACCGGCAGGCCGGCCTGGACAACCTCTACCGCCCAGGCCGGGGCTTCCGGCGGGAGGCCATCCGGCGTCAGGCCCCAGAGCAGGTCGTGGGGTCTGTATTGGGCTCCCATCGACCGCCCGCTCATCACGCGTTCCATCCTGCCCGCAGGCGTTCGCGCACCTCGCGAGAGGCCGCGCGATTGGCGCCATCCAGCCGCAGCCTGAGATCGGTGGCTCCGCTGGCCAGGACATCCGCCTGGGCGTCGGCCAGGGCCTGGCGCACCTGCTGCACAGCTTCGGCCGAGGGCTGGTCGGGCTGAGCCACTTCCAGCTGGCGCCAGAGCAGGCCCAGGGAGGCATAGCTGTCCAGATCATAGGCCATGGGTGGAATGTCGGCCGCCAGGCGTTCCAACTCCTCGACGCTACGCAGGGTGACCCGCGCCGCCGAGGCCTTGCCCATGGCATGCACCTGCACCTGGGGATCGCGCAGGGCCAGCAGGCGATTGGCCTGGTAGCCATGGGCGAGAAAGCCGCCGGACATGGCCTTGCCCACCAGCAGGCCCAGCACCGGATGCCCGGCCAGACGCGCCTCGGCATAAGCCCCGGCGGCCCCGGCCAGGGCCTGGTGGATGCCAAAGGCTTCCTCGCGGCGCCCATAGGCCTGGCTGGGGACGTCCACCAGGGCGATCAGGGTGCGTTTCACCGCGGCGTCACGATCTTCGGCGATGGCCTGCTGGATGGCCCGGGCCAGGCCCCAGCCCTCCAGCAGGCCTACCTCGCCCTGGCGGGCGCGGGGAAAGGGATTGCCGGCATCCGCTACCACCGCCAGCCAGCGCGCGGGGCGTCCGGCCAGTTCGAGGTCGGCGACGCGCAGGGAGGCGGGCAGGCCGTTGACGGCCTCGCCCTGACCGGCCAGGGCCTGGAACCAGGTCAGGCCGCGTTGCGAAGGCTGGGTGCTCATGGCTGGTCTCCGGCATAGAGGTCACGGACCGCGGCGGCGTCCGCTTGGGGACGGGTGTCGAGATCGGCAAGACGCGTCAGATAGTGTTCGGCCTGCTGGCTGCGCAAGGCGCCGGCAACGCCCCGGGTGAAGCCCTGGCGGATGGCGGCGGTCACGGCGGCGCTGTCGTCGGCGACGAAGACATCGGCCAGGCCTGTGGCGACCCGTTGCTCGCCGCCGGTCAGGCTCCAGATGAAGGGGCGGTCGCGGGAATCGTATTCCTCGATCCCGGCTTCCTGCTCGATCACCTGGGGCCCGTTGAGGCCCAGGCGGGCCTCGCGGGTGACGATCAGCTGACTGCACAGCCCCGCGGCGATGGACATGCCACCAAAGCAGCCGACGCTGCCGGCGATGACACCGATCACCGGCTGGTGGCTGCGCAAGGCGACGATGGCCGCCTGGATCTCGGCGATGGCCGCCAGCCCCAGGTTGGCTTCCTGCAGCCGTACACCGCCGGTTTCCAGCAGCAGCACGGCGCGGGTCGGGGTGCCGGAGAGGTTGTCTTCCAGCGCCAATTCCAGCGCCCCGGCGATCTTGGCGCCGCCCACTTCGCCCATGCTGCCGCCCTGGAAGGCACCTTCGATGGCGCAGACCACCGCCGGCTGGCCGTCGATCAGCCCCTTGGCCACCACCACGCCGTCATCGGCCTGGCAGACGATGCCCTGCCTGGGCAGCCAGGGCGACATCAGCCGCTCGAAGGGCCCGACCAACTCGCGAAAGCTACCGGCGTCGAGCACCGTGCGCGCCCGTTCGCGGGCACCGAGTTCGACGAAGCTGCGGCTGTGCAGCAATTCCTGCACGTCGGGAAGGGTGGCTTCAGGCATGGGCGGCTTCCTCCAGGTCGAGGGTTTCCAGACCTTGCTCCAGGCGCAGGCGCACCACGCCGGGGGTGGCGCCGAAGTCGTGGATGTCCAGGGTCAGGGCCGGCAGGTCGTCACGGGCGGCGAACAGCCGGTCGAAGAGGGCGCGCCAGCGCGGTTCGCTGCCATTGACCGAGGTGGTCACCCTGAGGGTGAAGTCGGCGTTGGCGGGTTCGAGCAGGACCTCCAGGTCCCCCGAGCCGACGCAACCCACCAGGGCCCGACCCCGGCGGCGCTGGCTGGCCGGATAGCTGCAGCTGAAATGTTCCATCAGAGGTCTCCAGGGAGCCGTGGCTCCAGGCGATCGACGAGAAGGGTGGCGGCCAGCAGATCGGCGGCCCCACCGGGCGAGGCATTGGCGGCCAGCAGCTCCCGGTCCAGGACCAGCAGCTGGCGGCGGCCGGCCAGACTGGCGCTGCCACCGGCGTCCAGCACCGCCTGGGCGCCCTGTTGCATGGTCGCCAGGGCCACGGGGCCGCCGCGGTGCAGCACGCAGGTGTCGTCCAGCCGGGTCATGATCGCCAGCAGGGCATCCAGGCGGGCGCTCTGCTCGCCGGCGCCCGCCTGGCGGCTGGCGCGCAGTTGCGGCAGGCCGCGCTGGTGGATGGCGGGAAAGCCGGCGGCCGCCTCGGCCCGGGCGCCGCCGACGCCATAGCGCTGGGCGACACGCTGGCCATGGCTCGGCAGAGTGCGGGGAGCATCAGGATCCGGGAGGCTAGCCAGGCGACCTGCCGCAAGGCACAGGGCCTCAGCAGAGCCAGGACGCCCATGCACGGCCGCCGTCACCAGCAGCCCCAGCGCCCAGATGGCGCCGCGATGGGTGTTGACGCCACCGGTCACGCTCAGCATCGCGGCTTCGCCATCGCGACCCAGGCGGCCGATCAGGCGGCGCAGGTCGGCCGCGGGCAGCCCCAGCTCGGCGGCTTCGGCCATGGCCTGGAAGCAGGGCCGCAGGGCCTGGGCGGAGGTCAGCATCAGGCCAAGGCTGAGGTCCTGGTGGGCGCCCTGGCCGCGACGATCCACCAGGGCCGGCTTGGGTGAGAGTTCGGCTTCGTCGACCAGGGCCATCACGGCCAGGTCGGCCAGGCGTTCGGCGGGAGACGGGGCAAGACGGGCGAGGGCGGGCATCACCAGCTCCTGAATTTGGCCGGGGGTTGATAGAGGCCGCCGGACCATTCCACCAGTTCGCCGATGCTCTTGGCGGCGAGCAATTCGCGACTGGCGTCGGTGCGGCGGATGCCGAGGTCCTCGGGCAGGGCCACCAGGCCCTCCTGGCGCAGCCGCCGGGCCTCGGCCGGATCGCTGCGCAGGCCGATGGTGGTGACCCCGGCCACGGCGGCGATCATCGCCCGGCGCTCCTCCAGTGAACGGGCGCGGTAGAGATAGGCGATGCCTTCCTCGGTGAGCAGATGGGTGACGTCATCGCCATAGACCATGATGGGCGCCAGCGGCATGCCGCTCTTGCGCGCCACCTCCACGGCATCCAGGGTGTCGACGAAGGTGGGTTTGCCGCCTTCCTGAAAGGTCTCGACCATCTGCACCACCAGCTTCTTGCCGCGTTCCAGCAGCGCCGGGGCGCCGTCGCCGGTCTGCTGGCGCATGTCCAGCCAGGCCGGGGTGGGATGGCGGCGGCCGCGCGGGTCATGACCCATGTTGGGCGCGCCGCCAAAGCCGGCCAGGCGCCCGCGGGTCACGGTGGAGGAATGGCCGTCGCCGTCCACCTGTAGGGTGGCGCCGATGAAGAGGTCGACGGCGTACTGACCAGCCAGCTGGCAGAGCAGGCGGTTGGATCGCAGCGAGCCGTCGCGACCGGTAAAGAAGACATCCGGACGCTGGGCGATGTAGCCCTCCATGCCCAGCTCGGTGCCGAAGCAGTGCACGCTTTCCACCCAGCCGCTCTCGATGGCCGGGATCAGCGTGGGGTGGGGATTGAGCGTCCAGTGCCGGCAGATCTTGCCCTTGAGTCCCAGGCGCTCGCCGTAGGTGGGCAGGATCAGTTCGATGGCCGCGGTGTTGAAACCGATGCCGTGGTTGAGCGACTGCACCTGGTGGCGCTCGTAGATGCCGCGGATGGCCATCATCGCCATGAGCACGTGCACCGGCTTGATATGGCGCGGATCGCGGGTGAACAGGGGTTCGATATAGAAGGGCCGGTCGGCCACCACCACGAAATCCACCCAGTCCGCGGGGATGTCGACCCGCGGCAACTCGGACACGTCGTCCACCAGCTGGTTGACCTGGACGATGACGATGCCGTCGCTGAAGGCCGCCGGCTCGATCAGCGCCGGGCTGTCCTCGGTGCTGGGGCCGGTATAGATGTTGCCGGCGCGGTCGGCCATGAAGCCGGCACTGAGCACCACCTTGGGGATGAGGTCCACCAGCAGCCGGGCATAGAGTTCGATGTAGGTGTGGATGGCGCCCACTTCCAGCAGCCCGTCTTCCAGCAGCTGGCTGATCCTCAGGCTCTGGGTGCCGGCAAAGGAGAAGTCCAGCTTGCGGGCGATGCCGCGTTCGAAGAGATCCAGGTGCTCGGCGCGACCGACGCTGGGCATGATCATGTGCAGGTCATGCAGCCGGGCCGGATCGACCTGGGCGAGACTGCGAGAGAGGAAATCGGCCTGCTTCTGGTTGTTGCCTTCCAGCACCACCCGGTCGCCGGGGGCGAGCAGCTGTTCCAGGGCCGCGACGATGGATGCGGTGGGCAGCACCTTGCCATCGGCCAGCGCGGCCACCCGGTCCAGGCGCTGCTGCTTGTCACCGCGGCGCCTGGCGATCCGAGCCGGTGGGTGGGATGTCGTTGTCATTGGAGTCTCCACGAATCACCTGTCGTGGAGTCACCCTAGACCTCGCCTCCCTGGCGTTCAATCAACCTGAAGGCGGAATCGTTACGCTGAAGTTAACGATCCCGCCTGCATCAGGCCGCCGCGACCGGCTCAGGTCTTGTCGACCGGAGTGAACACCGTGGTGGTCTTGGAGAACCAGCCGGTGGGGGTCACGTCGACGTTGGCGTTGTCATATCTCAGGCTGTTCTGCACCTGCTTGAGCGTCAGGTTGGCCTGCCAGTATTGCTCGTGGCCCAGCTCCTGATTGGCCCGGTGCACCAGGTCCAGGGTTTCCTGGGCCGGCAGCACGGCGGTGGAGTAGTCGACGTCGACGCCGGCCACCTTGAGGATCTCGCCGGCGGCCTTAGTATCGCCCTGCTGGATCTTCTCGTTGGCCTGGACCACGGCCTGGTTCTTGGCCGGGGTGGCGACATAGTCGTCACGCAGCGCCATGCCGCTCCAGATCGGCAGCCAGGACGTGGCCTTGGCGTCCTGCGCGGAGACCTGCATGAGTTTGCCGTCCTGACCGCGCAGGTCCCTGGCCGACTTGAGGTAGGCGGTCTTGTCGGTCTGGGCGGTCTGCAGCGCGCTCTCGGCGGCGGCCAGGTGCTGCTTGGCCTGATCGACATGGGCCTCGAAGAGGTCCTGGCGGGCGGCGACCACGTCCATGAAGGCCTGCTGGCCCTGCTGGGAGATCGCCGGCAGGGTGGCGACCTGCTGTGTGGCGATGTCGGGTCGGGTGTCGGCCAGGGCGGCGGTGGAAAACACCGAGGCGATGGTCAGGACGAGGAGGCTCTTGGCGATACGACGATTGAGGTTCATGTGCTTCTCCCGGATACGAAAGTAACTGGAACCGCGGGGGTATCGGGCAGGGTTGCGAGATACCTTGGGGTCAGTGTCCATCCGGTGAGCTTAACGAACGCTTAGCAGGCTATCGGTAGGTGTAGTTCCAGGTGTCGGATGCTGGAACGGAAACAGCGCCCGCCCCGGAGAGTCCGGAGCGGGCGCTGTTGGCGGGCCGAAGGGCCTAGCGCACCAGGCAGGGCTTCTTGTTATCGAAGGTCCAGTTGGGCGAGAGGAATTGCATGGCCATGGCGTCGTCGCGCGCACCGAGGCCCTTGGCCTTGTACAGCTCGTGGGCGCGGGCCAGGGCGTCCAGGTCCAGCTCCACGCCCAGGCCACCCTGCTGCGGCACCGCCACCAGGCCGCCCTTGATCTCCAGCGGTTGCCTGGTCAGGCGCTGGCCGTCCTGCCAGATCCAGTGGGTGTCGATGGCAGTGATCTTGCCCGGCGCCGCGGCGGCGACGTGGGTGAACATGGCCAGGGAGATGTCGAAGTGGTTGTTGGAGTGCGAACCCCAGGTCAGGCCCCAGTCGTTGCACATCTGCGCCACCCGCACCGAGCCCTGCATGGTCCAGAAGTGCGGATCGGCCAGGGGGATGTCCACCGATTGCAGCTGGATGGCGTGACCCATCTGGCGCCAGTCGGTGGCGATCATGTTGGTGGCGGTGGGCAGGCCGGTGGCGCGGCGGAATTCGGCCATCACCTCGCGTCCGGAATAGCCGTTCTCGGCGCCACAGGGATCCTCGGCATAGGCCAGCACATGGTGCTGGTCGCGGCACAGGCGGATGGCTTCCTTGAGCGACCAGGCGCCATTGGGGTCCAGGGTCACGCGCGCCTCGGGGAAGCGCTCGGCCAGGGCGGTGACCGCCTCGATCTCGGCGTCGCCGCTGAGTACGCCGCCCTTGAGCTTGAAGTCCTTGAAGCCGTAGCGGTCATAGGCCGCCTCGGCCAGGCGCACCACGGTCTCGGGGGTCAGGGCTTCCTCGTTGCGCACGCGAAACCAGGCGTCGTCGCTCTCGGCTTCGCTGCGGTAGTCCAGGGTGGTCTTGCTGCGGTCGCCGACATAGAACAGGTAGCCGAGCATCTCAACGGCGTCGCGCTGCTGGCCTTCGCCGAGCAGGGCCGCCACCGGCACCTCCAGGTGCTGGCCGAGCAGGTCGAGCAGGGCGGCTTCCAGGGCGGTGACGGCGTGGATGGTGATGCGCAGGTCGAAGGTCTGCAAGCCACGGCCGCTGGCATCGCGACCGGCGAAGGCCTGGCGGACCTGGCCGAGGATGCGCTGGTACTGCCCCAGCGGCTGGCCGATGAGGAATTGACGGGCGTCTTCCAGCGTCTGGCGGATGCTCTCGCCGCCGGGCACCTCGCCGACGCCGGTGCGGCCGGCGCTGTCCTTGAGGATCAGCACGTTGCGGGTGAAGTAGGGGCCATGGGCGCCGCTCAGGTTGAGCAGCATGCTGTCCTGGCCGGCGACGGGCACGACTTCCAGCGAGGTGACCACCGGGGTGCCGGTGTGCAGGGCGGGGGTGGCGTTGAATTGGGTCATGGTCGGGCTCCTTGTCGATCAGCGAGAGGTTTCAGCGGCGAGCGGGGCTTCGGCAGGCGGCGTGGGCACGCCGCGCAACTCGACGCGCTTGATCTCGCCGACTACGAACAGGTAACTGATGGCGGCCACCAGGGCATTGGCACCGACGAACACCAGGGCCATCTTGAAGGAACCGGTGGCGGCGATGATGTAGCCGATGATGATCGGGGTGGTGATGGAGGACAGGTTGCCGATGGTGTTGAACAGGCCACCGGAGAGGCCGGCGATCTGCTTGGGCGAGGTGTCGGAGACCACCGCCCAGCCCAGGGCACCGATGCCCTTGCCGAAGAAGGCCATGGCCATGAAGCCCACCACCATCCAGTCGGCGTCGACGTAGTTGCAGAGGATCATGCTCATCGACAGCAGCATGCCGGCGACGATGGGGGTCTTGCGCGCCACGCTCAGGCTGCTGCCGCGACGCAGCAGCCAGTCGGAGATCACCCCACCGAGCACGCCGCCGATGAAGCCGCAGATGGCCGGCAGGGAGGCGATGATGCCGGCCTTGAGGATGGTCATGCCGCGTTCCTGCACCAGGTACACGGGGAACCAGGTCAGGAAGAAGTAGGTGAGGGCGTTGATGCAGAACTGGCCCAGGTAGATGCCGGCCATCATGCGATTGGTCAGCAACTGGCCGATGTAGCTCCACTTCGGACCTTCGCTCTTCTTGCCGGGAGTGTCCAGGTCGACCAGGCCGCCATTGCTGGCGATGTATTCGACCTCGGCGCTGTTGGCGCGGGGATGTTCGCGGGGGCTGTAGATCACCGCCATCCAGACCGCCGAGAAGGCGATGCCCAGGGCGCCCATCACCACGAAGACGTGCTGCCAGCCGAAGTGGTAGACGATCCAGCCCATCAGCGGCGCGAACAGCACGGTGGCGAAGTACTGCGCCGAGTTGAAGATGGCCGAGGCAGTACCACGCTCCTTGGTGGGGAACCAGGCGGCGACGATGCGGGCGTTGCCGGGGAAGGAGGGCGCTTCGGCCAGGCCGACCATGAATCTCAGGGCGAACAGCAGGAACACCGCGGTGCCGATGCCGAATTCACCGATGTAGCCTTGCAGCATGGTGAACACCGACCAGGTGAAGATGCTTGCCGCATAGACCTTCTTCGACCCGAAGCGATCGAGCAACCAGCCGCCGGGGATCTGGCCGAGCACATAGGCCCAGCCGAAGGCGGAGAAGATGTAGCCGAGGGAGACGGCACTGATGCCGAGGTCTTTTTGCAGGGCGGAGCCGGCGATGGAAATGGTGGCGCGGTCGGCATAGTTGATCGTGGTCACCACGAACAGCATGAACAGGATCAGATAGCGGACGCGCGTCTGCTTGGTTTCGTGCATGGAGAGCTCCCACTGGTTTGTTTTTGTGTGCGGGCTGACATCGTGTAGCGGGCTTAGGTTGTAAGTCGTCTGACAACGATAGCGCTATCATTAAACAGATAACGCTATCATTCAACTGCTAAATCTGTGGCTGGGCGCAAAAAAGTGGCTAGGAACTCTGCCGCTCGATTAGGGCAAAACCGGTGTCGAGGCTTACCGCAGTTTGATCGCCCGCGAGACGGTCGAGCAGCGCCTGGGCGACACGCTGGCCCATGGCATCGGCGTTGACGCTGACCGTGGACAGCGCCGGGGTGGCGAAGCGGCCGTTGGTGGTATCGCCGAAGCCGACCACCGCCAGCTGTTCGGGGATGCGCAGGCCGCGGCTGCTGGCTTCGGCGACCACACCCAGGGCCAGGGTGTCGGAGCTGCACAGCACCAGTTGCGGGGGCTCGGGGCGTTCCAGCAGGCGCGCCAGGCCGATGCGGCCGACTTCCCAGGTGGCGGGTAGTGGCAGCACTTCCATGGGCAATTCGGGGATGCCCAGTTCGACCAGGCGGGCCTGCAGAGCCAGGTTGCGGCGCATGGCGCGAGGATCGTCCACCGAGATCACCCCGAAGCGGCGATAGCCGCGGGCGACGAAGTGCTCCGCCAGGGCCACGCCGACCTGCTCGTGGGAAAAGCCCACCTGCATGTCCAGGGCCTCGGCGCTCAGGTCCCAGGCTTCCACCACCGGGATGTTCAGCGCCGCCAGCCGCGCGCGACTGGCCGGGGTGTGCAGGGTGCCGGTGAGGACGATGCCATCGGGGCGGCGGCCGAGGATGGCTTCCAGCAGTTCCTCTTCCTTTTCCGGCGAATAGCCGGTCGGACCGATCAGCGCCTGGTAGCCCGCCGCGGTGAGGCGATCCATGATCGCCTGCACCACGGTGGCATAGATGGAATTGGCGATGGTGGGCAGCAGGATGGCCACCAGCCGGCTCTTGCTGGAGGCCAGGCTGCCGGCCAGCAGATTGGGCACGTAGCCCAGTTCCTTGACCACGGCCAGGACATGCTCGCGGGTGGCGGCGCTCACCAGGCTCGGGCGGTGCAGTGCCCGGGACACGGTAATGGGCGACACCCCGGCGGCGAGGGCGACCTCGCGCACGGTGAGGGGCAGCTCGGTGGTGCCATCGAGCTGGGCGATTTCGCGTCGGGACTTCCTGGCCAAAGCGGGTCCTTGGATGAGAGAGGCCGCCATTATGAGAGCAAGCCTCGGCGGTTGCCATGGGCGCCCGCCGGAGCCCCGGCTAGTTGACCGCTCGCGTTGCCCGGGCGCGGCCGACCCGCGATTGATTGGGGCGACCGAGCAGGGCGGAAACGTTCTGTCCGACCTCGACCAGTCTCTTCAGGTCGACGCCGGACGCTATGCCCAGGCCGTCGAGCAGATAGACCAGGTCCTCGCTGGCGACATTGCCGCTGGCGCCCTGGGCATAGGGACAGCCGCCAAGCCCGGCGACGGAGCTGTCGAACACCGCGACGCCTTCGAGCAGGCTGGCGTAGACGTTGGCCAGGGCCTGGCCATAGGTGTCGTGGAAATGCCCGGCCAGTTGGCTAAGGGGCACCTCCCGGCCCAGCCGCTGCCAGAGCGCCCGGGTCCGACCCGGGGTGCCGACGCCGATCGTATCGCCCAGGGAGACCTCGGCGCAGCCCAGCTCCAGCAGTTCGCGGGTCACGCTCGCCACCTGGTCGGTTGCGACCTCGCCATCGTAGGGGCAGCCCAGCACGCAGGACACATAGCCGCGCACCCGGATGCCCGCCGCCCGCGCGCCCTCGACCACGGGCACGAAGCGCGCCAGGCTCTCGGCGATGGAGCAATTGATGTTGCGCTGGGAGAAGCCCTCCGAGGCGGCGGCGAACACGGCGATTTCGTCCACCCCCGCCGCCAGGGCGGCTTCGAAACCTTTCAGGTTGGGCACCAGTACCGAGCGCACCACGCCCTCGGGCCGGCCGAGTCCTGCCAGTACCTCGGCGGTCCCGGCCATCTGCGGCACCCAGAGTGGCGAGACGAAGCTGCCCACCTCCAGATGATGCATGCCACTGGCGATCAGCGCCGTGCACAGCTGGATGCGCTCGGCGATGCCCAGCGCCTGGGGCTCGTTCTGCAGGCCATCGCGGGGTCCGACCTCGACCAGCCGCACCCGGGACGGCAGGGCATCGCTCATGGTGCCACCTCCTCCAGTTCCACCAGCGGGGCGCCCTCGGCCACCAGCTCGCCCGGGCTACAGAACAGCGCCGCCACCACGCCCGCACGGGGCGCGCGGATGCTGTGCTCCATCTTCATCGCCTCCAGCACCACCAGCGGGGCCCCGGCTTCCACGGCGTCGCCGACGGCCACCGAGACGGCTACCACACTGGCGTTCATCGGCGCGGTAAGACCACCGGCATCCGCCTGGCGCGCGACCTCGGCCAGCGGATCGGCCCAGATGACGGCTTCGAAACGGTCCTGCCATTCGACAAACAGCGTCGGCCCTCGGCGATGGAGGCGGGCGCTGTGGCGAACGCCGTCCACCTGCCAGTGGAGCCGATCACCGCTCAATGCGACGGCCAGCGGGTCGACCAGGCTCAGGCTGCGCACCTCGCCACGACAGGCCAGGCGCAGCGCGATGTGCGGTGGTCCACCCAGGCGCCAGCCCTGGCGGGACGCCCAGGGTGACGTGGGATCGGCAGCGGCGGGCAGCGTCGCCAGCCAGGCCTGGCCCGCCAGGGTCCAGAAGGCCTCCGGCAGTTCTGCGGGTGCGGGCAGCAAGGCCGCCTGATGCCGCTCGATGAAACCGGTGTCCAACTCCGCCGCGGCAAAGGCCGGATGGGCGAGCAGGCGCTGCAGGAAGGCGAGGTTGGTGGCGAAGCCGCCCACCGCGGTGTCCTGGAGCATGGCCAGCAACCGCTTGCGCGCCTGTTCGCGGCTGTCGCCCCAGGCGATCAGCTTGGCCAGCATGGGATCGTAGAAGGGCGACACCTCGTCACCTTCCTCCACGCCGCTGTCCACTCGTCGCCCCGGACCGGCCGCGGGCTCGCGATAGAGCTGCAGGGTGCCCGAGGCCGGCAGGAAGCCCTGGTCGGTGTCCTCGGCATAGAGGCGCACCTCGATGGCATGGCCGTGCAAGGGCACCTGGGCCTGGGTGAGGGGCAGGGGTTCGCCCGCGGCCACGCGCAGTTGCCAGGCCACCAGGTCCAGGCCGGTGATGGCCTCGGTGACCGGGTGCTCCACCTGCAACCGGGTGTTCATCTCCATGAAGAAAAAGTCGCCACGGGCGTCGAGCAAAAATTCCACGGTGCCGGCGCCGACGTAGCCGATGGCCTGGGCCGCCTGCACCGCCGCCTCGCCCATGGCCCGGCGCAATTCGGGCGTGAGACCCGGCGCGGGCGCCTCCTCGATCACCTTCTGGTGGCGGCGCTGGATGGAGCAGTCGCGTTCGTTGAGATAGAGGCAATGGCCGTGCCCATCGGCGAACACCTGGATCTCCACATGGCGCGGTTGCAGCACGTATTTCTCCACCAGCATCCGCGCATCGCCAAAGGCCGAGAGCGCTTCGCGCTGGGCCGAGGCGAGGCCCTCGGCCAGGTCGGCTTCGCGCTCGACGATCTTCATGCCCTTGCCGCCGCCGCCGGCGGTGGCCTTGAGCAGGACCGGATAGCCGATGCGCGCCGCGGCGTCACGAAAGGTGGCCAGGGACTGGTCCTCGCCGTGATAGCCCGGCACCAGGGGCACCCCGGCATCGGTCATCAGCGCCTTGGCCGCGGACTTGCTGCCCATGGCGCGGATCGCCGCGGCGGGAGGACCGACGAAGACCAGCCCTGCCGCAGCCACCGCCTCGGCGAAGGCGGCATTCTCGGACAGGAAGCCGTAGCCCGGATGGATCGCCTGGGCACCGGTGGCCAGGGCCGCGGCGATGATGCGCTCGCCCAGCAGATAGCTGTCGGCCGGCTTGGTCCCGCCCAGGTCCACTGCCTGATCGGCCTGGCGCACATGGCGGGCGTCGGCATCGATGGCGCTGTGCACGGCGACGGTACCCAGGCCGAGGGCCTTGGCCGTACGCATCACCCGGCAGGCGATCTCGCCGCGGTTGGCGACGAGCAGACGGTCGAAGGTCATGGCGAGGTCTCCTGCCAGGCGGGACGACGTTTCTCCAGAAAGGCCTGCAGGCCTTCCTGGGCTTCGGGGGTGACGCGTACCTCGGCGATCAGGCCCTCGGTGAAGGAGCGCACCTCGTCGGGGGGTGCGCCCGCGCCAGCGCCGTCCAGCAACCGCTTGCAGGCGCGCAATGCCTGGGGCCCGTTGTCCAGCAGCCGGGCGATCCAGGCCTCGACCAGGGTGTCCAGGTCGGCAGCCGGCGCCGTCTCGGCCACCAGGCCCAGTTCGGCGGCGCGTTCGCCGGAAAAGCGCTCCGCGCCGAGCATGTAGCGCCGCGCCATGCGCTCGCCCAGGGCGCGAGTCACGAAGGGCGCGATGACCGCCGGCACCAGGCCGATGCGCACCTCCGACAGGCAGAAGATGGCGTCGCTGGCGGCCAGGGCCAGGTCGCAGCAGCTGACCAGGCCCACCGCGCCGCCAAAGGCCGCGCCCTGGACCACCGCCAGGGTCGGCATCGGCAAGGCCTGCAGGCGATACATCACCTCGGCCAGGCGCTCGGTGTCGGCGCGGTTGGCGGCGGCGTCCAGGCGGGCCGAGGCCTGCATCCAGGCGAGGTCGGCGCCGGCGCAGAAGTGCCGCCCGCGGCCGCGCAGGAGCAGAAAGCGCAGGGCTTGATCGCTGGCGATCTCGGCGAGCACGCTGCCCAGCTCCGCGATCAGCTGCGCATCCAGGGCATTGTGGCGATCCGGGCGATCGAGCCAGAGGGTGGCGAAGCCGCGTGGATCACGGATCAGTTCCAGGGTGTGGAAGTCAGTCATGGCCTACATCCGGAAGACGCCGAAGGTCGTCGGCTCGAGAGGGGCGTTGAGGCTGGCCGACAGGGCCAGGGCGAGGACCTCGCGGGTCTGGGCCGGGTCTATCACCCCGTCGTCCCACAGCCGCGCGCTGGAATAGTGGGCATGGGCCTGGCGCTCGTACTGCTCGACGATGGGGGCCTTGATCCGCGCCGCTTCCTCATCGTCGAAGGCCTCGCCGGCGCGTTCGGCCTGCTCGCGCTTGACCTGCACCAGCACCCCGGCCGCCTGCTCGGCACCCATCACGCCGATGCGCGCGTTGGGCCACATCCACAGGAAGCGTGGATCGTAGGCGCGACCGCACATGCCGTAGTTGCCGGCGCCAAAGCTGCCGCCGATGATCACGGTGAATTTGGGTACCCGGGCGCAGGCCACCGCGGTGACCAGTTTGGCGCCGTGCTTGGCGATGCCGCCTTCCTCGTATTTCTTGCCTACCATGAAGCCGGTGATGTTCTGCAGGAACAGCAGCGGGATGCGGCGCTGGCAGGCCAGTTCGATGAAGTGCGCGCCTTTCTGCGCAGATTCGGCGAAGAGGATGCCGTTGTTGCCGAGGATGGCCACCGGATGGCCGTGCAGGTGGGCGAAGCCACAGACCAGGGTGGTGCCGAATTGCGCCTTGAATTCATCGAAGACGCTGCCGTCCACCAGCCGCGCGATCACCTCGCGCACCTCCAGCGGCTGCTTGGGATCGGCCGGCACCAGACCGTGCAGTTCCTCGGCCGGGTAGAGGGGCGGGATAGGCGTCTTCAGTTGCAAGTCGCCCAGCTTGCGCCAGTTGAGGTTGGCGATGCAGCGCCGGGCCAGGGCCAGGGCATGAGCATCGTCTTCGGCGTAGTGATCGGCCACGCCGGAGGTCCGGCAATGGACATCGGCGCCGCCCAGTTCCTCGGCGCTGACCACCTCGCCGGTGGCGGCCTTCACCAGCGGCGGACCGGCGAGAAAGATGGTGGCCTGCTGGCGCACCATGATGGTCTCGTCGCTCATGGCCGGCACATAGGCGCCACCGGCGGTGCAGGAACCCATCACCACGGCGATCTGCGGGATGCCCTGGGCGCTCATGGTCGCCTGGTTGAAGAAGATCCTCCCGAAGTGCTCGCGGTCGGGGAAGACGTCCTCCTGGCGCGGCAGGTTGGCGCCGCCGGAATCCACCAGATAGAGGCAGGGCAGGCGATTCTGCAGGGCGATGGCCTGGGCGCGCAGGTGCTTCTTTACCGTGAGCGGATAGTAGGAGCCGCCCTTCACCGTGGCGTCGTTGGCGATGATCATGCACTCGACGCCCTCGATGCGGCCGATGCCGGCCACCACCCCGGCGGCCGGTACCTCTTCCTCGTAGACGTCGAGGGCGGCCAGGGCGCCGATTTCCAGGAAGGGCGAGCCTGGGTCCAGCAACAGATCGATGCGCGCGCGGGGGAGCAGCTTGCCGCGCGCGGTATGGCGCGCCTGGGCCTTGGCCCCGCCGCCTTCGCGGATGCGCGCCAGCAGCCCGTCGAGCCGGGCCAGTTGTTCGGCCATGGCCGCGGCGTTGCGCTGGTAGTCCGGGGTGCGCCGGTTCAGCGTGGAGGTCAGCACGGTCATGAAGGCGTCCTCACCGGGTTTCGTTGAACAGCTCGCGGCCGATCAGCATGCGGCGGATCTCGCTGGTGCCGGCGCCGATCTCGTAGAGCTTGGCGTCGCGTAGCAGGCGACCGGTGGGGTATTCGTTGATGTAGCCGTTGCCACCGAGGATCTGGATGGCTTCCAGGGCCATCTGGGTGGCCTTCTCGGCGGTATAGAGGATCACCCCGGCGGCGTCCTTGCGGGTGGTCTCGCCGCGGTCGCAGGCCTGGGCCACGGCATAGAGATAGGCTCGGCTGGCGTTGAGGCCGGTGTAGAGATCGGCCACCTTGCCCTGGATCAGCTGGAATTCGCCGATGCTCTGGCCGAATTGCTTGCGGTCGTGGACATAGGGCAGCACCACGTCCAGGCAGGCCTGCATGATGCCCACCGGGCCGCCGGCGAGGACCACCCGCTCGTAGTCCAGGCCGCTCATCAGCACCTTGACCCCGCCATTGACCTGGCCCAGCACGTTGTCCTCCGGCACCTCCACGTCGTCGAAGAACAGCTCGCAGGTGTTGGAGCCGCGCATGCCCAGCTTGTCGAACTTGCTGCCACGGCTGAAACCCTTCCAGTCACGCTCGACGATGAAGGCGGTGATGCCATGGGCCGCCTTTTCCGGTTCGGTCTTGGCGTAGATGACATAGGTGTGGGCATCGGGGCCGTTGGTGATCCAGGTCTTGCTGCCATTGAGCACATAGCGATCGCCGCGGCGTTCGGCGCGCAGCTTCATGGAGACCACGTCCGAGCCGGCGTTGGGTTCGCTCATGGCCAGGGCGCCGACGTGCTCGCCGCTGACCAGTCCGGGCAGGTAGCGGGCCTTCTGCGCGGCGCTGCCATTGCGATGGATCTGGTTGACGCAGAGATTGGAATGGGCGCCGTAGGACAGGGCCACCGAAGCAGAGCCGCGGCTGATCTCTTCCATGGCCACCGCATGGGCCAGGTAGCCGAGTCCTGCGCCGCCGTATTCCTCGCCCACGGTGATGCCGAGCAGCCCCAGGTCACCGAAGGTGCGCCAGAGATCCATGGGGAAGCTGTTGCTGGCATCGATCTCGCCCGCGCGGGGCGCCACCTCGCGGGCGACCAGGGTGCGCACCTGATCGCGCAGCAGGTCGAGGGTCTCGCCCAGGGCGAAGTTGAGACTCGGGTAGCTCATGGGGTCACCTGTTGTTGGGATTGTCGGGTGCGAGCGGTCAGCCGAACAGGCGTGCGCAGGGCGGCCGCCAGGCACGGTGCGGAGCGGAAAGGGACAGGGCGGGGCTGTGTCATCGGCCAGGCGCGGGCGTTACCCGAAAGCGATAGCCGCAAGGACGTCGGGCAGGGCCGCCGACGGCTGGGCAAGGATGCGCTCGACGCGCGGGTGCGGAACGCGGGCGCCAGGGCGCTCATGGTCCGTCCTCCTGTTCATTGTTCTTGTCATGGCGACCGCAAGAGGAAGGCGGCGCGCCTGTGCCTCTGAGTCTAGGAGGAGAAATGCGCTATCGTGAAACGATAAAAATAGAATCCAGGTATTGGAAAATCAGATGGCACTGCACCAGGACATCTCGATGCGGCAGCTGCGCTACTTCGTCGCCGCCGCCGAGAACAGCCAGTTTTCCCTGGCCGCCAGCGCGGTCAACGTCAGTCAGTCCGCAGTCACCACGGCGGTCAGTCAGCTGGAGGCGAAGCTCGCCGTGCGGTTGTTCGAGCGCCTGCCCCATGGGGTGAAGCTCACCGCCGAGGGGCACCAGTTCTATCACCATGCCCGGCACATCCTCGACACCCTGCAGGACGCCGTCAGCCAGCCGCTGTTCCAGAGTCATGCGCTGACCGGCCAGGCCCGCGTCGGCGCCTCCTATGCGGTGCTCGGCTACTACCTGCCGACCCTGCTGGCGCGCTTCAAGCGCAGCTATCCGCAGATCGACATCGACCTGCGCGACATGGACCGACCCAGTATCGAAGCCGGCATCACCGACGGCACCCTGGAGCTGGGCCTCACCGTCATCTCCAACGTCGACGCCACCCAGCCTTTCGAGCGTCATCTGCTGATGCGCTCGCCGCGTCAGCTCTGGCTGCCCAGCGCCCATCCGCTGCTGGCGCCGGAGCGCGTCACCCTGGCCGATATCGCCCCCTATCCCTACATCCTTGCCACGGTGGACGAAGGCGAGACCTCCACGTTGCGCTATTGGCGCGCGGCAGGCCTGGAACCCAACGTGGTGTTCAAGACCTCGTCCATGGAATCCCTGCGCGGCCTGGTCGCCCACGGCTTCGGCGTGACCATCCTCTCCGACATGCTCTATCGCGGCTGGTCGCTGGAAGGCCGCAAGCTGGAAGCCCGCCCGGTGGCCGATGCCATCCCGCCCATGGAGCTGGGCCTGATCTGGAGTCCCGAGGAACGCCTGGGCAGTGGCGCTCAGGCGTTTCGGCAGTTCCTGGTGTCGGCGGCGGGGTAGCGGGGCAAGGCGCCTCGACCTCAGCCCTTGGATTTCGCCGGGTCCGCACTGCGTGGATAGGTGCGCTCTTCCTCGATGCGGCCATCCGAGGTGTGGATCTTGACGCTGCCGGTCTTGCCGTCCAGGTATTGCGCCGCTTGGTGGACGATGGCGTCCTTGGTCGAGGCCTTGAGCAGGGCGCGATCGCCGTGCTCTTCCTTGAATTCCCAGCCGGTGTCGGTGGGTAGGATGTGGTAGTTCTGCATCTGGTCTCCCTGGGGCCCTTTGGCCCTTGCCTGGTCTTGGGTTGCGCCTGTTTCGACCCGCTTTGGCTCAAGAACATTCGAGCGAAGCGGCGCAGCCAGGCCAGAAACAGGCCGCGCTACTCAGCCCTGCAGATAGACCACCTGGGTATGGGTGTACTCATAGAGGCCGTGCTTGCCGTCGGCGCCGCCGATGCCGGACTTGCGTACCCCGGCGTGGTAGCCCTGCATGGCTTCGAAGTTCTCCCGATTGATGTAGGTCTCGCCAAAGTCGATCTCGCGCATGGCGTGCATGGCCTTGCCCAGGCTGCGGGTATAGACGGAGGAGGTGAGGCCGTATTCGCAGTCGTTGGCCAGGGCGATGGCTTCGTCGAGATCATCGACTATCTGGATCGGCAGCACGGGGCCAAAGATCTCTTCGCGCATGATCGGCATGTCCGCGCGACAGTCCGCCAGCACCGTGGGCTGGAAGTGAAAGCCGCGACCCAGGTCGGCACGGCGGCCGCCGGTGACCAGGCGGGCGCCCTGGCCGAGGGCGACGTCGACCTTGGCCGCCACCTTGTCCAGACCGGCGGCGTTGATCAGCGGTCCCATCTCCACATTGGTGTCGGCCTGGGGGTCGCCATAGCGGGTGGCGGCCATGGCGCGGCCGATGCGCTCGATGAAGTCCTCGGCCACCGCGCGCTCCACATAGACCCGCTCGGCGCAGTTGCATACCTGCCCGGTGTTGATGATGCGTGAATCGCGGATCGCCCGGACCGCCAGGTCCAGGTCGGCATCGGCCAGGACGATGGCCGGCGCCTTGCCGCCCAGCTCCAGGTTCAGCTTGGTCAAATTCGGTGCGGCAGCGGCCATGATCCGCGAGCCGGTGGCGATGCTGCCGGTAAAGCTGACCATGTCGATGCCGGCGTGGGCGCTGAGCTGGCCCCCCACGGAACCGGCGCCGCTGACCAGGTTGAACACCCCGGGCGGCAGATCCGTTTCGGCCACCAGGCGGGCGAATTCATGGGCATTGATCGGGGTTTCTTCGCTGGGCTTGATGACGATGGTGTTGCCGGTGAGCAACGCCGGCGCCAGCTTGCGGGCGATCAGGAAGAAGGGGAAGTTCCAGGGCAGGATGCCGGCCACCACGCCCAGTGGCTTGCGCAGCAGAAAGATCTGCTCGTCGGGTCTGTCGCTGGTGATGATCTCGCCTTCGATGCGCCGTGCCCACTCGGCCATGTAGTCGAGGTAGTCGGCGGTGAAATTGACCTCCACCTCGGCCAGACCGTGGATCTTGCCCTGTTCGGCGACAATCGTTTGCGCCAGTCGTGGTGCCTGCTCGCGCAGCTTGGCGGCGATGCGTCTGAGATGGCCGGCCCGCTCGATCGCCGGTTTGCGGGCCCAGGCCTTTTGCGCGCGGCGGGCGGCGGCGATGGCCTGGTCGACGTCGTCGCGGCTGGAGGCCGGCACCCGGGCTAGGGCCTCGCCGGTGGCCGGGTTGTGGACGAGAAAGTCCTCGGCGGCCGGCAGGAAACGGCCATCGACGTAGTTCTGGTAAAGGGGCAGATCGGCCATGGCGGACTCTAGGTCAGTAGGTGCGAGAGGGCGCCTGGGGCGCGTCGAGGGGGCGATAGCGGGCCAGGTTGGCCAGCGCTGCCTGGCGGAACAGGCTGATGTCGATGCCGACGGCGACGAACTGGCAACCCCAGTCGCGATAACGCCGGGCATCGTCTTCCTGGGGCGCCAGGATCCCGGCCACCTTGCCGGCGGCGCGGGTGGCGTCGATGGCGGCGCGGATGCGCGCCTGCACCTCGGGATGGCCCGGATTGCCGGCGTGACCGAGGCCGCTGGAGAGATCGGCCGGACCGACGAAGACGGCGTCCACCCCTTCCACCGCGGCGATCTCGGCGACGTTGTCGCTGCCCAGTCGCGATTCCACCTGGACGATCAGGCACAGCTCGGTATGGGCGTTGTGCAGGTAGTCGGGCACCGCGTCCCAGCGGGTGGCGCGGGCCAGGCCGCCGCCGACGCCACGGATGCCATGCGGGGGATAGCGCATGGCCCGCACCAGGGCGCGGGCCTGGTCGGCGGTTTCCACCATGGGCACCATCAGCGTCTGCACGCCGATGTCCAGCAACTGCTTGATCAGCACCGCATCGCCAGTCACGCAGCGCACCACCGGCGCCGTGGGGTAGGGCGCCACCGCCTGCAACTGGGCGAGGATGCTCGGCACCGTGTTGGGTGCGTGTTCGCCGTCGATCAGCAGCCAGTCGTAGCCGGTGCTGGCGGCGATTTCGGCGGCGTAGCCGGTGGCGAAGCCGGCCCAGAGGCCATAGAGGGTATCGCTGCCCGTGAGGCGGGCCTTGAAGGGATTGCGTGGCAGGTCCATGACGGTGGTCTCCAGGGGAATCAGGAAGGGGTATCGGGCAGGCGCACCAGCAGGCCGTAGCTCAGGGCGCCGGCCACCGCGACCGCGGCGGCGATGCCGAGGGCGAGGCCGAAGGAGCCGGTCTGCTGGACGATCATGCCGGTGATGACCGGGGCGAAGGCGCCGCCGAAGTAGCCGCCGAAATTCTGGATGCTGGCCAGCGAGGCGACCTGGTGCGAGGGCACGGCGACGCTGACCAGCGACCAGGTGCCGGCCACCGCCACGTTGAGGCTGAACAGCGCCAGGCTGAAACAGAGGATGACGCTGCCGATGCCGGTCACCCCGGCGCTGCACAGGGCGAACAGCCCGGCTGCGGCCAGACCGCCGCAGATCGGCAGCTTGCGGCTGAAGGCCAGGCTGCGCCCGCTGCGGGTCAGGCGATCCACCAGCAGGCCGCCGCCGATCACGCCACAGGCGCCGGCCAGGAACGGCAGGCTGGCGACCCAGCCGGCCTGGGACAGGGACAGGTGATGGACCCGCTCCAGGTAGGCCGGCAGCCAGGTCAGGAACAGCGACAGCATGTAGATGATGCCCACATAGCCGATCACCACGCCCCAGGTCAGGCGGCGGCGGAACAGCCCCAGCCAGTCGGCGAAGGTCAGTCTCTGGCCGGCGTCCTGGGGGGGCAGCCCGGCGTCCAGGTGGGCCCGCTCGGCGGCGTCCAGCGCCACCTGGACCCGGTCGCGATAGCTCAGGTACCAGAGCGCCGCCACCAGGACGCCCAGCACGCCCATGGCGATGAACATCTGCCGCCAGCCCAGCCATAGCAGCAGGGCGGTGAGGATCGGCTGGGAGATCGCCGGTCCCAGCGAGGAGGAGAGGTTGAAGATGCCGGAGGGCAGGCCGCGCTCGCGCACGTTGAACCACTCGCTGACCACCTTGGCGCCGGCCGGGAATTGCGGCGCCTCGCCGATGCCCAGGCCGACGCGGGCGAGGATCATCAGGTGCAGGCTGCTGAGCAGCCCGAGCACGCCCTGGGCGATGGACCAGAGGCAGATGCCCAGGCCCAGGGTCAGGCGCGCGCCGAAGCGATCCAGCAGGCCGCCGATGGGCAGCTGGGCGAAGGCATAGGCCCAGGCGAAGGCCGACAGCAGCAGGCCCATCTCGGTCGGCGTGAAGCCCAGTTCGCCGCTGATGGTCTGGTTGGCGATGGCCAGGGTGCTGCGGTCCAGGTAGTTGACGAAGCCGGCCAGCACCAATAGCGCCAGGGCGATCACCTGGACCCGCTTGAGCCGGGCGCTCTTGGGTGGCAGCGGCGTCGCCGCGGGGCGCGCATCCGGCAGGGGCGTCGCCAGGGTGTCTTGGGTCGCTTTCATCCAGCCCTCCTAGGCAAGGCCTCAGTGGCGATAGGGACGTTCCAGGGCGCACTCCGGATTGAGGCGCACGCCGAAGCCGGGCCGATCCAGCGCCGAGGCGCGCATGCGGCCGCGCACCGGGACGGGTTCGTCGAGCAACTGCGGATGGAACATGGGCACCACCTCGTCGGCCTTGGGCGCCATCATCAGGAACTCGGCGAAGGGACTGTTGGTGCGGGTGATGACGAAGTGGTAGCTGTAGACCGAGGAGCCATGGGGAACCACCAGGGCGTTGTGGGAATCGGCCAGGGCCGAGATGCGGATCAGCTCGGTGAGGCCGCCGCACCAGCCGACGTCGGGCTGGAGGATGTCGCAGCAACCCATCTCCAGCAGCAGGCGGAAACCCCAGCGGGTGGCTTCGTGCTCGCCGGTGGTGACCAGCATGCCCTTCGGCACGTTGCGTTTGAGTTCGGCATAGCCCCAGTAGTCGTCCGGCGGCAGCGCCTCCTCGATCCACTTGAGACCGAATTGCTGGGCGCTCTGGGCCAGGCGGGTGGCGTAGTTGAGGTCCAGGCTCATCCAACAGTCGAGCATCAGCCAGAAGTCGTCGCCGACCCGTTCGCGCATGGTCGCCAGGGCCTCCAGGTTCTTGCGCAAGCCTTCCTCGCCCTCGGCCGGGCCATGCTGCAGCGGCAACTTGCCGCCGATGAAGCCCATCTCCTTGGCCAGGTCCGGCCGGGCGCCCGTGGCATAGAACTGCAGTTCGTCACGTACCGCGCCGCCGAGCAACTGGTGCACCGGCTCCTGGCGCAGCTTGCCGAGCAGGTCCCAGAGCGCGAGATCCACCCCGGAGATGGTGTTGAGCACGATGCCCTTGCGCCCGTAGTAGAGGGTGGAGAGGTACATCTGGTCCCAGATCTTTTCCAGGTCGGTGACCTTGGCCCCCTCCAGGAAGCGCGCCAGATGCCGCTCGACGATGAAGGCGCCCAGCTCGCCGCCGGTGGTGACGGCGAAGCCCACGGTGCCGTCGCTGGCCTCGACTTCCACCACCAGGGTGCCCAGCACATTGATGCCGAAGCTGCGCCGGCTCTGGCGGTATTCCGGGTACTTGGCCATGGGCGTGGCGATGTGGTCGTCGATCCAGTGGCCGTCGCCCTGGTCGTGGTAGTCGGCGCCGCCGCCGCGAAGGGTGTAGGCGCGCACCTGCTTGATGGTGGGTAGGGTCATGGCGAGGCTCCCTTAATGACTGGGCGTGAGCTGGGGTTGGGGATCGGCCTGGTCGCGGCGGCGCAGGCCGAGGATCAGGGCGGCGGCGACCAGGGTGGTGCCGGCGAGCAGATAGAGGCCGGCGCCGGGGTGGGCGAAGGTCACCTCGGCCCAGCGCTTGGCCAGGGGCGCGATGAAGCCGCCGATGGCGCCGCAGGTATTGATCAGGGCGATGCCGCCCGCGGCGGCGCTACCGCGCAACTGGTCGGACGGAAAGGTCCAGAACAGCGGCTGCACGGCGATGAAGCCGGCGGCGGCGAAGCACAGGGCGATCAGGGCATAGAGCGGCGAGAAGGTCACCGAGGCGGCGATGCCCAGACCGGAGATGGCCAGGGTGGCGGCGGCGGTGCGCCGGCGTTCGCCGGTGCGATCCGACCAGCTGGGGATCAGCCAGGCGGCGAGCAGGGCGCAGACCCAGGGAATAGCCGAGACCAGGCCGACCAGCAGCCCGACCTTCTGCCCGAGTAGCCCGGCCACCTGGGTCGGCAGATAGAAGACCACGCCATAGACGCTGGCCTGGATCAGCAGGTAGATGCTGCACAGCAGCAGGATGCGCGGCTGTCCGAGCAGGCGCAGCAGGCCGCCGTGGTGCGGCTTGGCGGCGTCCTCGGCGTCCAGCGCCTGCTGCAGCGTCTGCTTTTCTTCCGCACTCAGCCAACGGGCATCGCGCGGCCGATTGTCCAGGTAGAACCAGGCCCAGACACCCACCAGGCTGGCCAGTAGCCCTTCGACCAGGAACATCCACTGCCAGCCGTGCAGACCGCCGAGGCCGTCGAATTCCAGCAGCAGGCCCGACAGCGGACTGCCGAAGATGAAGGCCAGGGGTGCGCCGAAGTAGAAGAAGCCCAGTGCTCGGGCGCGGTAGCGCGAGGGGAACCAGTAGGTGAGGTAGAGGATGACGCCCGGGAAGAAGCCGGCTTCGGCCACCCCGAGCAAGAAGCGCAGCACATAGAAGGCCGTCGCCGTGTGGGCGAACATCATGGCGGCGGAGATCAGACCCCAGCTGACCATGATCCGGCACATCCACAGCCGGGCGCCGACGCGGTGCATGATCAGGTTGCTGGGAATCTCGAGAAAGGCGTAGCCGACGAAGAAGACCCCGGCGCCAAAGGCGAAGGCCGCGTCGGAGATGCCGGTGTCGGCCTGGAAGGCGACCTTGGCGAAACCCACGTTGGCCCGGTCGAGAAAGGCCATGACGTACATCAGCAGCAGGAAGGGCAGCAGGCGCCGGGTGACCTTGGCGACCAGCCCCGGTGACAGGATGGTGTGCATGGCGATCTCTCTTGTTGTTGTGATTCGGCCACGGCTCAAGGTAGTCGCAGTTGCAATGCCTGGATAATCGCTTTTTGTTTAGGACCGATACCCTTAAGGTATCGATTCGTGCGCGGGGCTTGGCCAGAGCCTTCCCGCCCTGCAGGACCCGCCGCCGCTCGCCCCATCAGGACGCCGCCGATGAACGCTTCCCCCCATGCCCGCGCGCTGTTCAGTCGCCTGCGCTACAAGCACCTGCTGATGCTGGTGACCCTGGCCGGCACCCGCAATCTGCACCGCGCCGCGGAAGCCCTGCACATGTCCCAGCCAGCCACCACGCGGATGCTGCAGGACGTCGAGGAAGCCTTTGGCTGCGCGCTGTTCGAACGCCAGGCGCGCGGCCTGAAGCCCACGGCGCTGGGGGCAGAGATCCTGGAGTTCGCCCGTCGCGCCCTCAATGGCCTGGATCGCTGCGCCGAAGACCTCGATGCGCGGCGCTCCGGTGGCTATGGGCATCTGGCGGTGGGCGCCATCATGGGCGCCTTGCCCGATCTGGTGGTGCGGGCCATCGCCGAGAGCAAGGCGCGCCAGCCGGGCCTCCAGCTACGCATCCTCGGCGACACCAGCGACCAGCTCACAGAGCTGCTGGAGCAGGAGCGGATCGATGTGGCCATCGCCCGTTTCACCCAGCCGGCCGATCTCGGTCGCTTCACCTTCGAGCCCCTGGGCAACGAGCACCTGGCGGTGGTGGTGCGCACCGGGCATCCGCTGGCCGGGCGCGCCGCGCCCGATCTGGCCGAACTGGTGGCCGAGTGGCCGTGGATCCTGCAGCCCGAGGCCAGTCCGGCCCGGGTGGCGCTGGAGGCCGCCTTCGCCCGGCGCCAGTTGCCACCTCCTGCGGACGTCATCGAATGCGGCTCGGTGTTCGCCATGCTGCAGCTGGTACAGATCACCGACGCCATCCTGGTGCTGACCGAGGCGGTGGTGCGCGATCACCTGCGTACCGGGCTGATGGTCTCGCTCGACCTGGAGATCACCGAACCCCTGACGCCCTTCGGTATCCTGCTGCGCAAGGGGCAGGTACCCAGCGCGGCCCTGGAAGGCTTTCTCGGCCTGCTCAGGCAGCAGGCCGCTGGCGCCGCGGCCTGAACGAGACGGGGGACGCCGCCGGCTGTGCACGGCGAGAAATATTTTCGCTACGCCTGTTGTTTCTTCCCTGAAAAATCAGTATCTTAGCGGCCGCTGGTGCAGAGAACCCCGCTGAACAGGTTCTCGGCAAGTGCCAGCAGGATGCCGCAAGGCTTCCATGCGCAGCGGTAGTTCAGTCGGTTAGAATACCGGCCTGTCACGCCGGGGGTCGCGGGTTCGAGTCCCGTCCGCTGCGCCACCTACCACCCGCGAGCTCTGGCTCGCGGGTAGCGAAAGAAGCGGCCCTCGAGGCCGCTTTTTTTCGTCCTGCACCTTTGTCGCCAAGTCTTGCCGCCAGGAAACCCCCGACGCTTCGTTAGTCTCCAATGGCCTAACGTCGATGCGTAGGAGTGGCCATGAAGATCGCCTGTCTGGGTTGGGGGTCGTTGATCTGGAAGGCGGCGGAATTGCCGGTCGCCTCGGACTGGTTCGAGGACGGCCCCAGGTTGCCCATCGAATTCGCCCGGGAAGGTGACAGCGGCGAGTTGGCCACGGTCATCTGTGACGGTGTGGCCGAGGTCCAGGTGCTCTGGGCCTATCTGGCGGTCGACACCCTGGAAGAAGCGCGCGACGCCCTGCGTGAGCGCGAGGGGGTGCCAAGAGAGCAGCCCGAATGCATCGGCAGCTGGCCGAGTGGTCCGCATTCGCCCTTTCAGCCGCGCATCGCCGCCTGGGCCGCGGAGCAGGGCGTCGACGCCGTGGTCTGGACGGCCTTGCCGCCGCGCAGTGGTGGTCTGAATCAGCGCATGCCCACGGCGGCCGAAGCGCTCCACTATCTGCGCACCCTCGATCACGAGCGGCAGGCCCATGCGCGGGACTATATCCGGCGCACGCCCGTGGCCATAGATACCGAATACCGCCGGGTAATAGCCCAGACCTTCAACTGGCAGCCCCTGCCCGAAGCCCAGCCAGACCTGGACGCCTCGGCCTGAGGCGCATGCCAGAGCGTCTAGCCAGGTCCAAGCCTGGAAGTTTTGCCAACTTCTGCATGATTATGCAGTTTAGTTGAGCGTTCTTACTTGGCTGGCTGTTCTTTGATGGCTTCGGTTACTACCGGGTAACTTGCGAAGAGGCCTCGCAAGACCTTGTTGGCGCCAATCCGCGGCCTGGCTTAAGGTTTTCTTAATATTCAAACTTGCAGACACAAGAAGTGGCCTCTATTTTTTCAAAAGGATTACTTGTCGCTGGCATCCGGGGCATCAATCCTTTATTGTCGCGTGCAACTTTCGCCCGCGGGCGAAGTTTCCACCCGCTTTTTCAAATAGCCCTCAGGAGTGCCCATGTCCCGTCTCGCCGAATTCCGTGCCGCCGAAGAGCAACTTCGCGCCCAATTGCAGCTGCTCGAAGATCTCAAGCAGGACAGTTCCCTGCAAAAAGAAATCGAATTCGAAAGTAAGCTCCAGGCCCTGATGGATGAATACCACATGAACCTGGGCGATATCATCGGCATCCTGGATCCCAACGCTGCCCCCAAGCACAAGGCGCAGACGCCGCATCCGGAAAAGCCGGCAGGCAAGCGTCGTCCGCGCAGCACCAAGCGTTATCAGCATCCCAAGACCGGCGAAATCATCGAAACCAAGGGCGGCAACCACAAGTTGCTCAAGGCTTGGAAAGCCGAACACGGCGCCGATACCGTGGAAGGCTGGTTGCAGTAACGTCTCGACGGGATTCCAGTCGGTAGTCGTGCAAGGCGAGTCTACCGACTGGAATCTTTTCCCACCGCTGCAGCCTCTTCACCTCGCGCACTTCCGCCCTCTTCAAGTCCTTACCAGGGACGAATATGTTCCAGGCAGCTGCTCTAGCTGCAATCACCCCCGCATTCATCATATCTTTTAGTCGCCTCCAGGCTCATAAGAAAGGCCAGTGCCATTCAGACTTATGCAGAGGGTCTAGGGTGCGGGGATAACGGCGAAGGCGGCTTGTTTCCGCACTGGATAAGCGGCATTCAGCCCAGCAAGGCTAACCTTCGGCGCGCAGGCGATAACCCACGCCGGGCTCCGTGACGATATAGCGCGGTGCTACCGGATCGTCCCCGAACTTCTGTCGGAGATGGCCAATCACGATGCGCAGATAATGACTGTCCTGCGCATGGGTCGGGCCCCAGATATCGATCAGCAATTGCCGCTGGGTCACCACCCGTCCCGGATGTTGGGCGAGGGCGGCCAGCACGGCGTATTCCTTGCGCGTCAGGGCCACTTCGCTGCCGCCCAGTGTGACCCGGCGATAGGCGAAATCCACTTTAAGATCGCCAACCTCCAGCGCCGCCACCTGCTGGCTCGCCGTGGCCGAGGTCTGGCGCAACAGGGCGCGACTGCGCGCCAGGAATTCCTGGATACCGAAGGGCTTGGTCACGTAGTCGTTGGCGCCGGCATCCAGGGCGCGGACCTTCTCGCGCTCGTCCGCCCGCACCGACAGCACCAGCACCGGCACCGCGGACCATTCGCGCAATTCGACCAGCACCTCCTGGCCGTCGCGATCGGGCAGACCCAGGTCGAGAATCACCAGGTCCGGCTGGCCCAACGCCGCCTGGGCCAGGCCTTCGGTGCCGGTGGCGGCTTCGCTGACCTGGTAGCCCTGGGCCGCGAGACTGATGCGCAGGAATTTGCGGATCTGGGGTTCATCGTCGATGACGAGGACGTGAGCGGGCATCTGAACGGGTTCCACACGAGAGGGCGTCATCATAGCCGCTGCGGCTGCCGCATGAGCCAGTCTTATGCCGCCGGAGGAGCGGGCAGCGGCAGGTGCATGCGCATCGTGGTGCCGCGACCGTCCAGGCCGTCTTCCACGCTGACCCGTCCGCCATGGGCGCCAACCATGCCCTGGCAGATCGCCAGACCCAGACCGGTACCCTGGCCACCGCGATCGCCGCGCGCCGCGGTATAGAACATGTCGAAGATCCGCGTGCGATCCTCGGGCGGAATGCCCGGGCCTTCGTCGGCCACGGCCAGCTGCAGTTCATTGCCCTGGCGCAGCAGGCTGATCTCCAGCCGCCCGCCGGGTGCGGAGAAGCGGATGGCGTTCTCCAGTACATTGACGAGCGCCTGTTCGATCAGCGCCGGATGAACCCAGAGCAGCGGCAGACCCGGCTCGATCCGGGTGGCTACCCGCAATCCCGTCAGCAGCGGCTGCAGGCGTTGCAGGGCACTGGCGAGGATGTCGCCGGGGTCGACCCAGTCCCGCGCCAGCTGCAGGCTGCCGTGGCCGAGGCGGGTCATGTCCAGCAGATTCTGGATATAGCGGTCTAGGCGTTCGGCCTCCTGGCGGGTGGCCTCCAGCAACTCCTGGCGATCGCTGGCGGGTATGGCTTCGCCCAGGGTAGCCAGGGCATCGATGGAGCCGCGCATCACCGTCAGCGGTGTGCGCAGGTCGTGGGACACCGAGGCGAGCAGGGCGCTGCGCAACTGTTCGGTCTCGCCGTGCAGCCGTGCGGCCTCGAGATCCTCGCTGAGGCGGACCCGGGCCAGGGCCTGGGCCAGCGGCTGCGCCAAGCTGGCCAGCTGGCGACGCTCGGCGTGATCCAGCGGCTGGCCGTCGTCACGCCGTATGCCGAGCACGGCCAGGCTGCCGCCCTCGCCGAGCAGCGGCCACCACCACCAGCCGCCGGAGGGCAGGGTATCGGTGCCGCGCCCCGCTGGCTTTTCCTGCTTCCAGGCCCATTCCGCGGCGATGCGTTCGTTGTCGGCCAGGTGCAGATCGCCCGGTTGGCTCACCAGCTGCCCCGCCTTTTCCGGCAACAGCAGGCAGACGTGGCGCGTGGCGTCGCCCAATTGCTTGAGGGTGACGCTCGCCACCGCCTGACGATCGCTGGCAGCGCTCAGCTGGCGGGTGAAGTCCAGCAGCGCCAGGGTCTCGCGCTGGGTCCGGCGCAGCGCCTGCAGCTGGCGCCGCTGACGGGCGGCCAGGTCGCCGGTGAGCAGGGCCATCAGCAGAAAGAAGGCCAGGGTGAGGACGTCCTGCTCGCGGTTGATGGTCAGCGAGAAGGCCGGCGGGATGAACAGGAAATCGTAGGCAAGAAAGCCCAGCAGGGCGCAGAACAGCGCCGGACCGCGACTGCTGCGGACCGCCACCAGCAGGACGGCGGCCAGAAAGATCAGCGAAATATTGGGCAGTTCCAGCAGTCCGGACAGGCCTTCGGCGATGGCCGCGGCCACAGCGGTCGCCAGGACGGCGGCGCCATAGGGGCCGGGCTTGATGGCTCGGCGCGGGTCGCCAAGCTGGCGCTGCTCGGCGCCGTCACCCCGCTGTTCGGGCAGAAGCCG
>NZ_JALNUX010000030.1:0-5914 GCF_026544185.1 Pseudomonas sp. GM_Psu_1
CCGGGATCGGTCGCGAGGCAAGCCGTAGGTTGGGTTGAGACAGCCGCATCGTCGAAGCCCAACAGGCGGAGTCGAACCCGCCGTGTTGGGCTTCGCTGGCGCTCAACCCAACCGACGAAAACCTCTCACGCCGCCAGGGTCGCGCCGCCGTCCACCACGATGTCCTGCATGGTGATATGGCTGGCCAGGTCCGAGGCGAGGAACAGCACGGTGTTGGCGATCTCGTCGGGCTGGGCGATCTTGCGCAGCGGGATGCCCAGCTTGAAGTCTTCCGGCAGGCCGTCCACCAGGCGTTGATAGCCCTCCGGCGAACCGAGCATGCCGGCCAGCATGGGGGTCGCCGTGGAGCCCGGCGAGACCACGTTGCAGCGCACGCCCGACCCGGCCAGTTCCAGGGCCACGCAGTGGCTCAGGGACACCAGCGCCGCCTTGGAGGTGCAGTAGCCGGCCATCTGCAGGCGCGGCACGTGGGCGGCGTTGGAGGCGATGTTGACGATGGCGCCCCGGCCCTGGGCCTTGAACAGCGGCACCAGCTGGCGGAACAGATAGAAGGGTCCGGAGACGTTGACGTCCAGCAGCGCCTGCCAGTCGTCCAGGCTCAGGCTGTCGCTGGTGCCCAGGCGCAGCACGCCGGCGCCATTGACCAGCACGTCCAGGCGGCGCTCTTCCGCCAGCAGCGCCTGGCAGACGTCCTCCACCTGGGCCGCGTCGGCGACGTCCAGTAGCTGGGTGCGGAACGGATAGCTGCCCTCGGCGAATTGCCGGTCGAGGCCGATCACCTCGGCGCCCGCCGCCTGGAAGCGCCGCGCTACCTGCAGCCCGATGCCCTGCCCTGCGCCGGTCACCCAGACGCGCTTGCCGGTGAAATCCAGTTGCGTCATCAGCAGATTCCTCAGGCGCGCGCGCGCAGCAGGTCCAGCCAGCCCTGCAGGGTCGGCTGGGCGGCGAGATCGGCGAAGGTCACCGGCAGACCGCGCTTCTGCCACTCGCCCACCAGGGTCATGACCTGCACCGAGTCCAGGCCGAAATCGGTGAGGTTATCGTCCAGCGCCGGTGCTTCATCATCGGCGTCCAGCAGCGGCTGGACCTGGGCGCGCAGCCAGGCTTCATCGAGCACGGCCGCACCCGCGCCGGTGACCTGGGCGGTACTCAGGGTGCTGCCGCAGCGGGTCGCCACGTAGCGCAGCGCCATGCGGTGCTCTTCCTCGCTGAAGTCGGCCACGGCGTCGCCGATCAGGAAGGCCTGGATATCCCTCATGAAGGCATCGGTGCAGGTGGTCAGGCAGCCGATATGGGCATAGACGCCGCAGACGATCAGCTGATCGCGCCGCCATTCGGTCATCAGGTCCTGCAGATTGGAACGGTGGAAGGCGCTGTAGCGCCACTTGGTCAGCACCACGTCGTCAGCCTTGGGCGCCAGCGCGTCCACCACCTGCTGCAGCGCGGGATCGGCCTGGGTCAGGCCCGGGCCCCACATGTCGTTGAGCAGGGCGCGATCGGCCGGCGGCTGGTCGGTGGGCTGGGCGGTATAGACCACCGGCACGCCCTGGGCATCGGCCCAGGCGCGCAGGGCGGCGATGTTGGCCACCACCTGATCGATCAGCGGGCTGTCGTCGCCATAGAATTCGACGAAATAGCGCTGCATGTCGTGGATCAGCAGCACGGCGCGATCGGCCACGGGCGTCCAGTCCACCTTGTTGGCGGGAAAGCCGTCGGGCTGGGGCAAGGGATAGGAGGCAAGACGGGGAATAGCCATGGGAAACCTTAGGGACGCTCGGTGGATGGGGTCTGCAGCTGCTCGCGCAGGCGGCGCTTGTCGATCTTGCCGACGGCGGTGAGCGGCAGCTGGTCAAGGAACTGGAAACGGTCGGGCAGCTTGTACTCGGCCACGCCCTGCTCGCGCAGGTAGCGGCGCAGCGCCACCGGCTTGAGTGCCGGATCGCTCACCACCAGGCAGGCGCAGCTCTTCTCGCCCATCAAGTCGTCGGCGATGGCGACCAGGGCCGCGTGGGTGATGCCGGGATGGCGCAGCAGCAGGCCCTCGATCTCGGCGGCGGCGATCTTTTCACCGCCGCGGTTGATCTGGTCCTTCACCCGCCCGACCACCTTGAGGTAGCCGGCGGCATCGCGCTGGACCACGTCGCCGGAGAAGTAGAAGCCCTCGGCGTCGAACACCTGGGCGTTGTGCTCGGGGCTGCGGTAGTAGCCGCGGAAGGTGTAGGGGCCACGGGTGGACAGCAGGCCGGGCTCGCCGTCGGGCACGGGATTGCCGTCCTCGTCGGTGATGCGCACCTCGTCATCCGGGCTCATGGGCCGGCCCTGGGTGGTGAAGATGCGCTCGGGTTCGTCGTCGAGGCGGGTGTAGTTGACCAGGCCTTCGGCCATGCCGAACACCTGCTGCAACTGGCAGCCCAGCTCCTCGGGCACGCGGCGCGCCTGGGCCTCGGCGAAGCTGGCACCGCCCACCTGCACCACCCGCAGGCTGGCGAGTCGCGCGCGCTGCTCGGGTGCGGCCGCGGCCTGCAGCCAGAGCGCCACCGCCGGGGGTACCAGGGCCACCCAGTCCACCTGATGGCGTTCGATCAGCGCGAAGCAGCGCAGCGGCTCGGGATCGCGGGCCATGACCACGCAGCCACCGGCGATGAAGACGCCCAGCGCGCCGGGCGAGCTGAGGGTGTAGTTATGGCCCGCCGGCAGCGCGCAGAGAAAGCGCGTCGCCGGGCTCAGGCGGCAGATCTCGACGCTGCGTCTGAGGCTGTAGTAGTAGTCGTTGTGGGTGCGCGGGATCAGCTTGGGCGTGCCAGTGCTGCCCCCGGATAGCTGGAAGAAGGCCACCTCGCCACCGGCGGTGGGCGTCAGCTGAAAACCGTCCAGCGGGGTATCCAGGCGCTGCTGGAGGCTGCGCGCGTCGTCGGCGCCGTCCAGCAGTACCTCGCCGAGGCCCGGCGCCACGTCGCGCAACTCGGCGAGGAAGTTGTCGTCGCGGAACAGGTTGTGCTCGCTGGAGGCGATCAGCAACCGGGGCTGGATCTGCTGCGCATAGGCGAGCAACTCCAGCTTCTGGTGGCTGAACAGCGCATTGACCGGGGCGATGCCGGCCTTGAGCAGGGCAAAGAACACCACGTAGAACTCGGCCACGTTGGGCAGCTGCACCAGGGCCGTGTCGTGGCGGCGCAGCCCGGCGGCCTGCAGGTGGGCGGCCAGGCGACTGGAGCGCTCGTCCAGCTCGGCATAGCTCAGCTGCCGCTCGCCGCAGAGGATCGCCGGCGCGTCCGGCAGGGCCGCGCGGCTGCGCGCCAGGATCTCGGTCATCGGCAGGTCGAGCCAGTAACCCAGGGCGCGATAGCGCGCCGCCAGGTCGTCCGGCCAGGGGGTGAATTCCAGACTCACGTGGGGTTCTCCTCGTCGAGCAAACCACAGGCGGCACGCATGGTGCCCAGTTTGGCGGTGACCTCGGCCCACTCCGCCGCAGGGTCGGAGGCTTCGACGATGCCGGCGCCGGCGAACAGCCGCAGCCAGTCGCCCTGCACCGTGCCGCAGCGGATGGTGACCACCCACTCGCCGTTGCCCTGGGCATCGCACCAGCCGACCATGCCGGTGAACAGGCCGCGGTCGAAGGGCTCGATGCGCTGGATCAGCTGGCGCGCCGCGGCCGTGGGAAAGCCGCACACCGCCGGGGTCGGATGCAGGCGGCAGGCGAGTTGCAGCGCCGAGGTGCGGCTGTCGGCCAGCTCGCCGTCGATGGCGGTGGACAGGTGCCACATGGCGTTGGTGCTGAGCAGCGAGGGGCCTTCGGGTACGTCCAGCCGGCTGCACAGCGGCGCCAGCTGCTCACGGATGTCCTCGATCACCAGACGATGTTCGTAGTGGTCCTTGCTGGACTCCAGCAACTCGCGGGCGACGCGCTGGTCTTCCTGCGGATCGGCGCGGCGCCTGGCCGAACCGGCCAGGGGATTGGTATGGACCTGGGCACCCTGTTTGCGCACCAGCAACTCGGGGCTGACCCCGACCAGCTCGCCGCCCTCGGCGGTGGGGATGCGGAATTGATAGCCGGTAGGATTCTGCCGCGTCAGATTGGCGAGGATGGTCTCCACGTCGGCAGGCTCGGCCAGGCGGATCTCCTGGATGCGCGACAGCACCGCCTTGCTCAGCTCGCCACGGCGGAAGGCCTCGATGGCCTCCTCCACCGCCAGGCAGAAGCCGTCCGCGCTGGGCAGGTTGCGCACCTCGCGCACCTGCGCCGGGGCAACCCCTGCGCTGCTGACCGGCGCCGGGCGCGCAGTCCAGGCATGCTCCCGAGGCACATAGAGGCAGGAGGGCCTGGTGGTATCGAAGGGAATGGCACCCATGATCACCGGCTCGGCGATGCCGGCCTGGCGGGCACGGGCGAAGGCCTCATCCACGGCGTGCAGGAACAGGCTGTCCCGATGCGCGCCGCCACTGGCCGGTGTCTCGACCCGGGCACAGATGCCCCGCCCCTGCAGGACGCGATCACCCGACTGGAACAGGAATGCGGCCTGTTCCCGACGATCGGCAACGACTCCGCCGACCACCTCAGCCCTCTTGCTCGTCATTTCGATGGACCTCTACACGAATGATAATGCTTATCAATAAGCAGAAGCTAAAGGTTGCCTGCCGGAAAGTCAATTCGTTAGGGACCGAACGATCTCGCCGAATGGCCAGCAACCCATTGAAATCTCAGGTGAATCTCCACTGGGCAGAGCGCCGGCAGGTACCGGATCCACGGCTCCTGCCCTGGCCCTGTCGGCTACTGGAAAGGAACGACTTGCTGCCCAGGGGGTGGTTCTTTGAAAATGAGAGTGATTATCTTACAACTGGAAGGCGTCCATGTTCAGCTTGTTGTCAGTGTTTCGCATTCTCACCACTCTGGCGGTCGCCACCCTGACCCTGGGTGGTCCCGCTCAGGCGGCGGACTGGCCGCGGCAGATCAGCGCCGACGGCAGCCAGGTGACCCTGCCGGCCAAGCCGCAACGCATCGTCTCCACCAGCGTCACCCTTACCGGCTCCCTGCTCGCCATCGGCGCGCCGGTGGTGGCCAGCGGCGCCACCTCGCCCAACAACAGATTCGCCGATGACCAGGGCTTCCTGCGCCAGTGGGGCGCGGTCGCCAGGCAGCGCGACGTGAAGCGGCTGTACATCGGCGAGGCCAATGCCGAAGCCGTGGCCGCCGAGGCGCCGGACCTGATCCTGGTCAGCGCCGCCGGCAACGACTCGGCGCTGCGGCTGGTCGAGCAACTCAAGGCCATCGCCCCGGTGCTGGTGGTGGGTTACGACAATCGCAGCTGGCAACAGGTGGTGGAACTGCTCGGCCAGGCCACCGGCCGCGAGGACGCCGCCCGCAAGGTGGTCGGCGATTTCGACCGGCGCGTCGCCGATCTCAAGGCGCGCCTGCAGCTGCCGCCGCAACCGGTATCCGCCTTCGTCTACAACCCGGCGACGCGCCAGGCCAATCTCTGGACCGCCGCCTCTTCCCAGGGCCAGTTGCTGGAAAGCCTGGGCTTCACCCTGGCGAAACTGCCGGCGGGGCTGGAGACCGGCCATAGCCAGGGGCAGCGCCACGACATCCTGCAGCTCGCCGGCGAGAACGTCGCCACCGGTCTCACGGGCCAGACCTTTTTGCTGTTCGCCGCGGACGCCAAGGAAGCCGAGGCGGTACGCAGCAATCCGCTCCTGGCGCACCTGCCGGCGGTCAAGGACAACCGCGTGGAAGCCTTGGGCGCCGAGACCTTCCGTCTCGACCCCTACAGCGCCAACCTGCTGCTGGATCGCCTGGAGGAGCGCTACGCCAAGCCCTGAGCAGAACAGTTACTGTGAGGTTTTCTAGGCGAGCAGTCTGATAGCGGCCATGGCGGTCCGCCGATGCGGCCGATCCTACAAGACATCGTTGTTTTGG
>NZ_JALNUX010000031.1:0-3411 GCF_026544185.1 Pseudomonas sp. GM_Psu_1
TGAACTGAGCGGGGGTGCTGGGTGTTAGGCGCTTGACGATGACCTACTCTCACATGGGGAAGCCCCACACTACCATCGGCGATGCATCGTTTCACTTCTGAGTTCGGGAAGGGATCAGGTGGTTCCAATGCTCTATGTTCGTCAAGCAATTCGGTTGGCTGGCCAGGCGATGGAGCTGCCTGGCTGGCCCAATTGGGTCTGTGATTGAAGTAGACGTGTCGTCTTTGGGGTCTTGCGAACCCACGCGCCCGTTTTCGGCGTCGTCTTCCTCACGCTCTGACCGCGGTCAGATTGTTTGGGTGTTATATGGTCAAGCCTCACGGGCAATTAGTATCGGTTAGCTCAACGCCTCACAGCGCTTACACACCCGACCTATCAACGTCGTAGTCTTCGACGGCCCTTCAGGAAGCTCAAGGCTCCAGTGAGATCTCATCTTGAGGCAAGTTTCCCGCTTAGATGCTTTCAGCGGTTATCTCTTCCGAACATAGCTACCCGGCAATGCCACTGGCGTGACAACCGGAACACCAGAGGTTCGTCCACTCCGGTCCTCTCGTACTAGGAGCAGCCCCTCTCAAATCTCAAACGTCCACGGCAGATAGGGACCGAACTGTCTCACGACGTTCTAAACCCAGCTCGCGTACCACTTTAAATGGCGAACAGCCATACCCTTGGGACCGGCTTCAGCCCCAGGATGTGATGAGCCGACATCGAGGTGCCAAACACCGCCGTCGATATGAACTCTTGGGCGGTATCAGCCTGTTATCCCCGGAGTACCTTTTATCCGTTGAGCGATGGCCCTTCCATACAGAACCACCGGATCACTAAGACCTACTTTCGTACCTGCTCGACGTGTCTGTCTCGCAGTCAAGCGCGCTTTTGCCTTTATACTCTGCGACCGATTTCCGACCGGTCTGAGCGCACCTTCGTACTCCTCCGTTACTCTTTAGGAGGAGACCGCCCCAGTCAAACTGCCCACCATACACTGTCCTCGATCCGGATAACGGACCAGAGTTAGAACCTCAAGGTTGCCAGGGTGGTATTTCAAGGATGGCTCCACGCAGACTGGCGTCCACGCTTCAAAGCCTCCCACCTATCCTACACAAGCAAGCTCAAAGTCCAGTGCAAAGCTACAGTAAAGGTTCACGGGGTCTTTCCGTCTAGCCGCGGATACACTGCATCTTCACAGCGATTTCAATTTCACTGAGTCTCGGGTGGAGACAGCGCCGCCATCGTTACGCCATTCGTGCAGGTCGGAACTTACCCGACAAGGAATTTCGCTACCTTAGGACCGTTATAGTTACGGCCGCCGTTTACCGGGGCTTCGATCAAGAGCTTCGCTTGCGCTAACCCCATCAATTAACCTTCCGGCACCGGGCAGGCGTCACACCCTATACGTCCACTTTCGTGTTTGCAGAGTGCTGTGTTTTTAATAAACAGTCGCAGCGGCCTGGTATCTTCGACCGGCATGAGCTTACGGGGTAAACCCTTCACCCTCACCGGCGCACCTTCTCCCGAAGTTACGGTGCCATTTTGCCTAGTTCCTTCACCCGAGTTCTCTCAAGCGCCTTGGTATTCTCTACCCGACCACCTGTGTCGGTTTGGGGTACGGTTCCTAGTTACCTGAAGCTTAGAGGCTTTTCCTGGAAGCATGGCATCAACCACTTCCCCTTCTAAAAGAAGGGTCGTCATCAGCTCTCGGCCTAGACCGTCCGGATTTACCTAAACGATCAGCCTACCACCTTAAACTTGGACAACCAACGCCAAGCTGGCCTAGCCTTCTCCGTCCCCCCATCGCAGTAACTAGAAGTACGGGAATATTAACCCGTTTCCCATCGACTACGCCTTTCAGCCTCGCCTTAGGGACCGACTCACCCTGCGTCGATTAACGTTGCGCAGGAACCCTTGGTCTTTCGGCGTGCGAGTTTTTCACTCGCATTGTCGTTACTCATGTCAGCATTCGCACTTCTGATACCTCCAGCAAGCTTCTCAACTCACCTTCACAGGCTTACAGAACGCTCCTCTACCGCATCACCAAAGGTGATACCCGTAGCTTCGGTGCCTGGTTTGAGCCCCGTTACATCTTCCGCGCAGGCCGACTCGACTAGTGAGCTATTACGCTTTCTTTAAAGGGTGGCTGCTTCTAAGCCAACCTCCTAGCTGTCTAAGCCTTCCCACATCGTTTACCACTTAACCAGGACTTTGGGACCTTAGCTGACGGTCTGGGTTGTTTCCCTTTTCACGACGGACGTTAGCACCCGCCGTGTGTCTCCCATGCTCGGCACTTCTGGGTATTCGGAGTTTGCATCGGTTTGGTAAGTCGGGATGACCCCCTAGCCGAAACAGTGCTCTACCCCCCAGAGTGATACATGAGGCGCTACCTAAATAGCTTTCGAGGAGAACCAGCTATCTCCGAGCTTGATTAGCCTTTCACTCCGATCCACAAGTCATCCCCTGCCTTTTCAACGGAAGTGGGTTCGGTCCTCCAGTCAGTGTTACCTAACCTTCAACCTGCTCATGGATAGATCGCCCGGTTTCGGGTCTATTCCCAGCGACTAGACGCCCTATTAAGACTCGCTTTCGCTACGCCTCCCCTATTCGGTTAAGCTCGCCACTGAAAATAAGTCGCTGACCCATTATACAAAAGGTACGCAGTCACCCAACAAAGTAGGCTCCCACTGCTTGTACGCATACGGTTTCAGGTTCTATTTCACTCCCCTCTCCGGGGTTCTTTTCGCCTTTCCCTCACGGTACTGGTTCACTATCGGTCAGTCAGGAGTATTTAGCCTTGGAGGATGGTCCCCCCATATTCAGACAGGGTTTCTCGTGCCCCGTCCTACTCGATTTCATTGATAAGAGCGTTTCGCGTACAGGGCTATCACCCACTATGGCCGCACTTTCCAGAGCGTTCCGCTACTCTCAAATCAACTTAAGGGCTGGTCCCCGTTCGCTCGCCACTACTAAGGGAATCTCGGTTGATTTCTTTTCCTCAGGGTACTTAGATGTTTCAGTTCCCCTGGTTCGCCTCTTAACCCTATGGATTCAGGTTAAGATACCTAGCTTATGCTAGGTGGGTTCCCCCATTCAGAGATCTCCGGGTCACAGGTCATTTGCCACCTCACCGAAGCTTATCGCAGGCTATCACGTCTTTCATCGCCTCTGACTGCCAAGGCATCCACCGTATGCGCTTCTTCACTTGACCATATAACCCCAAGCAATCTCGCTGACGTCCAAGGACGCTACCGATCTGCAGGCGTTAGATGAGTGAAGACGACATTTCGCCGAAAACTTGCGCTTGAGTTCGCAAGATTTTACCTTGACGACATCGACTGCCAGTGAAAACAGTCAATGTGTCTACTTCTATCACTTTCCCAATTTTTTAAAGAACAGTTCTGATCAAAGACCAGAAGTCAG
>NZ_JALNUX010000033.1:0-1614 GCF_026544185.1 Pseudomonas sp. GM_Psu_1
CCGGTGCCCGCCTGCATCGCCAGGATCGCCGCGCCAAGCGCCGCACCCGGGTGCTGATCCTGGGCGTCAACGGCTTCATCGGCAACCACCTCTCCGAGCGCCTGCTGGCCGACGGCGAGTACGAGGTCTATGGCCTGGACATCGGCTCCGATGCCATCGAGCGGCTCAAGGCCAATCCGAATTTCCATTATGTGGAAGGCGACATCTCCATCCACACCGAGTGGCTGGAATACCACATCAAGAAGTGCGACGTGGTGCTGCCGCTGGTGGCCATCGCCACGCCCATCGAATACACCCGCAATCCCTTGCGCGTGTTCGAACTGGACTTCGAGGAAAACCTCAAGATCGTTCGCCACTGCGTGAAATACGGCAAGCGCGTGATCTTCCCGTCCACCTCCGAGGTGTACGGCATGTGCCAGGACGAGCGCTTCGACGAAGACCGCTCCAACCTGGTGGTCGGCCCGATCAACAAGCAGCGCTGGATCTATTCGGTCTCCAAGCAGCTGCTCGACCGGGTCATCTGGGCCTACGGCGCCAAGGGCCTGAAATTCACCCTGTTCCGTCCGTTCAACTGGATGGGCCCGCGTCTGGATCGCCTGGACTCGGCGCGCATCGGCAGCTCCCGCGCCATCACCCAGCTGATCCTCAACCTGGTAGAAGGCACCCCGATCAAGCTGGTCGACGGGGGCGCCCAGAAGCGCTGCTTCACCGACGTCGACGACGGCATCGAGGCGCTGTTCCGCATCATCGAGAACAGGGGCGGTCGCTGCGACGGCCAGATCGTCAACATCGGCAACCCGGACAACGAAGCGAGCATCCGCGAACTGGCCGAAGAGCTGCTGGCCCAGTTCGAGGCCCATCCGCTGCGCCACGAATTCCCGCCCTTCGCCGGCTTCCGCGAGGTGGAGAGCAAGAGCTTCTATGGCGACGGCTACCAGGACGTGGCCCACCGCAAGCCCAGCGTGGAAAACGCCCGTCGCCTGATCGACTGGCAGCCGACCACCGCCATGGCCGCCACCGTCGGCAAGACGCTGGACTTCTTCCTGCGCGAAGCCCTGGCGCAGCGGGAGGCCTGATGAACACCCTGATCCCGGCCAGCCTGCGCATCGACGTGGATACCTATCGCGGCACCCGCGAAGGGGTACCGCGGCTGCTCGACCTGCTGGACGAAGCCGGGGTCAAGGCCACCTTCTTCTTCAGCGTCGGACCGGACAACATGGGGCGCCACCTCTGGCGCCTGGTGAAGCCCACCTTCCTGTGGAAGATGCTGAGGTCCAAGGCCGCCAGCCTCTATGGCTGGGACATCCTGCTGGCCGGCACCGCCTGGCCGGGTCGGCCCATCGGTCGCGACCTCGGTCACCTGATGCGCGAGACCCGCGCGCGCGGCCACGAGGTCGGCTTGCACGCCTGGGACCACCACGCCTGGCAGGCCCATACCGGCAGCTGGAGCCTGGAGCGTCTAGGTCAGGAATTCGGCCGTGGCCTGCAGGCCCTGGAAGACATCCTCGGCGCCAGGGTCGACTGCTCCGCCGCCGCCGGCTGGCGCGCCGATCCGCGCGTGGTGCTGGCCAAGGAGGCCTTCGGCCTCCGCTACAACAGCGATTGCCGCGGCAG
>NZ_JALNUX010000034.1:0-1562 GCF_026544185.1 Pseudomonas sp. GM_Psu_1
TTGGCGAAGCGGTGCCGGCGATGGGGAGGTGCCAGGCGCACTTATGATTTGCTCGATGTGGAATCGCGGTCGCGCACGGACATCGTTGTAAACCCGGCCAAGGTACTCACCGAGCAGACCGAGGCCGAGGAATTGGGCGCCGGTGAAAATGAACAGGATGGCGAACAGCGAGAACACGCCATCGGCTGCCCAATCAGCGCCATGGGTGAGGCGCAGGAAGAGCAGCAGGGCAGCAAAGAAGAAGCCGAACAGTGCCAGACCAGCGCCGAACAGGCTGAGCATGCGCAGCGGGGTGGTGGTCATGCAGGTCAGCAGGTCGAACATCAGGTGGATGAGCTTGAGCAAGCCGTACTTGGAATCCCCGTGCTCGCGCTCGGCGTGGGCCACCTCGATTTCGGTGGTGTGGCGGGCGAAGCTGTTGGCCAGGATCGGGATGAAGGTGCTGCGCTCGTGGCAAGCCAGCATCGACTGCACCACCTGGCGGCGATAGGCGCGCAGCATGCAGCCGTAGTCGCGCATGGCGACGCCGGTGGAGCGCTGCACGGCGCGGTTGATCAGCCGCGACGGCAGGGTGCGCAGGTAGGAATCCTGGCGCTGCTGGCGCACGGTGCCGACCACGTCGTAGCCCTGGGCGGCGGTGTGCACCAGGCGTGGGATTTCTTCCGGCGGATTTTGCAGGTCGGCGTCCAGGGTGATGATCAGATCGCCGCGGGCCTGCTCGAAGCCGGCGAGGATCGCCGAGTGCTGGCCGTAGTTGCGATTGAGCAGCACCGCCACGACCGGGCTGTCCGGCTCGCTGGCGGCCTGCTGCAGGAGTTCGGCGCTGCGGTCGCGACTGCCGTCGTCGACCAGGATGATCTCCACTTGGCAATCCAGCAGGCGGCAGGCGGCGCGGGTTCGGCGCAGGAGTTCCGGCAGGCTGGCTTCTTCGTTGTAGACGGGGATCACCACGGACAGCTTATCGATGGCATAGGGCTTCATACGCCTTCTCCAACAGGTTCTGAGTATTGCTTCACTGGGATACGAGATGCCGGATCACCGGTTAGGCTGTACCTATGGCAAGTACGTCTTCGATGGCAGTGACCACGCGGTCGATGTCATCTAGCGTCATGTCCGGGAAGAGAGGGATAGAGCACAGCCGTGCCGAATTCCATTCGCTGTTGGGCAGCGAAAGCGTCGGCCAACGCTCGCGGTACCAGGGATGCAGGTGGGTGGCGGTGAAATGGATGCCGGTGCCGATTCCGCGGGCCTTGAGGCCGGCCATGAAGGCTTCGCGCTCCATACCGCACCGCTCGGGGCAGATGCGCAGGATGTAGAGGTGCCAGGCGTGGGTCTGGGCGTAGTCGGGCAGCGAAAGGGGGGCGACCGGTAGATGCGCAAGACGCAGAATATAGGCCTGGGCCAGCAGCCAGCGGCGCTTGTTGATGTCATCTAAGCGATCCAGTTGTACCAATGCCAGGGCAGCGTGGATGTCCGAGAGGTTGTACTTGAAGCCGGGCTCCTGTACCTGGGCCTGGGGCTTGCGGCCCAGGGCGTGGCGGTCGAAGGCATCCACCGCCAGA
>NZ_JALNUX010000035.1:0-1494 GCF_026544185.1 Pseudomonas sp. GM_Psu_1
CTGGCGCAGCGGCGCCGGCGAAGGAGAAAGGGTGGCGGCGCGGATCACTTGTTCCACGTGGAACCGGGGCCGGGCACGGACGTCGTGGTACACCCGGCCGAGGTACTCGCCGAGCAGACCGAGGCCGACGAACTGGGCGCCGGTAAAGATGAACAGCACGGCGAACAGCGAGAACACGCCATCGGCCGCCCACTCGGCGCCGTGGGTGACGCGCAGCACCAGCAGCAGCGCGGCGAAGAGGAAGCCGAAGACCGCCAGGCCACCGCCGAACAGGCTGAGCATGCGCAGCGGGGTGGTGGTCATGCAGGTCAGTAGGTCGAACATCAGGTTGATCAGCTTGAGGAAGCCGTACTTGGAATCCCCGTGTTCGCGCTCGGCGTGGGCCACCTCGATCTCGGTGGTGTGGCGGGCGAAGCTGTTGGCCAGGATCGGGATGAAGGTGCTGCGCTCGTGGCAGGCCAGCATCGACTGCACCACCTGGCGGCGATAGGCGCGCAGCATGCAGCCGTAGTCGCGCATGGCGACGCCGGTGGAGCGCTGCACGGCGCGATTGATCAGCCGCGACGGCAGGGTGCGCAGGTAGGAATCCTGGCGCTGCTGGCGCACGGTGCCGACCACGTCGTAGCCCTGGGCGGCGGTGTGCACCAGGCGCGGGATCTCTTCCGGCGGATTCTGCAGATCGGCGTCCAGGGTGATGATCAGATCGCCCCGGGCCTGCTCGAAGCCGGCGAGGATCGCCGAGTGCTGGCCGTAGTTGCGATTGAGCAGCACCGCCACGACCGGGCTGTCCGGCTCGCTGGCGGCCCGCTGCAGGATCTCGGCGCTGCGGTCGCGACTGCCGTCGTCGACCAGGATGATCTCCACCTGGCAATCCAGCAGGCGGCAGGCGGCGCGGGTGCGGCGCAAGAGTTCCGGCAGGCTGGCTTCTTCGTTGTAGACGGGGATCACCACGGATACCCGGTCGATGGCATAGGGCTTCATGCGCCTTTCTCCAGCAGGTCTTCGATGGCGCCGACCACGCGGTCGACGTCGGCGAGGGTCATGTCGGGAAACAGCGGGATGGAGCACAGCCGTGCCGAATTCCATTCGCTGTTGGGCAGCGCCAGCTCGGGCCAGCGCTCGCGGTACCAGGGATGCAGGTGGGTGGCGGTGAAATGGATGCCGGTGCCGATGCCGCGCGCCTTGAGGCCAGCCATGAAGGCTTCGCGCTCCATCCCGCACCGCTCGGGGCAGATGCGCAGGATGTAGAGGTGCCAGGCATGGGTCTGGGCGTAGTCGGGCAGCGCCAGGGGCGCGACCGGCAGCTGGGCCAGGCGCTGGGTGTAGGCCTGGGCCAGCAGCCGGCGACGGCTGTTGATGTCGCCCAGGCGATCCAGCTGCACCAGGGCCAGGGCGGCGTGGATGTCCGAGAGGTTGTACTTGAAGCCGGGCTCCTGCACCTGGGCCTGGGGCTTGCGACCCAGGGTCTGGCGGTCGAAGGCATCCACCGCCAGG
>NZ_JALNUX010000036.1:0-764 GCF_026544185.1 Pseudomonas sp. GM_Psu_1
CCACCAGGCCGGCTTCGCGGGCCAGTTGCGGACCGGACAGATAGAGGCCGTTGTCGCCCAGCTGGCCGGCCTGGATTTCCAGGACGCCCTCGCCACAGGCGATGCGCAGCGGCTCCAGGCTCAGCACGCTGCCGGGGGTCTGGCCATGGCTTTCCTGGCGGGCCTGGGCGCTCCAGACGATCAGCTTGCGGTCACCGATCCAGCCGAAGGCGCCCGGATAGGGTTGGGTCACGGCGCGCACCAGGTTGTTCAGCTCTACGGCCGGACGGCTCCACTCCAGCTCGCCATCGGCGGCGCTGCGGCGGCCAAAGGTGGTGGCCTGGCTTTCGTCCTGCTCGCGTTCTTGCACTGTTGCGGAGGCAAGTATGGGGAGCACTTCATTGAGCAGCGCTTGGCTTGTTTCCCTTAGCTTGGCGTGAAGTGTGAGTGCGGTGTCGTCAGGCGCAATCTCTACACGTTTTTGCGCCACGATCGGGCCGGCATCGGCACGCTTGACCATGCGGTGCAGGGTTACGCCGGTCTCGGTCTCGCCATTGACCAGCACCCAGTTGGCGGGGGCCCGACCGCGATAACGCGGCAGCAGCGAACCGTGCAGGTTGTAGGCGCCGCGCTTGGCGCAGGCCAGGACGTCGCCTGACAGCAGGTTGCGGTAATAGAAGGAGAAGATGAAATCCGGTTCCATGGCGCGGATGCGCTCGACCCAGATCGGGTGATTGACGTCTTCCGGCGCGTGCACCGGGATGCCGTGGCGGGCGCAGAGCTGC
>NZ_JALNUX010000037.1:0-764 GCF_026544185.1 Pseudomonas sp. GM_Psu_1
ACACCAGGCCGGCTTCACGGGCCAGTTGCGGACCGGACAGATAGAGGCCGTTGTCGCCCAGCTGGCCGGCCTGGATTTCCAGGACGCCCTCGCCACAGGCGATGCGCAGCGGCTCCAGGCTCAGCACGCTGCCGGGGGTCTGGTCATGGCTTTCCTGGCGGGCCAGGGCGCTCCAGACGATCAGCTTGCGGTCACCGATCCAGCCGAAGGCGCCCGGATAGGGTTGGGTCACGGCGCGCACCAGGTTGCCCAGTTCCACGGCCGGACGGCTCCACTCCAGCTCGCCATCGGCGGCGCTGCGGCGGCCGAAGGTGGTGGCCTGGCTTTCGTCCTGCTCGCGCTCGGTCAGCCGGCCTTCGGCCAGGGCCGGCAGGCTGTCGCGCAGGAGCGTCTGGCTGGCTTCGCGCAGCTTGGCGTGCAGGGTCAGGGCGGTGTCGTCGGCGGCGATGGCGACGCGCTGCTGGGCGACGATGGCACCGGCGTCGGCGCGCTGGACCATGCGGTGCAGGGTCACGCCGGTCTCGGTCTCACCATTGACCAGCACCCAGTTGGCCGGGGCGCGACCGCGATAACGCGGCAGCAGCGAACCGTGGAGGTTGTAGGCGCCGCGCTTGGCGCAGGCCAGGACGTCGCCCGACAGCAGGTTGCGGTAATAGAAGGAGAAGATGAAATCCGGTTCCAGGGCGCGGATGTGCTCGACCCAGATCGGGTGGTTGACGTCTTCCGGCGCGTGCACCGGGATGCCGTGGCGGGCGCAAAGCTGG
>NZ_JALNUX010000038.1:0-631 GCF_026544185.1 Pseudomonas sp. GM_Psu_1
TCGCCGGTGAAGGGCACGAAGCCTTCCAGCAGCAGGGGCACGCTGCCTAGTTCGGCGAAGGCGTCGGTGACGTCTTCCGGCTGGCGCAGGACCTTCTGGCCCTTGCCGTCGTAGCCCAGGGTGCGGGTCTTGAGGACCGCCGGCAGGCCGATACGGGTCACGGCAGCGTCCAGGTCGGCCTGGGAGAGGACGTCGGCGAAGGCCGGGGTGGGGATCCCCAGGTCGCGGAACATGGACTTCTCGAACAGGCGGTCACGGGCGATGCGCAGGGCTTCGGCGGACGGATAGACCGGCACGAATTGCGAGAGGAAGGCCACGGTCTCGGCCGGGACGCTCTCGAATTCGAAGGTCACCAGATCGACCTCGTCGGCCAGCTGGCGCAGGTGATCCTGGTCGCCGTAGTCGGCGCGCAGGTGTTCGCCCAGGGCGGCGGCGCAGGCGTCAGGCGCCGGATCGAGAAAGGCGAAGTTCATGCCCAGCGGCGTGCCGGCCAGGGCGAGCATGCGGCCCAGCTGGCCGCCACCGATGACGCCGATCTTCATGCCTGCTCCCTCGGATCGGGGTTGTCCAGCACGGTGCGGGTCTGCTCTTCGCGGAAGGCGTTGAGCCGCTCGTGGTATTCGGGGTACTT
>NZ_JALNUX010000039.1:0-517 GCF_026544185.1 Pseudomonas sp. GM_Psu_1
ACTATCTTCATGCCGCTGGCCATAGGTGGCAATCAGCTTGGCGTCGAGTTTGTCCGTTTTGCTGCGCTGCAACTGGCTTTGCGCATAACGGGCGATCTGTGCTGGATTGAGCACCGCGATTCGGTAGCCCAACGCATGGAAGTGCCCGGCGAGCGATTCGTGATAGATGCCCGTGGCTTCCATCACGATCCAAGCGCCTGGCTCGGCATGCTGTTGCAGCCAGTCAGCAAAGACCGCGAAGCCTGCCTGATCGTTGCTCAGCTTGCCCTTTGTCCGGTACTTGCCGTTGGACTGCAGGACGGCCAGGTCGAAGCTGCGCTTGGCGATATCACCGCCTACTACTACGGCCATGATGTCTCCTCCTTCAGATGCGTCACGATCACGTCATCCCGTCCAACCTTGCGTAATACGAGCTCTTGAGGCTCCAGATACCGTTCGGACTTGGGGATGAGTGTGGAGGAGGCAGCCTATCTACGCTGCAAGCTCAAAGGCTTAAGGGTGGACGCGGCTTGCCATC